>NZ_JAMYPH010000014.1:0-184537 GCF_040320265.1 Mesorhizobium sp. M0751
TATTTTTTCTCTCCCCACACCCCATTTCATCCCACTCTTCCGACGGCCGGCTTCTTTATTTCTTTAACCCCCCCCCCCCCTTCTCGGGGGTGTGGGGGGGTGCGCCCCCCCCCCCACGGAGAGGGGACTGCGCCCTACGAAGGCCCCCTCTCCGGCCGCTTCGCGGCCACCTCTCCCCCGCTTCGCGGGGGCGAGGAACCCAGGTCTTGACCGGCCATACCTCACTTCTTCGCGAACAATCAGCGCCACGACGGCCAATGTTGCTTGCGGCCCCTTGCGGCCCTTCGGAAGCCGCTCTAGCGTCGATGGAGTTCAAAAAACGTCAAAAAGTGAGAGAAACGCCGATGCTGCCGGGCCTCAAGGCCGGATTCACGCTTGACGCCCAGCTGGAGGCCGACAGCGAACAGCTGATGTGGCTCGGCCTGTGCGAATTGCGCGTCATGAACGACCGCCGCTGGCCGTGGCTGCTGCTGGTGCCGCAGCGGCCGGGCATCGAGGAAATCCACGACATGACGCCGCTGGACCAGGCGATGCTGACCTTCGAGACCAACATGGTGGCGCTGGCGCTCAAGCGCGTGACCGGCTGCACCAAGATCAACACCGGCGCACTCGGCAACATCGTGCGCCAGTTGCATGTACACGTCATTGCGCGCTCGGAAGGCGATCCCGGCTGGCCCGGACCGGTATGGGGGCACGGCCTGCGCGAGCCCTATCAGCGCTCCGACCTTCGCAAGTTTGCGGAAAAGATCAAGGCAGCGCTATAAGCCTCTCCCGTGTCCATCTTGAACCTTCCCGAGTCTGCATGAGCTTTCGCCTGTTTGACGCGCCCTTGCGCGAGCCGAGCCAGTTCGTCGGCTTCGCCGGCAACATTATCGACCGGCAATCCGAAAACCGCGCCGACGATTCCGTCGAAAAGGCGCTCGCCGATCCCTCGGCGCGGCTTTTGCTGATGCGTGGCGGCCGGCTCTATCTGAAGCTTGCGCAGGGCGCATTCGACCCCTGGTTCGGCGCGGCCGAATGCCGGCCGCTCGAGGCATCGCTCGAAAATGGCGTCCTGCTCGGCTTTTCCGAAAGCGGTCCGGTGCTGGCGGTGCCGGCCGGGGTCGAGCCCGAGCAGCTTCCCGAGACGATCAAGGCGATCGACTATCGCTCGGTCTATATGCAGGGGCTGATCGACGAAGCGGCGGCCGGCGCGCTGGCGCAAGGGGCGGCGCTGCTCGCCTGGCATGCCAGCCATCGCTTCTGCAGCAAATGCGGCACCGAAGCCGAGATGCGGGCGGGCGGCTACAAGCGGCATTGCCCGGCCTGCGGTACGGAGCACTTTCCGCGCACCGACCCGGTGGCGATCATGCTGACGGCAACGCGCGAAAAATGCCTGCTCGGCCGCGGCCGGCATTTCGGGCCCGGCATGTATTCGGCGCTCGCCGGTTTCATCGAGCCGGGAGAGACGATCGAGGCGGCGGTGCGCCGCGAAACGCTGGAGGAAGCCGGCATCAGGCTTGGCCGCGTCGTCTACCACGCCAGCCAGCCCTGGCCGTTCCCCTATTCGCTGATGATCGGCTGCTTCGGCGAACCGCTCAACGACGATATCCAGCCCGACCTCAACGAGCTGGAAGATTGCCGCTGGTTCTTTCGCGACGAGGTGCTCTCGATGCTGGCCCGCGAGCATCCGGGCGGCCTGGTGACGCCGCCGAAGGGGGCGATCGCCTATAACCTGATCCGCGCCTGGGCCGACAGCGCATAACAGGATCGACATCGCAGGAGCAGAAAATGATCCGTCACACCGTCGTGTTCACGCTGAAGCACCCGCCGCATTCGCTCGAGGAAAAAAGGTTCCTCGCCGACGCCAAAAGAATCCTCACGGCGATTAAGGGCGTCACGCATTTCGAGCAGTTGCGGCAGGTCAGCCCCAAGAACGACTACCGCTTCGGCTTCTCGATGGAGTTCGCCGATCAGCGGGCCTATTCCGGCTACAACGATCATCCCGACCACGTCGCCTTCGTCCGCGACCGCTGGATCCCGGAAGTCGAGGCGTTCATGGAGATCGACTACGTGCCGCTCGGCTGGGGCTGAGACTGAGAAGCGGCGCTCTAGAAAATCAATATCCCGCGTTGCGGTCCACGACATTTTCCAGCGCTTCGCCGCGCTCGAAGGCGTCCATCTGACGCAGCATGATCGGCGCCAGGTGGACCGGATCGGAGGTTGCCGCCGCGTGCGGCGTCACGAATACTTTCGGATGGCTCCATAGCGGGCTGGTCTTCGGCAGCGGCTCGACCTCGAACACGTCGAGGCTGGCTTCCTTCAGCGTGCCGTCGTCAAGTGCGCGCAAAATGTCAACGTCCTTCTGCAGCCTGCCGCGCCCGGCATTGATCAGCACCGACCCGCCGAGGCCGTTGCGCTTGCGCAGCTCCTTCAGCACGCCGTGGTTGATGATGCCGTGCGTCTGCGGCGTCAGCGGCAGAAGCACCACCAGGATGTCGGTGGCGTTGAGGAACGGGATCAGGCCGGCCTCGCCCGCGTAAGTCGAGACCCCTTGCATCGGCCGGTCGCTGCGCGACCAGCCATTAACGGGAAAGCCGAGCGACAACAGCACCGATACCGCCGCGCGGCCAAGCGTGCCGAGCCCCATAATGCCGACCGAGATGTCGCCGGCCGGCCGCTGCTGCGGTTCGTGCCAGATCTTCTTTTGCTGCTGGGCGCGGTAGAGCATGCCCTGGCGATGGTGGTCGAGCACCCGCCAGACGACGTATTCGGTCATGTACTGGGTCAGGTTGTCGGCCACCACCTTGACGACCGGTACGTCGGGCAAGGTGGGATCGGCGAAAATGTGGTCGACGCCCGCGCCGATCGAGAAGATAGCCCGCAGATTGGGCAGCGACGACAACAGGTTCGGCCGCTGTTTCCACACCACCGCATAGGTGATCGACGGATCGCCGGCGCCATTCGGCTCGAGCACCACTTCGCGCTCCGCCGACAGTAGTTCGCGCCAGCGCAGCGGATGAATACCGGTGAGGGCGAGCAGGATGCGGCCTTTTTCCATTGCGGATTGTTTTTCCCTTTTTACCAACAGCTTTCGCGTCCCGACGCGCAAGGGCGCGGCAGCGTTTTGATTTTGTGCATGATCTCTGGCGAAAATCTACTCGCTGACGATGCCGACCGGCGCCGTTTCGATCTTGAAGGCGGCCGAGATCAACGCCTTTGTGTAGTCGGTCCGCGGGTTGCCGAAAATCTGTTCGGAAGGACCGGCCTCGACGATCCTGCCGTTGCGCATGACGATGACTTCGTTGGCGAGCGCGCGGATGACCCTCAGATCATGGCTGATGAAGAGGTAGGCGAGGTCGTGCTTGGCCTGCAGGCTGCGCAAGAGGTCGACGACCTGCGCCTGCACGCTCATGTCGAGCGCCGAGGTCGGCTCGTCCAGCATGACGAAACGCGGGTTGAGCACCATGGCGCGCGCGATGGCGACGCGCTGGCGCTGGCCGCCGGAGAATTCGTGCGGATAGCGGTTGCGCGTCGCCGGATCGAGGCCGACTTCCTTCAGCACGTCGACGACACGCTCGTCGCGCGCATCGGGCGACAGCTTCGGCTCGTGGATCTTCAACCCCTCCTCGATGATCTCGGCGACCGACATGCGCGGACTGAGCGAACCGAACGGATCCTGGAAGACGATCTGCAGCTCGCGCCGCAACGGCCGCATTTCGTTGAAGGACAGCTGATCGATGCCGCGTCCGTTGAACTGGATGGTCCCGGTCGACGAGATCATCCTGGCCAGCGCCAGACCGAGCGTCGTCTTGCCTGAGCCGGACTCGCCGACGACGCCAAGCGTCTGACCGGCCCGCACGGTGACGTCGATGCCGTCGACTGCCTTCACATTGTCGACGGTGCGCCGGAAGAAGCCCTTCTTGATCGGAAACCAGACCTTGACGTCCTTGCCGACCATCACCGGCTTGGCGGCCTGGTTGGCCGCCGGCGGCTTGCCTTTCGGCTCGGCGGCAAGCAGATGCCGCGTATAGGCGTGCTGCGGATTGGCGAATATCTCCTTGGTCGGGCCGGTCTCGACGATCTTGCCCTTGGTCATCACGCAGACCCGGTCGGCGATCTTCCTGACGATGCCGAGATCGTGGGTGATGAACAGCATCGACATGTTCTTGCGGCTTTTCAGGCCGGCCAGCAATTCGAGGATCTGCGCCTGGACGGTGACGTCGAGCGCCGTCGTCGGCTCGTCGGCGATCAACAGTTCAGGCTCGTTGGCGAGCGCCATGGCGATCATGACGCGCTGACGCTGGCCGCCGGAAAGCTGGTGCGGATAAGCGTCGAGCCGTTTCTCCGGTTCGCGGATGCCGACCTCGTGCAGAAGTTCCAGCGTGCGCGCCTTGGCTTTGCGGTCCCCCAGCCCCTGGTGCAGCTTCAGCACCTCGACGATCTGCTGCTCGATCGTGTGCAGCGGGTTGAGCGAGGTCATCGGCTCCTGGAAAATCATGGTGATCTTGTTGCCACGCACGCGGCGCAGGTCTCTCTCGTCCGCGGCAAGCAGGTCGGCGCCGAGGAACAGGATCTTTCCCGACGGGTGGCTGGCGGTCGGATAGGGCAGCAGCTTCAGCACCGACAGCGCGGTGACCGACTTGCCGGAGCCGGATTCGCCGACCAGCGCCACCGTCTCGCCCTTGGCGAGGTCGAAGGAGATATGGTCGACGGCGATCGACTGGTCGCCACCTTGCGTGAAGGCGACGCTGAGATCCTGGACCGAGAGCAGTGGGGTTTCGCTCATCTGAACGTCTTGCGCGGATCGAAGGCGTCGCGCGTCGCCTCGCCGACGAAGACCAGCAGCGACAGCATCAGCGAGATGACGACGAAGCCGGAAATGCCGAGCCAGGGGGCGTTGAGGTTGCGCTGCGCCTGCTTCAACAGCTCGCCGAGCGAGGCGGAGCCGGGCGGCAGGCCGAAGCCGAGATAGTCGAGCGAGGTCAGCGTCGAGATCGAGCCGCTGAGCAGGAACGGCAGGAAGGTCAGCGTCGCCACCATGGCGTTGGGCAGCAGATGCCGGAACATGATGGTGATGTTGGACACGCCGAGCGCGCGCGCCGCATTGACATATTCGAAATTCCGGGCGCGCAGGAACTCGGCCCGCACCACGCCGACCAGTGCCACCCACGAAAACAGCAGCATCAATCCGAGCAGGATGAAGAAGCCGGGCGGCAGGATGGCGGCGACGATCAGGAGCAGATACAGCACCGGTATCGCCGACCAGATCTCGATGAAGCGCTGGAACAGAAGGTCGGTCCAGCCGCCGAAATAGCCCTGCAGGGCGCCGGCCGCCACACCGATCAGCGCCGAGCCGGCAGTCAGGATCAGGCCAAACAGCACCGATATCCTGAAGCCGTAGATGACGCGCGCCAGCACGTCGCGGGCCTGGTCGTCGGTGCCCAGCCAGTTCCAGTTGCCGACGTTGCAATTGGGGTCCGCTTCGCCTTTCGGATACTGGTTGCAGCGCGTCTTCTTGTCGTAGAGCCAGGACGGCTTGGTGGGTGCTGCTTCGGGAATAGCGTTGTTGACGGTCTGGTAGGAGTAGCGCACCGGCGGCCAGACCATCCAGCCGTTGGCATTGATCTCGTCCTGGATGACCGGGTCGCGATAGTCGGTGACCGCGTAGAAGCCACCGAACTTCTCCTCGGGATAGGCGACCAGGACAGGAAACAGGATCTCGCCCTTGTAGGAGGCGATGATCGGCTTGTCGTTGGCGACCAGTTCGGAAACCAGCGACAGCACGAACAGGAACAGGAATATCCACAACGACCAGTAGCCGCGCCGGTTGGACTTGAAGTTCTGCAGGCGCCGCTGGTTGAGCGGCGACAGGAAGGGCCGCGCGATCCGAGGCGGCGCCGTTTCGGCTGCGGCTTGCGCCATCAGACGTCTCTCCGCTCGAAGTCGATGCGCGGATCGACCCAGGTGTAGATCAGGTCGGACAGCAGCCCGACGAACAGGCCAAGCAGCGAGAAGATGTAGAGATTGGCGAAGACCACCGGATAGTCGCGCTGCACGACCGAGTTGAAGCCGAGCAGGCCGAGGCCGTCGAGCGAAAAGATGTTCTCGATCAGCAGCGACCCGGTGAAAAAGGCCGAGATGAAGGCGCCGGGAAAACCGGCGATGACGATCAGCATGGCGTTGCGGAAGACGTGGCCATAAAGCACCTGCCGCTCCGACAGGCCCTTGGCGCGGGCGGTGACCACATATTGCTTGCGGATTTCCTCGAGGAAGGAATTCTTGGTCAAAAGCGTCGTCGTGGCGAAGGCCGACAGCACCAGCGCCGTCAACGGCAAGGTCATGTGCCAGAAATAGTCGACGATCCGCGCCGGCCATGACAATTGGTCCCAATTGTCCGAGGTGATTCCGCGCAACGGGAACCAGTCCCAGAACGAGCCGCCGGCAAACAGCACCATCAGCAATATGCCGAACAGGAAACCCGGAATGGCGTAACCGACGATGACGACGCCGCTGGTCCAGACGTCGAAAGTGGAGCCGTCCTTGACCGCCTTGCGGATGCCGAGCGGGATCGAGATCAGATACGACAAGAGCGTAATCCACAGCCCGATCGAGATCGACACCGGCATCTTTTCCAGGATCAGGTCGAGCACCGATATGTCGCGGAAATAGCTGTCGCCGAAATCGAAGCGGAGATAGTTCCACAACATCATGCCGAAGCGCTCGAGTGGCGGCTTGTCGAAACCGAACTGCTTCTCCAGTTTCTTGATGAATTCCGGGTCGAGCCCTTGGGCGCCGCGGTATTTCGAGCCGACGTCGCCGGCGACATCGAAATTGGCGCCGCCGGCATCACCCCCGCCGCCGCCGAGGCGATCGCTGCCGCCCTGGTTGGTCAGCCTGGCGATGACCTGCTCGACCGGCCCGCCCGGCGCGAACTGGATGACGGCAAAGGACACCGCCATGATGCCGAACAGGGTCGGGATCATCAACAGGATGCGGCGCAGTATATAGGCGCCCATCAGATGTTTTCTTCCTTGAGGAGGACCATTGCGCCCAAGCCAATCGCCTCAGACCAATTTTCAACATTGGCGCCGCCCCTCATTGTCCTGCCGGACATTTCTCCCCGTATAGGGACGGGGAGAAAGGGGCTGGCCGCAGTCTCGGCGCCTTTGTTGCGACGTTTGTAGTTGGCGAAATCCCCGGCGAAGGCACCCCTCTCCCCGTCGCTATACGGGGAGAGGATGCCGGCAGGCAGGTGAGGGGCGGCGCCAACGCCCGCAAGAAATTCAGCCTTTGCCAATCTTTGCCGCCTTGTCTTTGTCGAACCACCACGACGTCTCGACCGGGAAGTCGTAATCCGGCTTTTGAGCGGGAAAGCCGAACATGTCCCAGAACGCCGCTCGGTGATTCGCCAGATGATATGTTGGAATCCAGTCTAGCCGCGCGCGCAAGACCCGATCGAGCGCATTGAGCGCGGTGACGAGTTCGATGCGGCTCTGCGCCTTGCCGGCTGCCTCGATCAGCGCGTCGATGGCTTTGCTTTCCGTACCGGGATAGTTGCGCATCCCCGGCGTTTTCGCCATCTGGGAAGCATAGAGGATCTCCAAACCGTCAGCGGTGGGCGTCGCCCCGATCGACCATGCGAGCATGTTGAAGTCGAAATCGTAGCTGCTCTGCCGCGCTTCGAATTGCGTCGAGTCGACCTGCCGGATCGAAGCATCGATGCCGATCGCCTTCATATTCTCGGACCACGGCGCGAAAATGCGAACCAGGCCCTCGTCCTCGGCCAGCATTTCCACCTGCAGTCGCTCGCCCTTGTCGTTGACGACGAAATTGCCCGCTCGCTTCCAGCCGGCTTCGGCGAGCAGCCTCGAAGCCTCGCGCAGCAGCTTGCGGTCGTGTCCAGAACCGTCGGAGACGGGTTGCATCACCGGTTCGCCGAAGGTCTCCGGCGGCAACTCGGCTCGAAACGGCTCCAGGAGTTTCAGTTCCTGGGATGAGGGCAGGCCCTCGGCCTTGTAATCCGATCGCTCGAAGTTCGATTGCGAACGCTCGTAAGAACCGAAAAACAGCACCCGTTTGGTCCATTCGAAGTCGAAGCAATAGGCGATTGCCCGTCTCACGCGTACGTCGCGGAACTGAGGGCGGCGCTGGTTCAGCGCGGCAGCCTGCATGGAGGGCGTTTTCTCGCCGGGAAATTCGCGTTTGAGGACCCTGCCATCCTTCAGCGCGGGAAAATCGTAGCCGGTCGCCCATACCCGCGCGGTGAACTCCTCGCGAAAATGCGTATCCCCTTTCTTGAACGCTTCAAATGCTGCCTGGCGATCAAGATAGAAATCGATACGGATGCGGTCGAAATTATTCAGCCCGCGGTTCAAGGCCAGATCGCGGCCCCAATAGTCGGCGACGCGTTCATATTCGACAGTCTGCCCGGCCACGACCCGCCCCATTCGGTACGGCCCGGAGCTGAGCGGAGGGGTCATCGTCGAGGCGTCGAAATCGTTGGCCGTATAGAAAGCTTTGGACACGATCGGCATTGCGACGACGGCGAGGATATTCTGCGCGGACTGCTGGCCGTTGAAGGTAAGGTTGACCGTAAGCGGATCGACTGCGACCGCATTCGTCATATGCCGCAGCGCTTGGGAAAGGTTCGGATGTCCCCGGTCTTTGTAGAGGTTCAAGGCGAAGGCAATGTCTTCGGCGGTCAGCGGCGAGCCATCATGGAAACGCGCTTGCGGCCGCAGGCTGAAGCGGTAGCCATTGCGGTCCTGCGACAAGGTGACGGATTCGGCCAGCAGGCCGTAGACCGCATCCGGCTCATCGACTGCCCTTGCCATCAGCGAATCGAAGCAGAGCTCGGTACGCGGCGGCGAATCCCCTTTCAGCACCAGCGAGTTCAGCGTGTTGAAAGTCAGGAAGCTCTGATTGAGGGTGGAGTTCGGCGGAGCGAAATTCATCCGGCCGCCCTTGGGAGCGTCCGGATTGACATATTCGAAATGCGTGAAATCCGGAGGATATTTGAGATCGCCGAAGGCCGACAGGCCGTGCAGTTTCACGCCGGTCGGAATCGTGGCGAAAGCCCGGCCTGGCAGCAGCGCTGCGGCCGCGGCGGCACCGCCCAGGGCGAGGAAGTCGCGACGGGGCAGCGCCGCCATCAATTGCCACTCTTGTATTTGGCCGCCAGCGCCTTTTCCTTGACCGGATCGATCCACCAGGAATTCTGGTCGACGCCGATATAGGCGGGCTGCTTTTCCGGCATACCGAACTTGTTCCAGTAGGCCAGCCAGACCACGGCGCGGTAATATTGCGGCACGACGTAGAAATTCCACAACAGCACCCGGTCGAGTGCATGGGTGGCAGCAACCAGATCGTCGCGGTCGGTGGCATAGATGATCCGGTCGACCAGCGCATCGACGACCGGGTCCTTGATGCCGGCGTAATTGCGCGATCCCGGCGAATCGGCGGCCTTGGAGCTCCAGAAATCGCGCTGTTCATTGCCGGGAGAGTCCGACTGGCCGAGTATCGAAGTGACCACGTCAAAGTCGAAATGGGTGACGCGGTTGATATACTGGGTCTGGTCGATCAGGCGCAGCGTCGCGTCGACGCCGATCTTGCGCAGATTGGCGATATAGGGGCTGGCGATGACCTGGTCGGTGTCGTTCCAACCGAGGATCTCGAATTTGAACGGTTCGCCGGTCTTGGCGTTGACCATCTTGCCGCCCTTGATGACCCAGCCGGCCTTGGCGAACAGATCGACCGCCGTCTTCAGGTATTTGCGCTCAGCCTGAGGGGTGTCGTAGACCGGCAGCTTGAATTCCTGGGTAAAGACTTCAGGCGGCAGCTTGTCGCGGTACTCCTCGAGTATTTCCAGTTCCTTGCCTTGCGGCAGGCCGCTCGACGCCAGTTCCGTGCCCTGGAAATAGCTGCTGGTGCGGGTGTTGGAACCGAAGAACAGGGTCCGGTTCATCGTCTCGAAGTCGAACGGGTACATCAAGGCGGCGCGCACCAGGCGATCTTGGAACAGCGGGCGCCTGGTGTTGAGCATGAAGGCCTGCATCGGCTCGGGCGACGCGGTCTTGAATTCCTTCTTGATGACGTCGCCGGCTTGGACTGCCGGGAAATTATATGCCGTGTTCCAGCGCCTCGAACTGTTCTCCGGCTTGATGTCGTCAAGCCCGCCCTTGGTGAAGGCCTGCCAGGCGGCATTGTCGTCGAGAAAATAGGTGAAACGCTGCCTGTCGAAATTCTCGCGGCCGATTTTCACCGGCAGCTTGGCCGCCCAGTAATCGGGGACGCGCTGCCAGACGATTTCCGAACCCGGCTTGAAGCTGGCGATCTTATAGGCGGCCGAGCCGAGCGGCGGCTCCTGCGTTGGCCTGGTGACGTCGCGCTTCTTGCCGCTGGCGTCGGTGCCTTCCCACCAGTGCTTGGGCAGCACGACGAGATCGCCGATGATCTTCGGTAGTTCCCGGTTGCCCTTCTGGTTGAAATGGAACTCGACCTCGCGGTTGGAGATGGCGACCGCGTCGGTGACGTTTTCGAAATAGCGGCTGTATTGCGGGCTGTTGGCCTTCAGCACCTGGAAAGACCAGATCACGTCGTCGGTGGTGATCGGCTGGCCGTCATGCCATTTCGCCCGCGGGTCGAGCCGGTAGGTCGCCGAGGAATAGTCGGCCGGATATTTATAGGCATCAGCGATCAGCGGATGGCTGGTGCTGCCTTCGTCGGTCGCCTGCTCCATCAGCGTGTCGTAGAGCAGGCCGCCGCCGAACTGCGCGAAGCCGGCTGCCGGCGAACCCTGCACGATGTATGGATTGAAGCTGTCGAACGTGCCAAGCACCACGGAATTCACTGTGCCGCCCTTGGGTGCATCCGGGTTGACGTAGTCGTAGTGGTGGAAATTGTCGCCGTATTTGGACTCGCCGATCAGCGACGAGGTCGTGCGCCATTCGTCCGCTAAGGCCGCCTGCAGGCCGCCGGCAAAAGCAGCCAGCATCAGCACCGATTTCAGAAGCGTCCGCGCTCGGCCAACCGTCATGCGTTCTCCTCTTCGCGATATAGCGCCGTCACCATAGCGTCTGGGCCCAATCTAGATCATTTGGCGCCACTGAAAACCGCAACCGAGCGGCTTTGTCGTCGCATATGCATTTTTCCTAACGAAAAAGCCGGGCTGAACCCGGCTTTTTCAAGGATTATACCATTACAGTTTTGTTATTTTGCGGGTGCGACCGGAGCGGCGGGCGCCGCGCCTTCTGCCGGCTTGGCAGGGGCTGCACCTTCGGCCGGCTTGGCGGGCGCGTTTTCGGCCGAGGCGCCGGGCGCCGGCAGCGGCTTCGGATTGTCCGACAGCGTGCGCAGATAGGCGATGACGTTGGCGCGGTCCTCGTCCTTCGGCAGGCCGGCGAAGCCCATCGCGGTGCCCTTCACGAACTTCTTCGGCGAGGTGATGAAGTGGTTGAGATTGTCGTAGGTCCACTTCTCGCTGCCGCCCTTGGAGAACTCCTTCATGCCGGCCGAATAGGCAAAGCCCTCATGCTCGGCGACCGGACGGTCGATAATGTCCCACAGATCGGGGCCGACCTTGTTGGGGCCGCCCTTTTCGCCGGAATGGCAGGCCTGGCATTTCTTGAAGATGGCGGCGCCTGCTTCGGCGCTGGCGGTGGTCAGCAGCTCGGCGATCGGCTTGGCCTCTGCGGCGGGCGCGGCCGGGCCGCCTTCGGCGGGCTCGGTCGCCTCGATGGCGAAGCCGGGCTTTTCCGGCGCCGGCGAGGCAAACAGCGCGTCGGATACGATGCCAACGGAAAAGACGATGAACACCGTGCCGAGGAAAGCGGCGAGCAGCTTGTTGACTTCGTTGGAATCCATACGCCCCAGGCTCCCTTTTCCGGCGGACCGATCCGTCCACTCCGTCCGTCGGTATCGTGAACCACCCTGCGAGGCGGTCAAATCGCGCGGAAACTAGGTCTTTTGCTCCGGCGTTGCAACACCTATAAGGGCGCTGCCAGTGAGACCTTTTGCCACTTTTGTCCTCCTCTTTTTCGAGCCCCTGCCCGCCTCATGTCCACCCTCATCCTGATCCCGGCCCGCATGGCCTCGACCCGCCTGCCGGGCAAGCCGCTGGCCGACATCGCCGGCACTCCGATGATCGTCCACGTCGCCCGCCGTGCTGCCGAGGCCGGCCTCGGCCGGGTGGTCGTCGCCACCGATACGCAGAGCGTTGCGGAGGCGGTGCGCGCGCATGGTTTCGAGGCGGTGATGACGCGGGCGGACCACGAAACCGGCTCCGACCGCATCTTCGAAGCGCTGACCATTCTCGACCCTGGGAACAGCGTCGAGACGGTCGTCAATGTGCAGGGCGATCTGCCGACCATCGACCCCCTTATTATCGGCGCCGCGCTTAAGCCTTTCGAGAGCGCGGCGGTCGACATCGCCACGCTCTGCGTCGAGATCGTCCGCGACGAGGAAAAGACCAATCCGAACGTCGTCAAGCTGGTCGGCTCGCCACTCTCGGCGACGAGGCTCAGGGCGCTCTATTTCACCCGCGCCACCGCACCCTGGGGCGAAGGCCCGCTCTACCATCATATCGGCCTCTATGCCTATCGGCGCGCCGCACTCGAGCGCTTCGTTGCGCTGAGGCCGTCGCCGCTGGAGCGTCGCGAGCGGCTGGAGCAGTTGCGGGCGCTGGAGGCCGGCATGCGCATCGATGCGGAGATCGTGCAGTCGGTGCCGCTTGGCGTCGATACGCCGGACGATCTCGAGCGCGCCAGGGCGCTCCTTTCCAACTAAGAAGTTCTTCCCCCAATCCCCGAGACTCTGCGCATGCCTGAAAAGACCAACAAAATATCCTTCCAGGGCGAGCCGGGCGCCAATTCCGACACTGCCTGCCGCAACATGTTCCCGTCGATGGAGCCGTTGCCGTGCCCGACCTTCGAGGACGCCTTCAACGCGGTCGAGACCGGCAAGGCCGATCTGGCGATGATCCCGATCGAGAACACCATTGCCGGCCGCGTCGCCGACATCCATCACCTCTTGCCGGAATCGAAGCTGCACATCATCGGCGAATATTTCCTGCCGATCCACTTCCAGCTGATGGTGCTGCCCGGCGTCAGGCGAGACGAGATCAGGACCGTGCACAGCCACATCCACGCCCTCGGCCAATGCCGCAAATACATCCGCAAGAACGGCTGGAAGGCGACGGTGGCCGGCGACACCGCGGGCGCCGCCAAGATGGTCGCCGCGATGAAGGACCGCACCATGGCCGCGCTGGCGCCGGCCCTGGCCTCGACGCTCTACGGGCTCGACATCATCGAGGAGAATGTCGAGGATACCGACAGCAACGTCACCCGCTTCGTCGTGCTGACCAAGAACAAGCAATGGGCCGAACGCCCCTCCGCCGACGCCAGGATGATGACGACCTTCATCTTCCGCGTGCGCAACGTGCCGGCGGCGCTCTACAAGGCGATGGGCGGGTTCGCCACCAACGGCATCAACATGACCAAGCTGGAAAGCTACCAGCTCGGCGCGTTCACGGCGACGCTGTTCTACGCCGACATAGAGGGCCATCCCGACGATCCGCTGGTGAAGCTGGCGCTCGACGAGTTGCGCTTCTTCTCGCGCGAAATGCGCATTCTCGGCGTCTATCCCGCCAGCGCCTCGCGCGAGCAGTGGAAGGTGGCGGATTAGGATCCGGTCAGGTCAGGCCGAGCTTGTTCTGCTTGGGCGGCTTGCCGCATTCGCGGCGGCTGATCGACCGGTTCATGGCATCGATCTTGCCGCTTGCCTGGTCGGCGTCACGCCTGGCTTTTGAGCGCATATCCGGCGTGAACGGGCCAAAGCCCGTCGCCGGGTTGGAGAAGGACGGCTTGGCGTCCACCGGCAAATGATATTGCTGCGCCAGGCCGTTTCGTTGCGCCAGCAATTGATTGCAAGGCACCTTGTCGTATAGCAGCGAGGACTGGACGTTTTCGTCCTGCCGTTCGGACATCGAATTGCCGACGCAGCCGGCCATCGCCAGGCAAGACGCCAAGACCATCATGTTCCAGCGCATGAACGTGCTCCTTGTCTTTCGCAGCTGCCGCTCTCCTGCGCAGCGGCAGGAGTCTTAGCCAGATTTTACGCTGCCGGAAAGCAAGCTGGCCACGACGGCCAGCCCTTCGACCGGCTCGCGGCGATCCTGGCGGATGATGGTTGCCTGCAGCGACAGGACCGAAAAGCCGTCGGCGTCCAGAACCCGTTCTACATAGCTTTGCGAATGCGCGTAGCGGCGCGACGGCTGCAGGGCGAAGCCGGCGCTGCCGGACGATTCGCCGCCGGGGAACGTCTCGACGGAGAACGCAAACAGACCGCCGCCGGCAAGCATTCCGGCAATCTTGTTCACCACCCTGTCGAGTGCGCCGACATAGATGAACACATCGGCCGCCGTAACCAGATCGGCTTTCGGGCCGGAATAGCAAAACTCCTGCAGGTCCGCCTTGACCAGCAGATCGTAGACGCGTTTGGCGCGCGCCTGCCTCAGCATGCCGGCCGAGATGTCGTAACCTTCCAGCCGATCGGCGATCGGCCGCAGCTTCTGGCCCATGAGGCCGGTGCCGCAGCCGAGATCGAGCACCAGCGAAAACCGGCCCGGCCGTACTGCCCGGATGGCGCGGTCGAGGCATTCGGGGAGACGATAGCCGAGCCTGTCGACCAGTTCACCCTCGAAGCTCCCGGCATAGTGGTCGTACAGCGTCTCGACAAAGGCGCTGGGCGGCGCCGGGGCCGCCGCTGCCCTGCCGATCAATTGCAGCTTGAGCACCGCGCCGAGCCTGTCCGCCGGGTCGAGCCGCAGCGCCTTCGTCCAGGCCTGCGCGGCGAGATCGGGCGCGCTCGCTGCTTCCTGCATCTCGCCGAGGCGGAACCAGCCGGCCGCCCAGTGCGGCGCCAGTTCGAGCGCGCCGAGCAGCAATTCCGCCGCTGCCGCATGATCGCCGGATGCATAGAGCATTTCGGCATAGTCGGCGCGGCGGTCGGCGGTCAAATCGCCGGACGAGGTCTGGAGCGGTTTCATGGCGATCGGGTTCCGCCGGGTGTTTGCAGCCGGCTTGCGCTCTATGCTGGAGTCAGCAGTGACTTACAACAGGCTTCCCGCGCCGGAATTAGCGCCTATCTTGGGGCCATGCGCGCCAGCGACCTGCTTCATCCCCGGCCGGAAGGGCTGTATTGCCCGCCCGGCGATTTCTTCATCGACCCGGTGCGGCCGGTCAACCGGGCCTTGATCACACATGGCCATTCCGACCATGCCCGCTCCGGCCACCGCTCGGTGATGGCGACGCAGCAGACGCTCGATATTATGGGGCTGCGCTACGGCGAAGGTTTTGCCGGAACCACGCAAGCCGCCGTGCTCGGCGAGACGATTGCGCTTGGCGGTGTCACCGTCAGCTTTCACCCGGCCGGCCATGTGCTGGGCTCGGCGCAGATCAAGGTGGCGCATCAGGGCACATGCATTGTCGCGTCCGGCGATTATAAGCGCCAGAAGGATGCGACCTGCGAGCCGTTCGAGCCGCTCGAATGCGATGTCTTCATCACCGAGGCGACGTTCGGCCTGCCGGTGTTCCGGCATCCGCCCGATAGCGAAGAGATCGCGCGGCTGCTGAAATCGACCGAGCAGTTTCCCGAGCGCACGCATCTGGTCGGCGCCTATGCACTCGGCAAGGCGCAGCGCGTCATGCGTCTGCTGCGCGATGCCGGCTACGAAAAGCCGATCTACATCCATGGCGCGCTGGCCAAGCTCAGCGAGTATTACCAGAGCCAGAATATCGATCTCGGCACATTGGAGCCGGCGACCGTCGAGACCGGCGCGAAAAGCGACTTTGCCGGCGCCATCGTTGTCGGTCCGCCATCCGCCTTCGCCGATCGCTGGGCGCGGCGTTTTCCCGATCCGATGTCGTGCTTCGCCTCAGGCTGGATGCGCATCCGCCAGCGCGCCAAGCAGGGCGGCGTCGAGCTGCCGCTGATCATTTCCGACCACTCCGACTGGGACGAGCTGACGGCGACGATCAAGGAGACCGGCGCCGCGGAAATCTGGGTAACGCATGGCCGCGAGGAGGCGCTGGTGCGCTGGTGCGAACTCGAAGGCATCGCTGCCAGGCCGCTGCATCTGGTTGGCTATGAGGATGAGGGCGATTGATGGCAATCGTTGAACCACCAATCGCGGGCGCCGCATGAACCGCTTCGCCGAACTTCTCGACCGTCTCGTCCTGACGCCGTCGCGCAACGGCAAGCTGACGCTTTTGACCGACTATTTCCGCAGCGTCGAGGATCCGGATCGCGGGCTGGCGCTGGCGGCCATCACCGGCGATCTGTCCATCGCCGCGGTCAAGCCGGCGATGCTGCGGACATTGGTGATCGAGCGCATGGACCCCGTGCTGTTCGGCTATTCCTACGACTATGTCGGCGACCTGGCCGAGACCGTGTCGCTGGTCTGGCCGCAAGCGCCGGTCGACATTGCGAACCACGCGCCGACGCTGGCCGAGGTGGTGGCAAAGCTGCAGGCGGCGAGCCGCTCCGACGGGCCGCAGGTGCTGGCCCGGCTGCTCGACAGCGCCAGCACTTCGGCGCGCTTTGCTATCATAAAGCTGGTCACCGGCGGCCTGCGCATCGGCGTCTCGGCGCGGCTGGCCAAGCAGGCGCTGGCCGATTTCGGCAAGGTCGATATCGCCGAGATCGAGGAACTCTGGCACGGGCTGACGCCGCCCTATATCGCGCTGTTCGCCTGGCTGGAGGGCAAGGCGGAAAAACCCAGGAAGACGGCGCTGGCGCTGTTCAGGCCGGTGATGCTGTCGAATGCCGTCGGCGACGGCGACCTCGAAAAGCTCGACCCGGCCGACTACGCGGCCGAATGGAAATGGGACGGCATCCGCGTCCAGGCGGTTTGCGAAGGCGGCATTCGCCGGCTCTATTCGCGCACCGGTGACGATGTCTCCGGTGCTTTTCCGGATCTTGCCGAGGCGATGGATTTTTCCGGCGCCCTCGACGGCGAGCTTCTGGTCGGAGACCCCAGGCAGGCGACCGGCACCTTCTCGGACCTGCAGCAGCGGCTGAACCGCAAGAGCGTGTCACCCAGGATCCAGCAGCAATACCCGGCTTTCATGCGCTGCTACGATGCGCTGCAGATCGGTGACGAGGATGTGCGCGGACTTCCCTTCCGCGAACGGCGCGGCCGGCTCGAGGCCTTCGTCAGGACCCTCGATCCGAGCCGCTTCGATCTGTCGCCGCTGGTCGAATTCACCAACTGGCAGGCGCTGGAGGAATTGCGCCGCAAGCCGCTGCATCCGGTCATCGAAGGCGTCATGCTGAAGCGCTGGGATTCGCCCTATGTGGCCGGGCGGCCGAAGGGCCCCTGGTTCAAATGGAAGCGCGATCCGCACACGGTCGACGCGGTGCTGATGTATGCCCAGCGCGGCCACGGCAAGCGCTCGAGCTTCTATTCCGACTACACATTCGGTGTCTGGTCCGGGCCGGAAGGATCGGAGGAGCTGGTGCCGGTTGGAAAGGCCTATTTCGGCTTCACCGACGAGGAACTGAGGCAAATCGACAAATATGTCCGCGACAACACGATCGAGCGCTTTGGCCCGGTCCGCTCGGTACGTGCCGACCGCAGACAAGGCCTGGTGCTGGAGGTGGCGTTCGAAGGGCTCAACCGCTCGACGCGGCACAAATCCGGCGTTGCCATGCGCTTTCCGCGCATTTCACGGCTGCGCTGGGACAAGCCGGCGGCCGAAGCCGACCGCATCGAGACGCTGCAGGCGCTGCTCGACAGTTAATGCATGTCGCGCAAAAGTGTGCAGCGGTTTTGCGGTAACGACATGCGCCAAAACAAGAACCTAAGCGCGTCGCATGCGGCCGGTCGAACGCGACGCGCTTTAGGGAACGACTGAAACGCGGATCTCGTAAATGTCGACCGACTTGCCCTGCTTGTCGAAGTCGGAATTGATGGCGATGGTGCCGGCAGCACCCGGACGCTTGTCGGGAAAGCGCACGTCGAACAGATATTCATTGCGCTCACGACCGACCGCATAGCGCTTGCGGCCGCAGTCGCCGAGTTCGCCGAAATTGCAGTCGACGGAAATCTGCGTCTCCTGGCCCTCCTCGGAGCGCGCGATGATGTCGAATGTGGCATGCTTGCCGGCGAGTTTTTCCAGCACGCCTTGCCCGACGTCGAAGCTGATGGCCGAGCCGGATGCCCCCGAGCGGATGCGCAGGAAGGAACCGCTTTCGTCCTGGATGACGTCGGCCTTGGCGTCCGACGGTGCGTTGACCTGCGTCGGGTCACCCGGCGAAAAGACGTTGATCCAGTCGCGCGCCTGGTCCTGCTCGCCCTGCTTCGGCGGCGAAGCGGTGTCGTCCGGCGTGAAATCATCGCCATCGACCGTTGGCGGCGCTTCCGGCGGCGCCGTGTCGAGTTCGGTCGCCGATTTGAAGACGCCGGTCTGGTTGGCGAAATAAAGGCCGATGCCGGCGGCTGCGAGCAGCGTCACACCGAAGAAGATCGCGGTCAAAGGCAGGCGCCGCCGCCTCGCCCGCCGGTCGTCGCGGTCGGGCGTCACTTCCGCGTCGTCGATTTCGGCTTCGGTCGGAACCGAGGCCCCCATGTCGATCACCGGCGCCTCGGGAACAGGCGCATCGGGCATGATGTCGGGGACGACCGGCAGGACGCGCGACCGGGGCGCATCGGATTCAGGCGGCTGCGCCGGACCGTCAACGACGACATCGGGCGTAGGCTCGGCTTCGGCTTCGGTTTCAGCCGGAGGCTCCACCTCCGGTGCTGCCTCCAAACTGTCGGTCGGCGCGGCGACGTCGGCAACCGCCGGCAGGAATTCCGATTCGATTTCGGTGATCTTCGCCTGGACCGCCTTGCGGCGCTTGATGGCGACTTCCACGGTGACGTTTGGATTGGCCTGCAGGGCACGGTCGAGTGCCGCGAAAGCCGATCGATAGACCCGCTCGCGAAACGCCCGGTCGTCGGCATTGCCTTTCTCGAAGGCATTGCGGATCGCTTTTTCGATCGCGTCCAAGCGAATTCCCTCTGCAATTTCACTCACATTGTCATGATCGTTAGCCGCAGGCGACCAATCAATCAACAAGCGAGCGGCCGCATTCTGCCTTACCGAGGGGTACAAAACCGATTTCGGCGGTTTTCGGTAAAGGAATCAACATTTTTCGCTGATTTTCTGGTCACCGCCAACGTGGCGGTCGCGCGGCCTGCCGATGCGGCGTCACGCGGCCTATGGCGGATCGGTGCGGCGGAGGCGGCACGAATTACCTCGTCCTGAAATCGCGGCTGCCATCTTGAATTCGCGGCCGGTTGCGTCTATCACGCAGCCCATCTTGGAAGCTCGGCTTCCCGGGCCGCTTTAGCTCAGTTGGTAGAGCACATCATTCGTAATGATGGGGTCAGGTGTTCGAGTCACCTAAGCGGCACCAAAAACATCCAACAATATCAGTGATTTGAGGCAGTTTTACGCTGCAAGCCGTTCTCATCCTAGCAGCCATAGGCCACAGATAGCCACACAGAGCACCCCGCTTTTTTCGTTACGTTTGCCGAACCGGCTGCTGCCGGGACTCGCTCATCAGCGTTTCGCAACTAAGGATGAGTTGACGCCCGTACTGATTGGACGCCTCCATGACCGCCTTCTTGCCCACGCAAGATTGGGGCAAGCGCCGGAAACCCGGCCCCAGTCCGCCCCAGCCACCCACGACGAAGGCGACAGGCCACGTGAGCACCAAGGCTCCCATCCACGCCAGTCCTACGATCTCTGACGGAGCGGGTTTGAGTGCAGAACGTTCAGAACCGGTCGAGAGCAGGACCCGTTCAACGCCGCATGCGCCGAACAATTGTTATGACCACAATTGCAAAAATCAGCCCAAGCGTGAACCACGGTGCAACATCGAATAATATTCGAAGGCCACCCGCCATCTCGCTCGATCCTCTCGTTTGCCGGAGCTAGTCGATTGACCCTCAATATTCCACCCTCGACAGCAACACGCTCGTTTCACATGGCCGATTTGGCAAATCACCCCTCGGAGGCGGGCGTTATTTGGTCCCGGAGCCGATATGTTTGCTGCTGCCATAGGCATGAAGACTACAAAACAGCCAGACAACCAAGGCGGCGGCAAGACCTAGCGAAGCGGGCTGGATAGCCTCACTTCCGTGATGATAGCATGAAAGAAACGCGTTCCATCGATCCAGCCCAAAGCCCATCTCATCGTCGGCCGTTCCGGCCTCACGTTCAACAGGGGGAGAAAATCATGGAAGAGGAGCACGATGTCCTAAGCGACCTGAGCTATGTCGCCGAAAATTTCGATAATGTGGCGAAGGAAACGGTCGTCCTGGTGCTGGAGGCTGCGATCGCCGAGATCATCGGCCTCAGAATTGCCCTGCGGACTGCCGCGCCGAAGGCGACATGGACGACAGACTGAGTTGCAGCCGGGTTTAACGAGCGCCTTAGCTCGGCGAGGTGTCGCCCAGTGTCGCCACCGTCTTCAGCGCGCCGTCGAGCATGTCGCCCTTCTCGTCCTTCAGCGCGGCTTCGCGCAGGCGCCGGATCCAGTCGGCGGCGTCCGGGCGGCCTTTGAGCAGGTCGAGCGCCGACAGCACGCGATCGAACTTGGATTGCGCGCGGGCATGGGTGTCGCTGTAGCCCTTGATCAGCCGGCGGCAATTGAGGATCTCGACGGCCAGTGCGTAGTCTTGCCGGACATGGCCAAGCGCCAGCGCATACCAGCGCTCGATATGCGCGGTCTCGACCTTGTGGCGCAGCAGGCGGCGGCGCCAGCGGCGCAGGCCGCCGATGAACCACAATGCGGCAAAGCCGGCAAAGCTGTCGGTGCGGATATGGCGGCCGCGGTTGATGCGGCGGTCGAGGAAGGCGGCGAGCTTCGGCCGGCTTTCGATGTAGCTGCCGAGCCCGGCCGGCAGCGTGCCGCAGAATTCCTCGATGCGCGGATGGAAATATTCGGTCACCTGCAGGACCGAGCCTTGCTTGACGCCGACCTCGCGGCGTACGCGTCGGTCGCGGCTCGAGCGCGTCTTCAGGTCGGCGACGCGGATCATGTCGTCGTAGCACATCGCGTTGGCCAGATGTTTGGCGGCGGCGATCGACAGCGCGTAGGCGTGTTCGGCATTGTCCAGAGCGACGGCCTTGTCGAGCCTATCGAGATACTCGCCGCCATAAGCGATATCCTGATAGTCGACCACTTTTTTCAGGCCGCGAAGCGCCATGTCGCGCACGGGTACAGGCAGCGCGGCGACGCGCGCCGCCAATTGTTGCCAGCCTTTCAACAGGCTTTCCGGACCGCTGACTTCTGTCGCCGCGCCCGAGCCGGCTTCAGCGGCCGCCGGTCCTGCAGTCTTGTCGCCCGAAGGCGCACTCGCGATGCCGCGCGCCCGATCATAGGCGGCGCCGAAGGCGGCGAGGCTGGCCTTCACACCGCGGCCGCCGGCGGCGATCGCCTGCTCGTAGCTCTCGCGCGTGAACGGCAAGGCATCGGAGCCGGCCAGCGCGCCGAGCAGGCTGGCCGAGATCATCGAGCCATTGTCGGCGGCGATCTTCTCCATGTCGAAGGCGATGAAGCGCTTGGCCGCTGCCTCCGCCGTGGCGTGCACCTTGGAGGACGAGGCGCGGCCATCGCCGGGCTCGATCTTCTCCGACACCGCTGCGATGCGGTGCGACGAGGCGATCAGCGTAGTGCGCTCGGGCGTGACGAAGCCGCGGATGATGGCGCGGCCGGCTTCCATCAGTTCGGCGGCGATCAATATATCGACGTCGCCCTGCGACGGCGACAACGCGAAGACCGGCAGGCGGCCGGTGTCGCGGCACATCTCGACGTAATAGATGGTGGCGCCGGTGCGCTGGGCGACGCCGGCAACCGAGGTCGATTGCGCGACGTAGCCGTTGCGCTCGGCAACGTCGGTGATCCAGTCGGCCAGCACGCCGCCGCCCTGGCCGCCGACCGCCAGTACGGCAAGCTTGATGACGCGCTCGTCGTCCGGCGCGCCGGCCTTGGAACGGGTTGATGGGACAGCGTCAAGCATCGGCGAATATCAGGCGCCGGCTTTCACGGCGCCGTTGCAAGAGGCCGATCGTGGCGCGGCGAGCGGCTTCAAGGAAGCGGTCCCAGCGGCTCGGATTGTGCACGACATCGGCGCGGTAGAACGACGGGCAGAGCACCGCCGCGTCGGCGACCTCGCCGCAATTGCCGCAGCCGACGCAGCTCTGGTCGATATGCGCCACCGGGTCGTCGCGCAACGGATCGTCCAGCGATTTCACCGATAGCGACGGGCAGCCGGAAAGCCGCATGCAGGCATGATCGCCGGTGCAGATATCTTCGTCGACGCCGAATTTCGGCTTGACGATCCTTGTCCCGCCCTTGATCGCCTTGTCGACCAGCGGCTTTTCGCGGCGCTGCCGGTTGAGCATGCATTCGGACGAGGCGACGATGACTTTCGGGCCCTTTTCGTCCGTCGTCAGCGCCTCGCGCAGCGTGTCCTGCATCTTGGTTACGTCGTAGGTGCGGTCGATGTGGCGCAGCCATTTGACGCCCATGCCCTTCACCGCCTCGGTGATCGGGTGCTTGGTCGACTTGGTCTTGTTGCCGGCGCGGGACGACAGGATGTCCTGCCCTCCGGTCGCGGCCGAATAGAAATTGTCGACAATGACGATGACGCCGTCGTTCTGGTTGAAGACGGCGTTGCCCACCGAGGAGGTCAGGCCGTTGTGCCAGAAGCCGCCGTCGCCGACGAAGGAGATCGAGCGGCGCTTGGCATCGGGCGAATTGAACGCCGAAGCCGAGGCTGGCCCCAGCCCGTAGCCCATAGTGGTGGCGCCGAGCTCGAAAGGCGGCATGATCGAGAACAGGTGGCAGCCAATATCGGAGGCGATGTGGTGCTTGCCCAACTCCTGCTCGACCAGCTTGGTCGCGGCGAAGATCGGCCTTTCCGGGCAGCCGACGCAGAAGCCGGGCGGACGGCCCGGGACGACGTTGATCAGGTCGGCGGTATCGAGCCCATCGCCGATCTTGTTTGGTGCGCGGACTTCGCTCGGCAAAAGATGGGGAATGGTGGCGCGCAGGAACGATCCGATGCCGTCGAGCATCACCTGGCCGGTGTATTCGCCGGCCATCGGCAGATGTTCCTTGCCGACGAGTTTGGTGCCGCGCCCGGCCTTGTGCAGCATCGCGGCAAAGGCCTGCTCGATGTAGTTGGGCTGCCCTTCCTCGACCACGAGAACTGCATCCTTGCCCTCGCAAAAGGACAGGAACTCGTCGTCGACCAGGGGATAGACCGCATTGAGCACATAGAGCGGCACGTCGGTGTCGCCATAGGTGTCGGCGAGGCCGAGCCGCTGCAGCGCCCGGATGACCGAATTGTACATGCCGCCCTGCATGACGATGCCAACCGAGCCGTGCTCCGGGCCGAAAAACTCGTTGATCCTGTTGGTGCGGATGAAATCCACCGCCGCCGGCCAGCGTTTCTGCACCTTCTCCTTCTCGTGCAGGAAGGAGGCGGGCGGCAGCACGATACGGCCGGTGTCGCGGCGCGGCGCCTCGAGCGCATCGGCCACCGTCATCGCCGGGCGCTTGTTGTCCTTGGCAATGAAATGGCCGTGGACATGGCAGCAGCGGATGCGGACCTGCAGCATGACCGGCGTGTTGGAAACCTCGGACAGCTCGAAGCCGTCCTCCACCGCCTTGACGATCGACGGCAGGTTCGGTCGCGGGTCGAGCAGCCAGACCTGGCTCTTCATGGCAAAGGCGTGGCTGCGCTCCTGCATGATCGAGGAGCCTTCGCCGTAATCCTCGCCGACGATGATCAATGCACCGCCGGTGACGCCGCCGGAAGCGAGATTGGCGAGCGCGTCGGAGGCGACATTGGTGCCGACCGTCGACTTGAAGGTCGCCGCGCCACGGATCGGATAGTGCACCGACGCGGCCAGCATGGCGGTGGCGGTGGCTTCCGAGGCGCTCGCCTCGAAATGCACGCCGAGCTCGCCGAGGATATCCTGCGCATCGGCCAGCACGTCCATCAAATGGCTGATCGGTGCACCTTGATAGCCACCGACATAGCCGACGCCGCATTGCAGCAGCGCCTTGGTGATGGCCAGAATGCCCTCGCCGGAAAACTCCTCGCCGGCGCCGAGCCTGAGCTTTTCGACTTCCTTGGCAAAAGACCGTTCGGCCATTTTGGGCTCCTTCCGTTACCGCCCCGATGGCGGCGCGTAAGATCGTCAGATGTCGTGCTTGCGAATGTTCTTCAGCATCTTCTGCAATGTCGCGATCAGCGCCGCGTACTCTGCGTCATCGACATCGTCGAACATTGCCTCGAAAGCGTCGTGCATGGCCGGCCAGGCGCGCGCGAATTCGGCGCGCCCGTCGTCGGTCAGGAACACATGGCGGATCCGGCTGTCGGTGACCCCCTGCTCGCGCCGAACAAACCCTTGTCCCTCCAGCGTGTCGAGCGTCCTGCTCAAGGTCGACTGCTCGATGACAGTATAGACCGAGAGATCGTTGACGGTGACGCCATCGGTGACCGACAGCACGGCCAGCGTGCGCACTTGAGGAATGGTCAGCCCCTGCTTGCGGAAATTGTCGCGCAAGGTGGCGTTGTAGCGGCCCATGATGCGGTTCATCAGATAGGGCGCGAATTGCTGCAGGCCGATCTGGCCCAAAGTCGAGATGCGTTGGCGCCTTTCAACCTTCTGTTCCATCACAGCCTCCCCGCCAGGAGAAAGCCGGAGCCGCCGCCCAAGCCAGCACCCGGATGGGTCGAGGCACCGATGTGGTAGAGACCCCTGACCCCGGTGGCATGATTGCGGCTCGTCTTGAACGGCCGCCACAGGAACGACTGGTCGATGGTCGAGGAGCCGCCATAGGGGTCGCCGCCAACCAGATTGATGTTCATCGCTTCGAGATCAGCCGGCGAATAGGCGCGGCGTGCGATAACGCTGTCCTTGAACCCGCCGATATGGCTGGCAAGGATGGCTTCGGCACGATCGGCATAGGCTTCGCGCAGCGCCTCGGTCCAGCGACCGTCCGCTGGTGTTTGCAGTTTGCCGGCGGCATCACCCTTGATATTGCGAGGCGCCTCGGGAAGTTGAAGCCACAGGACCGCCTTGCCATCCGGGCAGCGCGACGGGTCGAGCGCGTGCGGCTGGCCAACGCAGATGGTCGGCACCTCAGGCAGCATGCCGCGCACAGCCTCGTTGCAGGCCTTCGACACGCCGTCGAGCCCCGGCGTCAGATGCAGCAGCGCGACCTTGTCCAGGCCCTCGCCGCGCCATACCGGCGGCTTGTCCAAGGCATAGTGGATCTGGAAATTGCCCTTGCCGTAGCGGTATTTTTGCGCTGCCTCGACGTCGGCTTTCGAGGCCGCGTCGCCGAGCAGCCGCTCGTAGAGCTGGGTCGGCGTGACCGAGCAGATAACGCTCTTGTTCGCCGTGACCGTTTCGCCCGAAGCCAGCCGCACGCCTGTGGCGCGGCCTCCGCTTTGGACGATAGCCGCGACGTCGGCGCCGGTGCGGATTTCGCCGCCACGTTCCCTGATCAGGGCTTCGAAGGCGGACAGCAGGTTCCTGGCGCCGCCCTTGACGATCGGCGCGCCGGCCGCCTCAAGCGCGAAGGCGATGACCTTGGCGATCTGGCCGGAGAACGCGTCCTCAGGCCCGAGGCCGGCATGCAGCACCCAGGGCGCCCAGAGCGCGCGCATGGTTTCCGACTGGTAGATGCTTTCCAGCCAGCCGCGCGCCGGCACCAGCGCGTCGCCGAGAAAGGCGGCAAGGCCGCGCGGGCCGCGCCGCCAGGCTTCGCCCGCCAGCAGCCTGGCCGTCGGGTAGGACCACAGGCAGCCGCCGAGCAGCCCGAACAGCAGGCCGGCGCTGCGCTCGATCTCGCCGACATCGTTTGCGTGCCGGTCGCCGTCACCCGCGGCGATTGCATTGATCGCCGTTACATTGGCGATACGGTCGGTGCGCAGGACGGCATGGCTGCCGTCCGGGCGCAGCACGCCGGTCGGCGTGGAGGTGTTGCAAAACTCCAGGCCGTGCCGCGCCAGATCCTTACCCAATGCCGCATAGGCCGGCGAGGTGATGAACAGGACGAAGGTCGTCGCCATTACGTCATGGATGAAGCCGGGCGCGGTGATCTCCTCGGTGCGCATGCAGCCGCCGATGCGGTCGTTGCGTTCGAGCACCAACACCTTCGCCCCCTTGCCGCCAAGCATCGCCGCGCAGACCAGCGCGTTGATGCCGCTTCCGACGATGATGTGATCGGGAGCACTCATCGAGTGTTGCTCCCGGTGAGCGGAAGGTGGAATTCATTTGCGCGGGCTGGCGTTCCTGCGCGCCCCCCTCTGTCCTGCCGGACATCTCCCCCACTTGGGGGGAGATCGGCCGTCACCTTGGCCTTCGCCACTCTCCAACGTCGCAGGAATGAGCGGGGCGCCGAAACTGCCAATCTCCCCCCAAGTGGGGGAGATGTCCGGCAGGACAGAGGGGGGCGCCGTAGAGCCGCAGCCTTGCAGGTCTGCTGCTCCCAAACCGTCACTACAGCATTGCCTGCGCACATGATCTTCTCCCGAAGACCGCAGCTACCCTATTGCCTTGGCACCAATGCCAGCGCGCGGATCGGGCTGCCGGTACCGTGCTCGATCTTGAGCGGTGCCGCGATCAGGATCGCGCCCTTCGGCGGCAGCCGGTCGAGGTTGCAGAGGCTGGCAAGGCCGTAGCGGTTGGCCTTGTGCATCAGGCTGTGCGCCGGGAATGGCGGCTCCATGCCGCCTGCTTTTCCAGCATCCGTGCCGATCGTCTCACTACCCCAGCCCTTGATGTCCTTGCCGATCAGATACTGGATGGCTTCGGCGGTCGGGCCAGGCGTGTGCGGACCAGTCTCATTGGCGTTGAGGAACTCGGCTTCCGAGCCGTTGCGCTTATACCAGTCGGTGCGCATCACCACCCACTCGCCCGCGTTGATAGCGCCATGTTCGGCTTCCCATGCCTTGATGTGATCGACGGTGAGCAGGAAATCGTGATCGGCTGCCGCTTGCTTCGAACAGTCGATGACGTTGACCGGACCGACGAAGTTCTGCGCCGGAATGGTGTCGGTAGCACCGTCCGGATAATCCTTGCCGGTGATCCAGTGGTTGGGCGCGTCGAAGTGCGTGCCCGAATGCTCGCCGAGCTTGAGCCAGTTCCACGCCCACCACGGGCCATTCTTGTCATAGGCGGAGATGGCGTGGATCTCGATCTTCGGCGTGTCCACCGCCAGTTCCGGCGGCAGCTTGATCAGCGGCGTGTCCGGCCCGAGCGGCGCCGTCAGGTCGACCACCTGGATGGCGCCGGAAAGAAGCTGGCCGGCAACTTCGCCGAGGAGTTGTTGTGTGTCCATGGTCTCTGTTCCCTCTTTCTCGATGGTGCTGAAGGCTCTCGCGGCCCTTAATATCCTACTAGACGAAAACATATGCATCTGCAATTATCTTTAAGCATAAAGGAAATGGGACGGGGCGTGAGCGAGTTCGACGCCATATTTGTCGGGGCAGGCCACAACAGTCTGGCATGCGCCGCGCATCTGGCGCTCAAAGGCTGGAAAACAGCGGTTTTCGAGCGCAATGCAACGATTGGCGGCGCCGTCCAGACGCGCGAATTCACGCTGCCGGGCTTCCGGCACGATTTCGGTGCGATGAATGTGAGCCTGTTCGCTGGTTCGGGCTTCCACAAGAAATATGCAAATGAATTGAAAACCCACGGGCTGGAATTCGTGCCGGCGGCCGACTGTTTTGCCAGCGCCTTCCCCGACGGTCGCTGGTTCGGCGTCAGCAGCGACCTGGAAAAGACCGCCTCGCGCATGGCTGGCTTCTCCGCGACCGACGCAGCCACATGGCGTGGTCTGGTTGCGGCATTCCCGGCGCAAGCCGAGCATCTGTTCCGGCTGCTGGGCTCGCCGATGAGCGGCCGAGCGCTCGCCGGCACCGCCTGGAACCTCTGGCGCAAGAAGGGTTTTGCCGGCGCGCTCGATACCGGGCGGTTGCTGCTTTCCTCACCCCGCGCGTGGCTCGAGGAGACTTTCCAGTCACCGCATGTCAGGGCGACGCTCGCCACCTGGGGCATGCACCTCGATTTCGCCCCGGACATTGCCGGCGGCGCGGTGTTCCCTTACCTCGAATCCATGGCCAACCAGTGCTTCGGCATGGTGCTCGGCAAGGGCGGCGCCGACACCATCATCCGCGCTGTGTCGGGGATGCTTACGGCTGCCGGCGGCAAGATCGTCACCGAGGCTGATGTCGCCGAGATCACGGTTTCCGCCGGCAAGGCGACCGGCGTACGGCTCGCTTCCGGCGAGACCCACACCGCCACCAGGGCCGTCATCGCCGGTGTCGCGCCCAAGGCGCTGACCGGGAAACTTTTGCGTAATGGATCGGGCGATGCCGGCTTCGACACGGCCATGAAAAACTTTCGCCATGCGCCGGGCACGTTGATGATCCATCTGGCGCTCGACGATCTGCCGGAATGGCGCGCCGGTGCCGAGCTTCGGCAGTTCGCCTATGTGCACCTGTCGCCGTCGCTCGATGCCATGTCGCGGACCTATCAACAGGCGATGTCCGGCATGCTGCCGGATGAACCGGTGCTGGTCGTCGGTCAGCCGACCGCGGTCGATCCCTCGCGTGCGCCGGACGGCAAGCACGTGCTGTGGGTGCAGGTGCGCATGCTGCCGGCCGAGATTGTGGGCGATGCGGCGGGCACGATCGCGGCGGCTCACTGGGACGAGGCTAGGGAGCACTACGCCGAGCGCGTCCTCGACATTATCGAGCGCTATGCGCCCGGCCTTCGCCGGAAGATCCTCGGCCGCGCCGTGTTCTCGCCCGTCGACCTCGAACGCGAGAACCCGAACCTCGTCGGCGGCGACCAGATCTGCGGCAGCCATCATCTGGCGCAGAATTTCCTGTTCCGGCCGGCGCGCGGTTACGCCGGCTGGAACACGCCGGTCGGCAATCTGCACCTGACCGGGGCGGCAACATGGCCGGGCGCCGGCACCGGGGCGGCGTCGGGCTTCATGCTCGCGCAACAACTTGGCGGGAGGTAGGCACCATTTTTCATCCAGGGGTGAAGGAGGACAAGGCGCGGTTGCCCAAGGAGCCTGAACCCACCGATTGACAACGACACCGCGCATAAAAGCAACAGGGGAACGACCATGACAATCAACAGACGAGAATTGCTCGGATATGGCGCGGCGGCACTTGGCGCAACGGCGCTCGGCCTGCCGCAAATCGCCAAGGCTGCAGGCGAACTGACCATCGCCTACAATGTCAACCTGCCGTCCTGGGACCCGACCACCGGGCCTTCGGCGGTCAACCCGACCATCCAGGGTCTCTACCAGTCGGTGTTCGACCAGTTCATCCCGCAGAAGCCGGATCTTTCTTTCGCGCCCGGCCTGCTCACCGAATGGGGCTGGAACGAGGATCGTAGCAAGATCATGATGACAGTGCGCGAGGGCGTGAAATGGCATGACGGCTCGCCATTTACGGCCGAAGACGTGGTCTGGTCGCTGCAGCGGGCGGGCGACGAAAAGACCGGCAACCCGATCCAGTTCGTCTGGAAGAACGTCAACAACTTCAAGATCGACGGCAACAAGATCACCGGCGATGTCGTGCAGTTCGACCCGGTGTATTTCAAGTGGATGTCGTTCCTCACCGGCTACATCATGCCGAAGGCCTATTACGAGAAGGTCGGCGCCGAAGGCTTCGAGAAAGCTCCGATCGGCACCGGACCCTATATGGTCGACAAATTCGAGCGCAACGCCTTCCTGCGGCTTAAAGCCAACCCGAACTACTGGGGCGGCAAGCCGGCCTTCGAAAACGTGACCATCAAGTTTGTCACCGATGCGGCGAGCCGCGTCGCCGAGATCGAGTCCGGTTCCTCGCAGGTGACGCTGGAAATCCCCTATGAGGAATATGACCGCCTGATCGCCAAGGACGGACTTGCCGGCTCGTGCAAGAATGTTTCCGACATCGGCATGATCTTCTTCAACGACATCGACGTGATGCTGGACAAGAACGTCCGCCAGGCGGCGGTGATGGCGGTCGACAAGAAGCTTTTGGTCGATCGGTTGCTGCGCGGTTACGGCCAGCCCATCGATACGCTGGAGACGCCGGAATACGCCGCTTACGATGCGTCGATCAAGGTGGAGCACAATCCGAAAAAGGCCAAGGAACTGCTGGCCGCATCCGGCTATTCGCCGGAAAAGCCGGTGACATTCACGATACAGACGACCAAGGGCTTCAAGCCCAAGGACTACGAGATGATCCAGGCGATCGTCGGCATGTGGCGCAAGGTCGGCATCGAGGCAACGATCGAGGTCTACGAGATCGCCAAGCACTACGAGCTGCGCGCAGCCGACAAGCTGGCGCCGGCGGCCTTCTACAATTGGGGCAATGCCATCGGCGATCCCACGACGTCGACCGGCTTTGCCATGTATGGCCCAAGCCCGCATTCGGTATGGGACAGTCAGGACCTGATCGACATGATCAACCCGCTATGGGGCGAGAAGGACGAGGCCAAGCGCATCGCCGGCTGGAAGGCCGTCGACAAATACATCGCCGAACTGGCCTATGTGCTGCCGCTGATCCAGTATGCGCAGCCGATCGTGCATGCCAAGGGCGTCAATGTCGTACAGCATGTGTCGGGCGCACTTCTGCCGGCGCTGATGAGCCCGGCCTGAGATCAGCGCGAGGAGGCCCGCGGTCGCAAGATAGCGTGCCTCCTCTGCTTGCGCAGGTCCCCTCATCCGGCCCTTCGGGCCACCTTCTCCCCAGCTGGGGAGAAGAGACTGGCTCAGCCGTCAGCGACCTCTTCTCCCCTCGGGAGAAGGTGGCCGCGAAGCGGCCGGATGAGGGGGCCTGTTCGTTCCATCAGTCACTGAAACGCATTAGGCTTAAGCCAGAATGCTGCTGCAAAGATTCCTGATCCGTCTCCTGACGATGGCGATCACGCTGTTCGGTGTGGCCGTCGTCGTCTTCGTCGTCATCCGCGTCGCGCCGGGCGATCCGATTGCGATGATGCTGCCGCCTGGCGCCACCGATACCGACATCGCGCGGCTGCGCGCGCTCTACGGGCTCGACAAGACCATCGTCCAGCAATTCTTCATCTGGCTGGCCGGTGTCGTCAGGGGCGATTTCGGCACTTCGATCTCATTGCGACAGGATGTGCTCGGGCTGGTCTTCAATCGCCTCCCGGCGACGCTGGAACTCGCCATCGTCGCGCTTGTGATGGCGGTGGCGATCGGCGGCACGACGGCAATCCTCGGCGCGCGCGAGCGCGGGACCGCGGTCGAAGCCGGCATCGACATTGCCAGCGGTGCGGCGCTCTCGATTCCCGATTTCCTGTGGGGCCTGGTGCTGATCCTGCTGTTCGGCGTGCTGGTGCCTATCTTCGACATTTCCGGCCGGGTGTCGCCGCAGCTCGACCTGCCCTTCGCCACGCAATTCTATCTGTTCGAAAGCATCGTGCGACTGCGCTTCGACCTGATCAGGGACCTGCTGGCGCACATGCTGATGCCGGCGATTGCGCTGGCGCTGCCGCTGGCCGCGATCATCTCGCAGCTGCTGAAACAGTCGCTGAAGGAAGTGCTCGACCTCGACTATGTCGTACTCGCGCGGGTAAAGGGCTTTTCGGAAACGCAGGTCATCCTGCGCGAGGCGCTGAAGAACGCGGCGCTGCCGACGCTGACACTGGTCGGCGTGCAGTTCACCTTCCTGATCGGCGGCACGGTCATCGTCGAGCGGCTGTTTTCCTATGAAGGCCTCGGCAACATGGCGATCGACGCCGTCATCAACCGCGACCTGCCGCTGATCCAGGGCATCGTACTGGTGTTCGCGCTGCTGTTCGTGCTGATCAACCTTGCCGTCGACATGATGTATGCGCTGCTCAATCCGAGGCTGCGCCATGGATGAGGCCCGCATTTCAAGACATGGCTCGCGGGCACGCCTGTGGCTGGCCGGCGGCTGGCTGCTGATTGCGCTGCTGGCCGCGATTTTTGCGCCGCTGGTCGCGCCGCAGGACCCGCTGGCGCAAGACCTGATGCTGGAACGCCTGCCGCCGTTCTGGCTGACCGGTGCCGAGCCCGGCTACTGGCTCGGCACCGACAGCCTCGGCCGCGACCTGCTCTCCCGGCTGATCTTCGGCGGCCGCATCGCCTTCATCGTCGCCTTCGCCGCCGCGATCGCCGCCTGCCTGGTCGGCTCGACGCTCGGCCTGATATCAGGCTATTTCGGCGGCTGGGCCGACCGCATCATCTCGCGCATCGTCGATGTCTGGATGGCGTTCCCGCCGGTGCTGTTCGCCATCCTGCTGGTCGCCGTGCTCGGTACCGGCTTGAGCTCGGTCATCATCGCGATCGCCGTCATCGACTGGACGCGCTTCTGCCGGGTGATCCGCGCCGAGGCGATGGGCCAGTCGCGAATGGACTATGTCGAGAACGCCCGCATCGCCGGCTATGGCCGCATCGGCATCATGCTGCGCGAGGTGCTGCCCAATGTGGTGCCGTCGATCGTCGCACTGCTGTCGCTTGAGATGGGCATTGCCGTCATCGTCGAGGCGATCCTGTCCTTCGTCAATCTGTCGATCTCGACCGACGATCCGACCTGGGGCGGCATCATCGCCGAGGGCCGCCTGTCGATCCATCAGGCCTGGTGGGTGCTGGTGTTCCCGCTGGTCACCCTGATCCTGACGGTGCTGTCGTTCAGCCAGTTCGGCGAAGGTCTCAGGGCACGTTTCGATCCGGTGCTGCGATGAACGCGCCCGCGAAACCCTGCCTCGACATACGCGACCTTAGCGCGGTGCTGCCTAATGGCTTGCGCGTGCTGCGCTCGGTGTCGCTAGCCGTCGGGTCCGGAGAAGTCCGGGCGCTGGTCGGCGAGAGCGGCGCCGGCAAGACGATGATCGGCAAGGCGGTGCTCGGCGTGCTGCCACCCAGCGTACGCATCGTCGAAGGCGATATGCTTTTCGAGGGCGAGGACCTCGGCAAGCTCCAGCCCAGGGCACGGCGCACGCTGATCGGCGCGCGCACGGCGCTGATCCCACAGGATCCCTTGACCGCGCTCAATCCGTCGCGCCGCATCGGCCCGCAGATGACCGACCGGCTGGTGCGCATCCTCGGCTGGAGCGGCGAGAAGGCCGATGCCCGCATCCGTCAATTGCTCGACGAGGTGCAGATCCGCGACCCCGAGCGTGTCCTCAAATGCTATCCGCACGAGCTGTCCGGCGGCATGCGCCAACGTGTGCTGATCGCCGCTGCGTTTGCGGCCGAACCAAGGCTGATCGTCGCCGACGAGCCGACCACGGCGCTCGACGTAACCGTGCAGAAGCAGATCCTGCGGCTGATCGCGCAATTGCAGCGCGAGCACGGCACGGCGATCCTGTTCGTCACCCACGATCTCGGCGTCGTCGCCAAGATCAGCCAGAAAGTTTCCGTGCTCTATGCCGGCAAGGTGGTGGAGGAGGCCGAGACGGCTGCCCTCTTCGCCGCCCCGCAGCACGCCTACACACGGGCGCTGATGGCGGCGACGCCGCGCTACACCGATCCGCTTGCATCGCTGAAACCGGTGGACGAGGCGGTATTGGCCGGACTGGCGGCCGAGATCGCCACGGCCGACCAGACCTGGAGGCGACCGCATGGCTGAGCCGCTGTTTTCCGTGCGCGGGCTCAAGGTTGCGTTGCCCGATATGACGCGCAAGCCGCTGATCGGCCGGGCGCCGATGGTGGAGATCCTCAAAGGCCTCGATTTCGACCTGCCAAGGGGATCGGTGACCGGCATCGTCGGCGAATCCGGCTCCGGCAAATCGACGCTTGGCCGCGCGCTGGTGCGGCTTTTGGAGCCGAGCGCCGGCACCGTCACCTTCGACGGCCGCGACATCACGCATCTGGCGGAGAATGAGCTGCGGCCGCTGCGCCGCAATCTGCAGATGATCTTCCAGGATCCGATGTCGTCGCTCAACCCGCGCCGCACCATCTTCAGCATCATCGCCGCGCCGCTCAAGCAGAACGGACATGGCGACAATCTCAAAGGGCGTGTCGCGGAGGCATTGCAGCGCGTCGGCCTGCCGCAAAGCTTTGCCAGCCGCTACCGCCACGAACTGTCGGGCGGCCAGCGCCAGCGTGTCGGCATTGCGCGCGCGCTGGCGCTGTCGCCGAAATTCGTGCTGGCCGACGAGATCGTCTCCGGCCTCGACGTCTCGACCCAGGCGCAGATCCTCATGCTGCTGGAAAAACTCGCCGCCGAGATGGGCCTCACCATTGCCTTCATCAGCCATGATCTGTCGGTGATCCGGCGGCTGTGCCGGCAGGTGATCGTCATGCGCGAGGGCGCGATCGTCGAAGCCAGCGCGACGGATACTTTGTTCGAGAAGCCGCAGCAGGCCTACACGCGCGACCTGCTCGCCGCCATTCCGCTGCCCGAGATCGATGACGCTTGGTTGCTGCCCGCCGCAAAGGCGCGGGCATGAAACACAATCCTATTCGCACGCCGAAGAGCGGGCCTCGGACGTGCGCCGACAAGTCAGCTCGCGAAACGGAGGAGAACTGGAATGAAATACGCAATCAGAAACACGATGCTTGCGGCCGCTCTGCTCGGCTCGATGGGAGCGGCCTCGGCTGATTCGATACCCGGCATGCGTGGCCACGACCACACCGGGGTCACCGTCCCCGACATGCAGCAGGCAGTCGAGTTCTTCACCGAAGTGGTTGGCTGCAAGAAGGCGATGTCGTTCGGCCCGTTCGCCGACGACAAGGGCACGTTCATGCAGGATCTGCTGGGCGTCGATCCCAAGGCGGTGATCGAGGAGATCACCCTGGTCCGCTGCGGACACGGGTCGAACATCGAGCTGTTCAAATACACTGCGCCGGACCAGAAGGACCTGACGCCTCGCAACAGCGACATAGGCGGCTTCCATATCGCCTTCTATGTCGACGACATCGCCGCCGCAAAAACCTATCTTGACGGCAAGAGCGTCAAGACGCGGATGGGGCCGCTGCCGGTTACCGAAGGCCCGGCCGCAGGCCAGACCATCCTCTACTTCCAGGCGCCTTGGGGCTTGCAGTTGGAAGCGATCAGCTATCCCAATGGCATGGCCTATGAAAAAGATGCGGAGACGGTGCTGTGGAGCCCGAAGAACCCGGAAAAATAGTCCGGGCGTCCCTGGCCTGCGCAAGCCGATTGCCGGCAAGCTGGGTTTCCGAGGCGGATTGTTTCAATCCTGAAACTTCAAGCTTGAATTAATCCGCCTCAGGCGTAAACTCGACGGACAGAAGCGAAGAGGAGATCGCACGATGAAAGTTGCGGTTCTCGGCGGCGGACCAGCCGGGCTCTACTTTGCCATCTCGCTGAAGCTCAGGGATGCCGCGCATGAAGTGACGGTGTTCGAGCGCAACCGTGCCGATGATACGTTCGGCTGGGGCGTCGTGCTGTCGGCCGAAACGCTGGAGAACCTGACCAAGAACGACCCGGTCAGCGCCGTCTGGATCCGCAAGCACTTCGCCTATTGGGACGACATTGCCGTCATCCATGACGGCGTGCGCACGGTCTCGACCGGCCACGGCTTTTGCGGCATCGGCCGCAAGCGGCTGCTCACGCTGCTGCAGCGGCGGGCGCGCGAACTAGGCGTCAAACTGGTCTTCGAAACCGACATCGCCGATCCCAAGCCGTATATGGAGACGCACGATCTGGTTGTCGCCGCCGACGGGCTGAACTCGAAAGCGCGGGGCGCCTTCATCGACGTGTTCAAGCCCGATATCGACATCCGCAAATGCAAGTTCGTCTGGCTCGGCACCCACCAGAAATTCGACGACGCCTTCACTTTCATCTTCGAGAAAACCGAGCATGGCTGGGTATGGGCGCATGCCTACCAGTTCGATAGCGATACCGCGACCTTCATCGTCGAATGCAGCGAGCAGACCTGGCAGCGCTTCGGCTTCGGCGCGATGTCGCAGCAGGAATCGATTGCCGTCTGCGAGCGCATCTTTGCCCGCCATCTCGGCGGCCACGCGCTGATGACCAACGCCAATCATATCCGCGGCTCGGCCTGGATCAATTTCCCGCGTGTCTTGTGCGAACGCTGGTCCTACAAGAACCTTGCGCTGATGGGCGACGCGGCGGCGAGCGCGCATTTCTCGATCGGCTCCGGCACCAAGCTGGCGCTGGAAAGCGCGGTGGCGCTGGCCGACTATGTCGAGTCCGAGCCGGACCTCGAGGCTGCCTTCCGCAAATATGAGGATGCGCGGCGTACCGAAGTGCTGAAGCTGCAGTCGGCGGCGCGCAATTCGCTCGAATGGTTCGAGGAGGTCGAGCGCTATCTCGGCCTCAACCCGGTGCAGTTCAACTATTCGCTTTTGACACGCTCGCAGCGCATCAGTCACGAGAATTTGCGGCTGCGCGATGCCGAGTGGCTGGCCGGCGCCGAGGAATGGTTCCAGCGCCAGGCCGGCGCCGGGGGCAATAATCTGCGTCGCGCGCCAATGTTTGCGCCGTTCCGGCTGCGCGACATGGCGCTGCAGAACCGTGTCGTCGTCTCGCCGATGGCACAGTACAAGGCGGTCGACGGCTGTCCGACCGACTGGCATTTCGCCCATTACGCCGAACGGGCCAAGGGCGGCGCCGGCCTCCTCTACATCGAGATGACCTGCGTCAGCCCGGAGGGCCGCATCACGCCTGGCTGCCCCGGTTTCTATGCGCCCGAGCATGAGGTCGCCTGGAAGCGGCTGGTCGAGTTCGTCCATGGCGAAACCGAGGCCAAGATCTGCGCCCAGATCGGCCATTCGGGTGCCAAGGGGTCGACCAGGCTCGGCTGGCAAGGAACCGACGTGCCGCTGCCCTCGGGCAATTGGCCGGTCATGGCAGCGTCTTCCGTGCCGTGGTCGCCGGAAAACCAGGTGCCGAAGGCGATGAACCGCGCCGACATGGATATGGTGCGCGACCAGTTTGTCGGCTCGGCCGAGATGGCGGCGCGCTGCGGCTTCGACATGCTCGAAATCCACGCCGCGCACGGCTATCTCCTGTCCTCCTTCATCACGCCCTTGACCAACCGGCGCACCGATGCCTATGGCGGCTCGCTGGAAAACCGCATGCGCTACCCCTTGGAAATCTTTCATGCGGTGCGCGCCGCCTGGCCGGCCGAGAAGCCGATCTCGATGCGCATCTCCGCCAATGACTGGCTAGGCATCGAAGGCGTGACGCCGGCCGATGCCGTCGAGATCGCGCGGCTGCTGCATGAGGCCGGCGTAGACATCTGCGACGTATCGGCCGGCCAGACTTCGGCCGTGGCAAGACCGGTCTATGGCCGCATGTTCCAGACGCCGTTTTCCGATCGCATCCGCAACGAGGTCGGCATGGCGACGATGGCGGTCGGCAATATCTATGAGCCGGACCACGTCAACTCGATCCTGATGGCGGGCCGTGCCGATCTCGTCGCACTGGCTAGGCCGCATCTTGCCGATCCCTACTGGACGCTGCACGCGGCCGTCACGCTTGGCGATCGCGGCGTCAAATGGCCGGATCCCTATCTGCCCGGCCGCGACCAGCTCTACCGGCTGGCCGAACGCGAAGCGGCAGCGGGGCTGAAAGTATGAGTGCCGCGGCGACGATTTCGGGGCGTCATGCGCTGGTCACAGGCGGCGGCTCCGGCGTCGGCCGCGCAATCGCGCTGGCGCTTGCCGGCGCCGGCATCGACGTGACCATCTGCGGCCGGCGCGTGGAGCCGCTTGCCGAGGTTGCCGCCGAGAACAAGCGCATCTTCGCCAATGCCGCCGACGTCGCCGACGAGGCATCGATGGCGTCGCTCTACGAGGCCGCGGAAGCGGCACGCGGACCGTTCGACATCGTCGTTGCCAATGCCGGCATGTCCGGCAGTGCGCCGGCGCAACGGACCTCGCTGGCAGACTGGCAGCGCACGCTCGACGTCAACTTGACCGGTGCGTTTCTGACGGTGAAGCCGGCGTTGGCCGGCATGGCAGTGCGCAAGACTGGCCGTATCATCTTCGTCGCCTCCACCGCCGGACTGAAAGGCTATCCCTATGTTGCAGCTTACGTTGCCGCCAAGCATGGCGTCGTCGGCCTGATGCGGGCACTCGCCGTCGAGACCGCCAAGTCCGGCATAACAGTGAATGCCGTGTGCCCAGGGTTTGTCGAAACCGAGATGCTGGAGAGCGCCGTCCAGCGCATCGTCCAAACGACCGGCCGCTCGTCCGAGCAGGCACGGACAAGCCTTGCCGCGACCAACCCGCAAGGCCGCTTCATCCAGCCGGAAGAAATTGCGGCCGCGGTACTTTATCTGTGTGGCGACGCCGCCCGGTCGATTACCGGGCAGACGATTTCGATCTCCGGAGGTGAGACATGGTAGCCGGTCCCCTGCCTGCCCCGTCCGGACCCGGCAAAGACCGCCTGCGGCTGTGGATACGCCTGCTGCGCGCCTCGCGCACCATCGAGGCCGAGCTGCGCGAACGCTTGCGGCAAGAGTTCAACACGACGCTGCCACGCTTCGACGTGATGGCCGCGCTCTACAGGGCGCCTGAAGGCATGCTGATGAGCGACCTGTCGCGCTTCCTGCTGGTGTCCAACGGCAATGTCACCGGCATCATCGACCGGCTGGTCTCGGAAGGGCTGGTGATGCGGGCCCGACGCAATGGCGACCGCCGCACTTCGATGGTGCGGCTGACCGAGGAAGGGTCGAAGACTTTCGCCGTAATCGCCGCCGCGCATGAGAAATGGGTCGGCGAGTTGCTGGGCAATGTGAGCGAGGACGAGGCGCGCCGGCTGACCGGCATGCTGACCTCCTTCCGCAGCAATTGGGAGGGACGGGAATGACGAAGATGGCGGGCCGCAAGCCGAAGCATTTCCTCTGGCAGGTCGACGGCAAGATCGCAAAGATCCGGCTCGACCGGCCGGAGCGCAAGAACCCGTTGACCTTCGACAGCTATGCCGAATTGCGCGACACTTTTCGCGATCTCGTCTATGCCGACGATGTCGATGCGGTGGTGTTCTTGCCCAATGGCGGCAATTTCTGCTCGGGCGGCGATGTCCACGACATCATCGGCCCGCTGGTCAAGATGGACATGAAGGCGCTGCTCGCCTTCACCCGCATGACCGGCGATTTCGTCAAGGCGATGCTGAATTGCGGCAAGCCGATTATCGCGGCGGTCGACGGCGTGGCGGTCGGCGCCGGCGCAATCATCGCCATGGCTTCCGATATCCGCATCGCCACACCTCAAGCCAAGACGGCATTCCTGTTCACTCGCGTCGGCCTTGCCGGCTGCGACATGGGCGCCTGCGCGATCCTGCCGCGCATCATCGGCCAGGGCCGCGCCGCCGAGCTGCTCTATACCGGCCGCACGATGAGTGCCGAGGAAGGCGAGCGCTGGGGCTTCTACAACCGGCTGGTCGATGCCGCAACGCTCGAGACCGACGCGCTCGACATGGCCGCGCGCATCGTTTCCGGCCCGACCTTCGCCCATGGCATGACCAAGACGCAGTTGAACCAGGAATGGTCGATGGGGCTTGACCAGGCGATCGAAGCGGAAGCGCAGGCGCAGGCGATCTGCATGCAGACCCGCGATTTCGAGCGGGCGTACACGGCTTTCGTCGCCAAGGAAAAACCGGTGTTCGAGGGGGATTGAGGATGGTCGTTTCCGTGGAGACACTGGCGGGACAGCACCCCCCTCTGGCCTGCCGGCCATCTCCCCCTCAAGGGGGGAGATCGAATGTCGCTGCGGCCTTCGCCAATCGCCACCGCCGCAAGATGGGAGCCGACGCCCGAGCTGCCAACCTCCCCCCTAGAGGGGGAGATGTCCGGCAGGACAGAGGGGGGCGCCGTGGAGCGCCAGGGCCGGAGAACTGTGGAGGCAGAAATGCCTGACCGTTCCTTCCTCTCCTGGCCGTTCTTCGAGGATCGTCACCGCGAGTTGGCGGAGCGGCTGGAGACATGGTGCGCCAAGAACCTGCCGGTCGCGCATAACGACGTCGACGCCGCCTGTCGCGAGCTGGTGGCCAAGCTCGGCCAGGACGGCTGGCTGAAGCCGACGGCGCTCGATACCGACAACCCTGCAGCACTCGACGTGCGTACGCTCTGCCTCACGCGCGAGACGCTGGCCCGGCGTGACGGGCTGGCCGATTTCGCCTTCGCCATGCAAGGGCTCGGCACTGGTGCGCTCAGCCTGTTCGGCTCGCCCGACCAGCAGAGCTGGCTGGCGAAGACACGGGTTGGCAAGGCGATTTCGGCTTTCGCGCTGTCGGAGCCGCGCTCGGGCTCGGACGTTGCCAATATGGAAATGACGGCCACGCGTGACGGCGACAGCTATCTCCTATCCGGCGAAAAGACCTGGATCTCCAACGGCGGTATCGCTGACTTTTATGTTGTCTTTGCCCGTACCGGCGAGGCGCCCGGCGCCAAGGGGCTTTCCGCCTTTGTCGTGCCTTCCGAAACCGAGGGGCTGATCGTTGCCGAGCGGCTGGAGGTGATTGCGCCGCACCCGCTCGCCCGGCTGTCCTTCGACAATGCACGCATTCCAGCCTCGGCGCTGATCGGCAAACCCGGTGACGGTTTTCGCATCGCCATGTCCGTGCTCGACGTGTTCCGTTCGACTGTCGGCGCAGCGGCGCTCGGCTTTGCCCGGCGCGCGCTGGACGAAAGCATCACAAGAGTGGCCGAGCGCAGCCTGTTCGGTGCGCCGATGGCCGAGCTGCAGATGGTGCAGGGCCACATCGCCGACATGGCGCTGGATGTCGATGCCGCCGCGTTGCTGGTCTATCGTGCCGCCTGGACCAAGGACATGGGCGCGGCTCGGGTTACCCGCGAAGCCGCCATGGCCAAGCTGTTCGCTACCGACAAAGCGCAAGAGGTGATCGACAAGGCTGTGCAGCTGCATGGCGGCGACGGCGTCCGCAAGGGCCATATCATCGAAAGTCTGTATCGTGAGATCCGGGCGCTGCGCATCTACGAGGGAGCGTCCGACGTGCAGAAGGTGGTGATTGCACGGCAGGTGATGGGGGCGGCCTGAGACCGGAGTTGTGTGGAAGAATTGATTGTCTTTGAGTTTTAAGCGACCGGATTTGAGCATTGGGAGGTTTTGACATGCACACCATCCTGCAGCCGGAAGGCTGGGCGAAACCCGTCGGCTACGCCAATGGCGTTACCGCGCGTGGGCAGCTTGTCTTCGTCGGCGGGCAGGTCGGCTGGAACGGACAGGGCCGCTTCGAGACCGATGATCTTGTCGGCCAGGTGCGGCAGACGCTGGCCAATATTGTTGCCGTGCTCGCCGAGGCCGGCGCCACGCCTGATGATATCACCTCAATGACCTGGTACTTTACCGACAAGGCGGAATATCTGGCCAATCTCAAGGGGATCGGCGAGGTCTATCGCGAGGTGATCGGCCGGCATTTTCCGGCGATGGCCGCTATGCAGGTGATGGCGCTTGTCGAGGATCGCGCCAAGGTTGAGATCCAGGCCACGGCGGTTATTCCGGAGTGACGGCAACACGCGGCAATTTTTTAAGCTTAAAACTTTCGCCTTGAAAAGCGCGGTACTTTGGATAGCATCGATCTTACGACTGCCGTGCCGGGAGGGCTTTCCGGCAGTCCGGTCACTTGGCGTATCAAAGCCGTGCGGGGCCAACCCGTCCGATCACAACCAGAGGGAACGAAAATGAACTTCACCCGTCGCAACCTGCTGCTTCTTGCTGCCGCCATCGGCATCGCCGGCGGCCCGGCCTATGCCGAAGGCACGCTGAATGTCGGCGCCTATCCGACCAATCCGCCTTTTGAATACAAGAACGAGAGCGGCACGTTCGAGGGTTTCGAAGTCGACATCATCAATGAGGCGGCAAAGCGTATCGGCATGACCACTGATATCGCCGACCTCGGTTTCCAGGCGCTGTTCGCCGCCACCACCTCGAAGCGCATCGACGTCGCCATCTCGTCGATCACCATCACGCCGGAGCGGCTGAAGTCTCAGTCGTTCACGCAGCCCTACTATGATTCCGACATGGGCATCGCCGCGAAGGCCGACAGCCCGATCAAAGCCGAGGCCGACCTCAAGGGCAAGATCGTCGGCGTGCTGTCCGGCTCGACCGGCGAAGCCTGGGTCAAGGCCCACCAGGAAGCGGACGGGTTCAGTGACGTCAAAGGCTACGACACGCAGCAGAATTTGCTGCTCGATCTCAGCTCCGGCCGCGTCGATGCGGCGGTCAGCGATATTCCGGGCCTGGAATATTCTTTCACCAGGATGAAGGATCTCGCCGTAAAAGAGCGCATCAAGACCGGCGAGCAGTACGGCCTGATGATGACCAAAGACCACCCGCTGCTCGGCAAGCTGAACGACGCGCTGACCGCGATGAAGAAGGACGGCACGCTGGCCGCGATCCACAAGAAGTGGTTCGGCAGCGACGCACCTGCCGAATCCTCGACCGTCAAGGAAATGCCTATGCCGAAGGCCTGAGCGGCAGTTCGCGCTTAAATGTCGTGCCGGCTTTCGTGCCGGCACGATTTTCGGATTTCGGGCTCGGGCTCGAGCGTCGCGGGACGCCAAACGTTTCGGGAATGCTGCGATGTCGCTGCTGGACACCTTCTTCAACGCCGACGTCATGGTCTCCAGCCTGCCGGCGCTGCTGCGCGGTTTCCTGAACACGCTGTTGCTTGGAATCATGAGCATCGGCATCGGTATTCCCGTCGGCCTCGCGATCAGCCTGGTGCGGCTCTATGCGCCGAAGCCGCTTCGGTTACTGGCTGTCGGCTACATCGACATTTTCCGGGCGATGCCGGTGCTGGTCGTGCTGATCCTGATCTACTATGCGCTGCCGTTCCTCGGCATTCGCCTGTCATCGTGGACGTCCGCGGTGATGGCCTTCGCCATCATCATGGCGGCCTATTCGGCCGAGGTGTTCCGCTCCGGCATAGAGAGCATTCCGCGCGGCCAGTTCGAGGCGGCGCAGGCGCTCGGCCTGCCGTTCTTGCTGACATTGCGCAAGGTGGTACTGCCGCAGGCGATCCGCGTGGTCATTCCGCCAATGACGAGCAATTGCGTTTCGATGTTCAAGGATACTTCGCTCGCATCCACCGTGGCGCTGCCCGAACTGCTGAAGGAAGCGACCAACGCACAGTCGCTCTATGCCAACCCCTCACCGCTGATCGGCGCGGCGCTGGTCTACCTCATCTTTCTCTGGCCGATGGTCCGTCTCGTCAGCCTCCTTGAACGCCGCTTCCAAACCGAAAAGACCCGCTGAATCTGTCAGCGCACTTCGCAGGAGACGACCTTGAACCAGCATCAGATTTCGAAAACCGGCGATGCCGCAGCTTTCCCGGTCGAGACGATCCGCGCCATGTTTCCCGCCTTGCAGCAGGCGGGCGACTTCGTCTTCATGGACAATGCCGCCGGCGCGCAGATCCCGCAAAGCGTACTCGATGCGGTCACCAACCATTTGGTCGCGCATAATGTGCAGCGCGGCGGCCGCTATGGCCGCAGCGTCACCGTCGACCAAGCCGTCGCCGGCGCGCGCGAAAGCGTGGCCTTGCTGATCAACGCCGCCAACCCGGCGGAGATCTGTTTCGGCATGAACGCCACTTCGTTCATCCGCCTGGTCAGCCTCGGCATCGGCCAGAGGCTTTCCGAGCGACCAAACGAGGAGCGTGATGAGATCGTCGTCACCGACATGGACCACGACGCCAATATCGCGACGTGGCTGGCGCTGGCGCCCGCCGGCGCCAAGTTCAAATGGTGGCGGATGCGCGAGGACGGCAATCTGCATGTCGACGATTTGCGCCCGCTGGTCTCCGAGCGCACCCGGCTCGTGGCCTGCACGGTGACGGCGCATTCGATCGGCTCGATTGTCGACGTTGCCTCCGTGGCTGGGATTGCGCATGCGGCAGGCGCTGAAGTGTTCCTCGACTGCGTGCATTACGGACCGCACGGGTTGATCGATGTGCAGGCTTGGGATTGCGACTATCTGGTCTGCTCCGGCTATAAGAATTTCTCGCCGCATATGGGCTTCCTGTGGGGCCGCTTCGAAACGTTGAAGCGCTTGCCGACCTTCCGCGAGGATTTCATCCCCGACGAGCCGCCCTACAAGATCGAGGCCGGTACCTTCATTTACGAGAACGTCTCCGGCATGGATGCCGCGGTGCGCTACCTCGAATCGATCGGCCGCAATTTTGCTCCAGCCAATAACCGGTCGCGCCGCGACAACATCGTCGCCGGCATGAATGCCATCCGCGACTACGAGCAGGTGCTGGCGCGCGAAATGCTGGCGGTGCTCAAAGATTGCGGCGCTACGATCTACGGCGTTGCCGAAGAGGCACGCCTCGGCGAGCGCGTGCCGACCTTCTGCTTCAACATCGGCACGCTGTCGCCGCAGAGGATCGTCGAGGAGATGGCCGAGATGCAGATCGGCATCCGCGACGGCCACATGTATGCGCCGCGCCTGATGAAGCGGCTCAATCTCAGCATGGACAGCGGCGCCGTGCGCGCCTCGCTGGTGCATTACAATACGATCGAGGAAGTCCGGCGCTTCGGCGAGGCGCTGCGCACCATCATCGCCCGGCTGTCCTGATCGGGCTGGCCGGCGGCGCCGGCGCGGTTCTCGTGAAGCGCGAAGGCGGTCGCACCCGGGTTCTCCAGGCCCGGGCGCAATTGCATGCTTGGGATCAAGTAATCGCCGCCATTCTGCTGCCGATAAGGAATGGGCCGGATTGTCTCGAGCGTCCGCATCCTCTCGCGCAGTCGCTCCGCGGCAGGCTCGAAATCGGCCTCCCCGAAACGGTCCACCCTGTAGACCACGAACGGCGGAAGCACGTCGTAGCCCGGATAGTAGAGAATCCCGTGATTGATCGGGAACAGCAGGTCGTCGATCGGGCCGTTGACGCCGCGGGCGGAATAATGCTCCTCCCAGCCGCCGGTGGTCACGATCAGCATTGCGCGCTTGCCGGCGAGCGTTCCCTCACCAAAGCGGTCGCCCCACCGCTTGTCGCTGTGCTCGCCGACGCCATAGGCGAAGCCGTAGGCGTACACCCGATCGACCCAGCCCTTGAGGATCGCCGGCATGGCGTACCACCACAGCGGGAACTGGAGGATCAGGGTGTCGGCCCATAGCAGCTTGCCGATCTCGGCTTTGACGTCATCGGTCAGAGTGTTCGTCGCGAAAGCCTTTTTGGAGGCGCCGGCCGGCAGGAAACGTGCTTCGGGTGGCCACGACGGAAAGTCGGCACGGTCTACCTCGGATTTCCAGCCATCGGCATAGAGGTCGGACACCCGCACCTCGTGGCCCTGGGCCTCGAGTTCCCTGATGGCGACGTCACGCAACGCGCCGTTGAGCGAACGCGGTTCAGGATGAGCAAAAACAAGCAGGACTTTCATGGGTCTACTCCGAAGAAGGGACGATAGACACCAAAAGTAGCCAGCCGTGGGCTGATCCACTATATGCGGGAAATGTATAATATAATGCCGAATAATGGATAGATCGGACGTCACTCTCGAGCGCATGCGCACCTTCGTTCGGGTTGCCGAGCGCGGTAGCCTCTCGGCTGTGGCGCGCGAACTCGGAGTTGGGCAGTCGACAATCACACGGCATTTGCGGGAACTCGAGGAGGCCGTCGGAGTACCCTTGCTCAGCAGGACCACCCGACGGGTCACGATGACCGATGAAGGCAGCCGCTACTATGCCGACAGCGTCCAGATCCTGCGCCTCGTTGAGCAGGCCGGCGACGAGGCGCGGGGCACACGCGGCGCGTCGGCCGGCACGATCCGGATATCCTGCACGGCGGCGCTCGGGATCTTGCACGTCAGCCGGCTGATCTTCGGCTTTCAAGACAGCTACCCAGATATCGGCATCGATCTCAGCCTCACCGACGAGCGCATAGATCTTGTGCGGGAGGGCGTCGATATCGCGCTTCGCCTTGGCCCGCTCACCGACAGCTCGATGAAACTGCGGGCGCTCGGCCAGTCCCGGCGTCTGCTGGTGGCGGCGCCGGCCTATCTGGCGGCGCGGGGCAGACCGGCTGTCCCGCAGGATCTGCGTGGCCATGAAGGCATCCGGATGTCGAACATCGCAGGAAGCGACATGCTCGTCCTGCAGGGGCCGGGCGGCGAGACCTTTGCGGTGCCCTTTGGCGGGCGACTTCGTGTGGACCATGGGCTTGCCGCGCGCGAAGCCCTTGTCGCCGGACGCGGTATCGCACCCGCCCACCACTGGCTTGTCGACGATCTTCTGGCGGCCGGCCGGCTGGAGGTGGTCATGCCGGGCTATTTTCCGCCTCCCGTCCCGCTGAGCATGCTGATCGTTCCGGAGCGTGCGGGCATTGCCCGGGTGCGGCTGCTGGTCGACTTTCTCGCCGAGCAGATTGTCGGCATTCCGGGGATCGAGAAGCGGTAGCCGGCCGGCAAACCTAGTCGGATCAGGCCGCCTTCTTCTTTGCCAATCTTGCCTTGATGCTGGCAACGTCGGCACGCGGCGTTGCCGCGAACAGCGTCCTGGTGTAGCTGTGCTTGGGGTCGGCGAAGACCTCGTCGCGCGAGCCGTATTCGACCGCTTCGCCGAAATACATCACCATCACGTCGTCGGCGATATAGCGCACCACCGACAGGTCGTGGCTGATGAAAACATAGGTCAGCTGAAACTCGTCCTGCAGGTCGGCGAGCAGGTTCAGCACCTGCGCCTGCACCGACAGGTCAAGCGCCGAGACCGGCTCGTCCAGCACCAGGAGGCTGGGGTTGAGCATCAGCGCGCGGGCGATGGCGATCCGCTGGCGCTGGCCGCCCGAAAACATATGCGGGTAGCGATTATAGTGCTCGGGGCCGAGACCGACCTTCTTCAGCATCTTCATGGCAAGATCGCGCCGCTCGTCGGCCGTGCTGTCGGTGTTGATGAGCAGCGGCTCGCCAAGCACGTCGCCGATCTTCTGGCGTGGATTGAGCGAACCATAGGGGTTCTGGAAGACGATCTGCACCTTGCGACGCATTTCCTTCGACAGGCCGTCCCTGGCGATGTCCACCTTCTTGCCGTCGATGAAAAGCTCGCCGGAGGTCGCCGGATCGATCAGGGTGATGATGCGGGCAAGTGTTGACTTGCCGCAGCCGCTCTCGCCGACGATGGCCAGCGTCTTGCCCTTGTTGACGCTGAACGAAACACCCTTGACCGCATGAACCGTACGGGAAGGGCGGAAAAGCCCGCCGCCGACATGATAGTCGCGCACGATGTTCTTGCCTTCGACTACCGTCACGCTCATGAGGCGGTTCCTCCTGCGGACCGGGCTGCGACTACAGATGGGGCCGGCTCGAACAACATGTCGGAAACAGTAGGCAACCGGTCGCCGACGGCGTTTTCCGGCAGCGCCGACAGGAGCGCGCGCGTGTAGTTGCTCTTGGGGGACTCGAACAGCGACAGCACGTCGGCCTCTTCCATCTTGCGGCCCTTGTACTGGACGATGACACGGTCGGCGGTCTCGGCAACCACCCCCATATTGTGGGTGATCATGATCAGGCCCATGCCGTATTTGGCCTGCAGGCCGACCAGCAGATCGAGGATCTGCTTCTGGATGGTGACGTCGAGGGCCGTGGTTGGCTCGTCGGCGATCAAAAGCTTGGGATTGCAGGCGATGGCGATGGCGATCATGACGCGCTGGCACTGGCCGCCCGACATCTGGTGCGGGAAGGAGCCCAGCCGTTCCTCAGGGTCGGCGATGCCGACGAGCTTCATCAATTCAATGGCGCGCGCCCGGCGCTGGGCGCGGTCCATGCCCATGTGGAAGCGCAGCACCTCCTCGATCTGGAAGCCGACGGTAAAGCACGGGTTGAGGCTGGCGACCGGCTCCTGGAAGATCATCGAAATGTCCTTGCCGACGATCTTGCGCCGCTCGGATGGGCCGAGCTTAAGCAGGTCGATGCCGTCGAAGGCCATGCGGTCCGCCCTCACCGTCGCCGTGTTGGGCAAAAGCCCCATCACCGCCAGCATCGCCACCGATTTGCCGGAACCGGATTCGCCGACGATCGCCAGCACCTCGCGCGGTTCGACCGACAGGTCGATGCCTTGTACCGCCATGAATGGTCCGGCGGCAGTGTCGAACGAAACGGTCAGGTTCTTGATCTCGAGAAGAGGCATTGGATTATGACCTCTTCAGCTTGGGATCGAAGGCATCGCGCAGGCCGTCGCCAATCAGGTTGATGGCAAGCACAGTGATCAGGATGGCAAGGCCGGGGAATGTCACCACCCAAGGCGCGCGCAGGATGAACTCTCGCGCCGAGGCGAGCATCGTGCCCCATTCCGGCGTCGGCGGCTGCGCACCGACACCGAGGAAGCCGAGCGCCGCAGCCTCGAGAATGGCGTTGGAGAAGGACAGCGTCGCCTGCACGATCAGCGGTGCCAGGCAGTTCGGCAGGATCGTCCTCACCATCAAGCGAAGATGACCGGCGCCGGCCACCTTGGCGGAGATGACATATTCGCGGTTCTTTTCGGCCATCACAGCGGCGCGGGTGAGACGCGCAAAATGCGGCTGCAGCACCAGCGCGATCGCCAGCATGGCGTTGAAAAGGCCGGGGCCGAGGATCGCCACCAGCACCAGCGCCAGAAGCAGCGACGGGAAGGCCAGAATGATATCCATGATGCGCATGATCAGCGTGTCGACCCAGCCGCGGAAATAGCCGGCGAGCACGCCAAGCACGATGCCGCTGGTGAGTGAGAAGACGACGACCACCAGGCCGATGAACAGCGAAAAACGCGCCCCGAAGATCAACCGTGAAAGCATGTCGCGACCGACGGCGTCGGTGCCGAGCAGGAACATCGATTTGCCGCCTTCCTGCCAGGCAGGAGGTGCCAGCAGCGCATCGCGAAACTGCTCGTCGGGCGAATGTGGGGCGACGAACGGCGCAAAGATCGCCACCAGCACCAGCGCCGAAAACACGACAAGGCCGATGACCGCGCCGGTGTTCATCGAGAAATAGTGCCAGAACTCGGCGAAAGCCCGTTGCCTGCCGCCTGTCGGGATGGAGGCAGCGGTGGCTTCGGCGGCGGATTCGTCGGTCATCTCACTGCACCCGGATGCGTGGATTGATGACGGCGTAGAGCACGTCGACGATCAGGTTCACCGCCATGACGATCAGCGCGATGATCAGCAATCCGCTCTGGACGACGACATAGTCGCGCTTGCCGATGGCGTCGATCATCCATTTGCCGATGCCCGGCCAGGAAAAAATGGTTTCGGTCAAAATGGCGCCCGCCATCAATGTGCCGACCTGCAAGCCAATGGTGGTGACCACCGGGATCAGCGCGTTGCGAAAAGCGTGCAGACCGATGACGCGGCGCGGCGCCAGGCCCTTGGCGCGCGCGGTGCGGACATAGTCCTCGCCCAGCACCTCGAGCATCGCCGAGCGCGTCTGACGCGCTATGACGGCAAGCGGGATCGTCGCCAGCACGATCGACGGCAGGATCAAATGGCTGACGGCAGATTTGAAAGCGCCGCTCCTGCCGGAGATCAGGCTGTCGATGAGCATGAACCCGGTCGTCGGCCTGAAGAAATACTGCAGGCCGATGCGGCCGGAAACCGGCGTCCAGCCGAGATAGCCGGAGAAGAAGATAATGAGCAGCAACCCCCACCAGAAGATCGGCATCGAATAGCCGGTCAGCGCGACACCCATCGTCGCCTGGTCGAACCACGAGCCGCGCTTGACCGCGGCGAAAATGCCGGCGGGGATGCCAAGCAGGACGGCGATGATCAACGCCACTGTCGCCAGTTCCAGCGTGGCTGGAAACAGCGCCTGGAATTCGCCGAGCACCGGCCGCTTGGTGGCAATGGATATGCCGAAATCGCCGGTGAGGACCCTGCCGATATATTCCAGGTACTGGATGACATAGGGCCGGTTGTAGCCAAACTGCTCGATGAGCTGGGCGTAGCGCTCGGGGCTGACGCCGCGCTCGCCGGCCAGGGCCAGGATGGGATCGCCAGGCAGAAGCCGGACGAAAGCGAACGCCGCCAGCGATATGCCGAACACGGTCGGGATGATCAAAGCGAGCTTGTGGAGGAGATAACGGAGCATCTTGCTTCATAGAACGGCGGCGCGGGAAGTCCAGCGCCGCCGTTCATTTTCTCAGGGCTTATTCGGAGACGTCGACGCCGTCAAACCGATGAATGCCGAGCGGGTCCATAACGAAGCCCGTCACCTTCTTGTTCATCGGCATGAAGACCTTGGAGTGGGCGATGGTAAGCCACGGGGCCTCACGCTTGAACACCACCTGGGCTTCCTCGTAGATCTTGGTGCGCTCGGCGACGTCCGTCGTTGCCTTGCCTTTCTTCAGCAGATCGTCGAACTCCTTGTTGCACCAGATCGCATAGTTGGACTGGCCGATGGCATCGCAACCGAGCAGGAACAGGAAGTTATCCGGATCGCCATTGTCACCGGTCCAGCCCAGTTCAAAGGCGCCGTCACGATCCTTGGCCTTGCCGCGCTGGCGGTACTCGGTCCATTCGTAGCTGACGATCTCCGCCTTGACGCCGACGGCGGCATAGTCGGCCTGGATCAACTCGGCGACGCGCTGGGCGTTCGGGTTGTAGGGGCGGCTGACCGGCATAGCCCAGATCTTCATCGAAAGATCCTTGACGCCTGCATCGGCCAGCATCTTCTTGGCCGCCTCCGGATCATAGGGATCGTCCTTGATGTCCTTGTTATAGGACCACATGGTCGGCGGGATCGGGTTGATGGCCGGCGCGCCGGCGCCCTGGTAGACCGCGTCGATGATCGCCTTCTTGTTTACCGCCATGTTGAGGGCCTTGCGGACCTCGACCTTGTCGAACGGCGGCTGCGTCGTGTTGTAAGCCATGTAGCCGATGTTCAGGCCTTCCTGCTCGTCGACCTTGAGGTTCGCGTCAGCCTGCAGTCCGGCAATGTCGGCCGGCGCCGGGTATGACATGATATCGCACTCGCCTGCTTTCAGCTTCTGCGCGCGTACGGCGGGATCGGGTGTGATGGCGAAGATCAGATCGTCGATCTTCTGTCGGCCGCCAAAGTAGCCGTCCCACGCCGCATAGCGCACGACCGCATCGACCTGATAGTCGACGAACTGGAACGGACCAGTGCCGACCGGCTTCTGGGTGAACTGCTGCCTGGTGCCGGCCTTGTCGAGCTGGTCGGCATATTCCTTGGAAACGATCGAGGCGAAATCCATGCCGAGGTCCGGCAGGAACGCGACTTCAGGCTTGTTCAGCACGAATTTCACCGTCAGGTCGTCGACCTTGACGATTTCCTTCAGGAGATCGGGGAAGCCCATGCCGGTGAAATATTCCCAGCCGGTGCCTTCCAGATAACTGTACCACGGGCTTTCTTTCTTCCACTGGCGTTCGAAGGAAAAGATCACGTCGTCGGCGTTGAAGTCGCGTGTCGGCGTGAAATAATCGGTCGTCTGGAATTTCACACCCGGGCGAAGCTTGAAGGTGTATTCGAGACCGTCGTCGGAAACCGTCCAGCTCTCGGCCAGGCCGGGCGAGATGGTGGTCTTGCCATGCTCGAACTCGACCAGGCGCGAATAGATGGTGCGGGACGAGGCATCGAAGTCGTTGCCGCCGCTCCATGGCGACGGGTCGAAGCCGGCCGGCGAAGCCTCCGAGCAATAGACCAGTTGTTTTGCATTGGCCATGCCGCCGAGGACGCTTGCAGCCAGCAACGCGGCTGCAAAAGTCAGTTTCTTTTTCATTGAGCACTCCCTGATGTTCTTCCAAGCCCCTCTATCAGGCTCGCGAAGGCCGCATATAAGCACCGTTTTTCTAGCTTTGGAACTGCTCGTTTGCCTAACCCACGGGAAGCAGAAAAAAATTCCGGCACGCAGCAGATTGTGGAAAAAACGAGCCGAATCCGCAGATCACGACATTATTAGCGACTTCAATTTTTTGTTGATCGGCGATGCCGCCAACTGGGGGAATCGAGCCGTTCGGTTCAAGAGATGCGCGTCCGAAAAGCGGTCGCGGCCGAGAGGTTTGACGGCAAGTCTTACCGCGCTGCCAGGTGAGCGAGGCTTGCAGGGCCGCCGCTAGTGGCAATACATAGATAGATGGACAGCGTGCCGGATTTCCCAGGTTCCGGGCATTGCGGCAAACGTGGATACCTTTGTTCGTCAGGGGCGGCGGTGGCGCTCAAGCGTGCCGAAACAATAAGAACGATTGAGGGAGCGACAGGTGGCAAAACCGGCAAAGACAACGACCGCGGCGAAAGCAAAGGCCGAGGCAACATCGAAAGCGGTCAAGCCAAAAGCGGCCGCCGCCAGGCCGAAGGCAAGCGCGAAGCCGGCGGCGAAGACCGCGGCTGGAACGGCTGCTAAACCGGCAACCGGCAAGACTGCGCCTGCTGCAAAATCTGCCGCCAAGCCGGCGGCGAAGGCAGTGCCGACAGCGCCACGACCGCCGGCAGGTCCGGCCAAGAGATTACCGAAGGCGATCACCGCACTGGCCGCCGGCCTGCCTGAAAAACCATGGCTCCAGAGTTACCCAAAGATCGTGCCGGCCGAGATTGGCGCCCTGCCCTCCAGCTCGATCGGCGACTTTCTCGTCGCCGTGTGCAAGCAGTTTGCGAATCGGCCGGCCTTCGTCTGCATGGGCAAATCGATCACCTATGCCGACCTCGAGCGACAGTCGGCCGCCTTCGGCGCCTATCTCCAATCAACGGGGCTGCAGAAGGGCGCGCGCGTCGCGCTGATGATGCCGAATGTGCTGCAATATCCGGTGGCGATTATGGCAGTGCTTCGCGCCGGCTATGTCGTGGTCAACATCAATCCGCTCTACACGCCGCGCGAGCTGGAGCACCAGCTCAAGGATTCCGGCGCTCAAGCCATTGTCATCCTCGAAAATTTCGCCTGCACCCTGCAGGCGGTGATCGCCAGGACCGCGGTCAAGCATGTCGTGGTCGCCTCGATGGGCGACATGCTCGGCGGGCTCAAGGGAACGATCGTCAACTTCGTTGTACGCCGCGTCAAGAAGATGGTGCCGGCATGGTCGCTGCCCGGCCATGTCAAATTCAACGCCGCGTTGAAGGCCGGCTCTGGCATGGCCTTCAGGCCCGCAAAGGTCGCGGCCGACGACATCGCCTTCCTGCAATACACGGGCGGCACGACCGGCATCTCCAAGGGCGCGATGCTTTTGCACAGCAACATTTTGGCGAACGTCGCGCAGAACGCGTTATGGGCCGAAGACGCCTTTACGGTCAAACCGAAGCCGGCGCATATGAACTTCCTCTGCGCGCTGCCGCTTTATCACATTTTTGCGCTTACGGCGAACGTGCTGGTAGGCATGCAGCAAGGCGCGCAGAACGTCCTCATCCCCAATCCGCGCGACATTCCCGGCTTCGTCAAGGAGCTGCAGAAATACCCCATCCACATCTTTCCGGGCCTCAACACGCTGTTCAATGCGCTGCTCAACAATGAGGAATTTCGCAAGCTCGATTTCAAGCCGCTGATCCTGACGCTGGGTGGCGGCATGCCGGTGCAGAGGGCCATCGCCGAACGCTGGAAGGCGCTGACCGGCTGCCCGATCAGCGAGGCCTACGGGCTCACCGAGACCTCGCCGGGGGCAACCATCAACAAATTCAGCGACGGCGTTTACACCGGCACGATCGGCCTGCCGCTGCCCTCGACCGAGCTCGCCATCCGCGACGACGACGGCAACAATTTGCCACTCGGCGAAGTCGGCGAAATCTGCATCCGCGGACCGCAGGTAATGGCCGGCTACTGGAATCGGCCGGACGAGACCGCCAACGTGATGACCGAGGACGGCTTCTTCAAATCGGGCGACATGGGCTTCATGGACGAGCTTGGCTACACCAAGATCGTCGACCGCAAGAAGGACATGATCCTGGTTTCCGGCTTCAACGTCTATCCGAACGAACTCGAGGAAGTGGTGGCGCAGCATCCAGGCGTACTCGAAGTGGCGGCGATCGGCGTGCCGGACGAGCATTCGGGTGAAGTGCCGAAGCTGTTCGTCGTCAAAAAGGACCCGGCACTGACCGCCGAGATGCTGACGGCTTATTGCCGCGAGAACCTGACCGGCTACAAGCGTCCCAGGTATATCGAGTTCCGCACCGAGCTGCCGAAGACACCGGTCGGCAAGATCCTGCGACGGGCGTTGCGGGGCTAGGCGCAGCTTGAGCGATTGCATCGCCGGCGCCAACGCCGTGAGCATAGGTTCGCGTCCAGACCCGGCAGAGTTCATCCGGGCGAACATGCGGATCGCCCCCGTGCCCGCGCTTCCCGAAATCCGGCTTTACACCGCCCATCCGGGAAGCGGGCTCAGGCGGCTTGTCGAGTGGAACCAACACGCGACCGAAGAGGACGGGCCTGAACCGGAGCCACCGTACTGGGCCTATGTCTGGGCCGGCGGCGCGGTGCTCGCCCGCTACATATTCGACCGGCCGGAGACCGTGGCCGGCCGTCGCGTGCTCGACCTCGGCGCCGGTTCGGGTCTCGTCGGCATCGCGGCGGCGAAAGCCGGCGCCAGCGAGGTCGTCGCGGCCGAGATCGATCGCAATGGTGTGGTTGCGCTCGGCCTCAACGCGACGGCGAACGGCGTTGTGATCGCGACGATCTGCGAGGACATCACCAGCGGTCCGCCGCCACCTGTGGATGTCGTGGTGGTCGGCGACCTGTTTTACGCCCATGATCTTGCCGGCCGGGTCGTTCCTTTCCTCGACCACTGCCTTGCAGCCGGCATCGCCGTGCTGATCGGCGATCCGGGCCGCGCCTATCTGCCCCGCTCGCGGCTTCGCCTGCTGGCCGAATACGAGGTGCCGGATGTCGGCGAAGGCAGGAATGCAGCGATGAAACCGAGCGGCGTGTTCTCGTTCGGACCAGCCAGCTGCGAGTCTAGACCGTCTCGCTGACTCGGGCGGAAAGAAAATCAGGCAGATCGGCAACTGAATCGAGGATGACGTCGGCGATCTGCGACAGCGATTCCCGTGTGCCGGTGCCGGACAGTACGCCGATTGCCAGGCCACAGCCGCCGGCGCGCGCCATCTCCAGGTCGTGGCGATTGTCGCCGACCATTGCGATCGTCGCTGGCCTGAGCCCTGTCAGGTCCGAGAAGGCAAGGATCGTATCCGGCGCCGGTTTTGGATTGGCCACCGCATCGTAACCATAGGCGGCTTCGAAAAGCTGCGCGACGCCGAGCGTGACCAAGGTCTTTTCCGCGCCGCTGGTCGAGTCGTTGGTGGCGACGCCAAGCCGGTAAGATTTTCTGTGAAGCAGCCCGAGCGTCTCGACCACGCCCGGCAGCGCCACCGCCATTGCCGATCCCTGCGCCGAAGTGATGGCGTTGAAGCGGGCGACGGCAAGCATCTGGTCCTCGTCGGACAGCCGTGGAAACCACAGCTCGACGACGTCCATGTTGGTGCCGGAGGCAAAAATCGAATCCGGCTTGAAGCGCTTGGTGGCGAAGTCGAAACCCGCCGCCGCAAGCAGCCTGTCTGCTTTCCAGCGATCGCCTTCGGCCGCATCCATCGCCATGAAGTCGGCGATGCCCAGCCATGTCGCGTTGAAATCTACGAGCGTGCCGTCCTTGTCGAACAATATTCCCTTGATGTCCGCCAAGCTTTTCACTCCGGGCCGCGCAAGCGGTGAATGTATTCCACCAGTCCGGCAGTCGAGGCATCCCGCTTTGCGGCGTTCTCCTTGCCTTCAACGACAGGCAGCAGCCCGGTCGCCAGTTCCTTGCCGAGCTCGACGCCCCACTGATCGAAGGAGTTGATGTTGAACAACGTGCCTTCGACGAAGACGCGGTGTTCGTAAAGCGCAATCAGCCGCCCGAATGTGTGGGGATCGAGCTTCCTGTAGAGGATCGTCACCGAGGGGCGGTCGCCGGAGAAGACGCGGTGCGGAGCAATCCTTTCGACATCGGCCGGCTTCATGCCTTTCGCCAGCATCTGCGCGCTGGCTTCCTCAAGCGTGCGGCCCTTCATGAAGGCTTCCGACTGCGCCAGGCAATTGGCGAGCAGAAGGTCGTGGTGATGCTTCAGTTCCGGCTCGTGGCCGACGGCAGCGGCAAGGAATTCGACCGGAATGAAATCGGTGCCCTGATGCAGAAGCTGGAAGAAGGCATGCTGGCCATTGGTGCCGGGCTCGCCCCAGACCAGCGGGCCGGTCGGCGTCGTCACAGCGCCACCATCCAGGGTGACGCTCTTGCCGTTCGATTCCATGTCGAGCTGCTGCAGATAGGCCGGCAACCTGGATAGACGCTGATCGTAGGGGATGACGGCACGAGCCGGATATTTGCAGATCACGCGGTGCCACCAGCCAATCAGCCCCATCAGCGCCGGCAGGTTCTTCGCCAGAGGCGCGGTGCGGAAATGCTCGTCCATCTCATGGGCGCCGTCGAGAAAGGCGCGAAAATTCCGCGGGCCGACGGCGATCATCACCGGCAGACCGATCGCACCCCAGACGGAATAGCGGCCGCCGACCCAGTCCCAGAAGCCGAAGACGCGATCGGGCGCGATGCCGAATTTGGCGACCAGGTCGAGCGCCGTCGAGACGGCGGCGAAATGCTTGCCGACCGCTTCCTTGCCGAGCGCCTTCTCGACCCATCCGCGCGCCGTCTCGGCATTGGTCATCGTCTCGACCGTGGTGAAGGTCTTGGAGGCGATGATGAACAGGGTGGTTTCGGCGGAAAGACCCTTCAGCGTGTCATGGATGTGGGCACCGTCGATATTGGACACGTAATGCGCGCGCGGCCCGTCGTGATAGGGCGCCAGCGCCAGCGTCGCCATGGCCGGGCCGAGATCGGAGCCGCCGATGCCGATGTTGACGATGTCGGTGATCTTCTTGCCGGTCGCGCCGGCCGCCTTGCCGGAACGCACCGCGTCCGCGAAGGCACCCATCGCGTCGAGTACGGCAAGGACTTCCACCTTCACGTCCTGGCCGTCGAGCACGATGCCCTTGCCGGTCAGGTTGCGCAGCGCCGTGTGCAGCACGGCGCGGCCTTCGGTGACGTTGATCTTCTTGCCAGCAAACATCGCATCGCGCCGGCCTTCGAGGTCGGCGGCCTCAGCCAGCTTCTCCAGCAACTCCATCGTCCGCGCATCGACCGCGCATTTCGACCAGTCGAGCAGCAGGTCGCCGTCACTGGCGGAGAATTTCTCGAAGCGCTGCGGATCGGCGGCGAAAGCCTCGCGCATCGAGCCCGATTTGGCCGCACGATGATCGCGCAATGCGTCGAGCTGCTTTTGAAAGGACGGTTGATCCACTGCCTCGCTCCGGTTCTTGAGGTGCATCTTATCAGGCCGGATGTTTCCGGCGCGTGTCGTCGCGGCAAACTATCGGGTCGAATTCCATCTGTTTCAATGCGCAGCGATGCCGCAGCGCAGCGTGGGCCGACGCAAAGGATCACTGGCATAAATCCCAGCGATCAGAAAAATTGATTGGCGCAACACCTTGTGCCACCGGTACATTCGACTGGTCCAGCCAAGTGAAAAAAGCTGGCCATCGAGGAACATCCCCATGCCACAGCGAAACGACACGGCCATATGGTCCGGCCTGTTCCGGATTTCGGCGGAATCCGGTCAGACCCTGCAGGCGCAGATCCGTCAGGCGATCGTCGCCGCAATCCTCGACCGGCAGATCGCGGCTTCCATGCCGCTTCCGTCCTGCCGGATTCTTGCCGAAAAACTCGGTGTGGCGCGCGGCACCGTGGTGCTGGCCTTCCAGCAGCTGGTCGACCAGGGCTTCCTGGTGGCGCGCGAGCGCCGCGGCCATTTCGTCAATCCCGAAGTGCTGGCGACGCCGGCCAAGCCGCACCAAAAGGCGCCCGACCAGGCCAACGAGATCGACTGGAAGGCGCGCCGGCAGATCGCAGCGAGCGACATGCCACCGCCGGCCAAGCACGACAACTGGATCAAGTCGTCCTACCCCTTCGTCTATGGCCAGTTCGACCCGGCGCTGTTCCCGACCGCCGAATGGCGCGAGTGCAACCGCATGGCGCTGGCGGTGCTCGAAATCCGCAACTGGGCGTCCGACATGGTCGACCGCGACGATCCGCTCCTGATCGAGCAGATCCAGGCACGGCTGCTGCCGCGACGCGGCATCTTCGCCAATCCGGACGAGATCATCGTGACGCTGGGGGCGCAGAACGCGCTCTACATGCTGGCGACCCTGTTGATGACCAAGGGCTCGAAGGTGGCGATGGAGGACCCGGGCTATCCCGATGCACGTTCGATCTTCCGGCTGGCCGGTGCCGACATCCAGCCGGTTCCGGTCGACCACTCCGGCATCGTAACCTCGGCCATTCCCAATGATTCCGGCTTCGTCTTCGTCACGCCCAGCCACCATTGCCCGACCATGGTGCCGCTGTCGGCAGAGCGGCGGCAGGATCTTTTGGCGCGCGCCAACCGGCACAACCAGATAATCATCGAGGACGGCTATGACAGTCAGCTCCTGGACGAGGCGCCGCAGCAGGCGCTGAAGAGCCTCGATCGCTCCGGCCGCGTCGTCTATGTCGGCTCGATGTCGAAGACGCTGGCTCCCGGCCTCAGGCTCGGTTACATCGTCGCCTCGGCCGGGCTGATCTCCGAGCTTCGGGCGCTGCGCCGCTTCATGCTGCGCCATCCGCCGGCGAACAACCAGCGCGCCGTCGCGTTGTTCCTGTCGCTCGGCCATCACGAAGCGCTGGTGCGGCGGCTGTCGAGTGCCTTCGACGAGAGGCGCAAGCGTCTGGTCCATGCGATTTCCGCCTTCCTGCCGGAATGGCGCTCGACCGATTCGGCCGGCGGCACGTCGCTCTGGCTCGAGGGGCCGCGCGGCACCGATTCGCGTGGACTGGCGGAGGCCGCAGCCTCGCGCAGCGTCATCATCGAGCCCGGCGACCGCTTCTTCGATCGCACCGAAAAGCCTTCGCGTTTCATGCGCTTGGGCATTTCCTCGATCGCGTTGCAGCACATCGAGCCCGGCATCCGCGAACTGGCGACGGCAGCTGGGCGCAGGCCGGCAGCGGCTTGATCTCCCTTCCCCGACCGGATCCTGGCGCATGTAGTGCGGCTCCGGTTCTTTAGCTCCTTGGCATATGCGACGGGACCGGCTGGCACATAGGCTGTGCCAATGCCGGCGGCATAGTCGCTGTATAGAGGGGACGAAGCAGGCCGATGGTGGACCAACCGCCGCGCCCGCTCCGCAGCTAAAGTTGGAGTGCCTTCATGCCAATGGCCCATGAGAAGCAGGACGTGTCCGCAGACCAGCGTTCGCGGCGGTCCGGCGGGCGCGAGGCGCGCCGCGCCATGCGGGCGGCACCGCTCGCCGACGACGTCAAGCCGGTGCGCGCCGGCCTCGAAGGCGGAAGCTACAGCCCGCTCAGCGGCAATGATTGCGAACGTATCCACGAGGCCGTGCTTACCCTTCTGGAGACAGTCGGTTTCGCCAATGCGATCCCCTCCTGCATCGAGGCACTGACCAAGGCCGGCGCGACCCTCAGTGAGGACGGCCGCCTGCGCTTTCCTCGCGGCCTTGTGCTCGACACCATCAAGAAAGCGGTGCGGCATTTCACCCTGCACGGCCAGGATCCGAAGCATGACATGGTGATCCAGGGCAAGCGCGTGCATTACGGCACGGCTGGTGCTGCGGTGCATCTCGTCGATGTCGAAAAGCGTGAGTACCGCGAGTCGCTGCTGCAGGACATTTACGATGCCGCGCGCCTGGTCGAAGGGCTCGACAACATCCATTTCTTCCAGCGGCCGATGGTGCCGCGCGACATTCCCGACCCGCTCGAAATGGATTTCAACACGCTCTACGCCTGCGTTATGGGCACGTCGAAGCATGTCGGTACCTCGTTTACCGTGCGCGAGAACGTCAAGCCGGCGCTCGACATGCTCTATGCGATCGCGGGCGGCGAAGAGAATTTTCGCGCGCGGCCCTTCGTCTCCAATTCGAACTGCTTCGTAGTACCACCGATGAAGTTTGCCGAGGACGCCTGTGGCGTTCTCGAAGCCTGCGTCGAGGGCGGCATTCCGATCCTGCTGCTGTCGGCAGGCCAGGCGGGTGCGACGGCGCCGGCGGCGATTGCCGGCGCCGTGGTGCAGGCGGTCGCCGAAGTGCTCGTCGGCCTCATCTACGTCAACGCCATCAAGCCAGGCCATCCGGCGATTTTCGGTACCTGGCCGTTTGTCTCGGATCTCCGGACCGGCGCCATGTCGGGCGGTTCGGCCGAGCAGGCGGTATTGACCGCGGCCTGCGCGCAGATGGCGCAATTTTACGACCTGCCGGGCGGTTCGGCCGCCGGCATGACAGATTCGAAACTGCCTGACATTCAGTCCGGCTACGAAAAGGGCATAACCGACGTGATGGCCGGTCTTGCAGGCCTCAACCTGGTTTACGAATCGGCCGGCATGCACGCCTCGCTGCTCGGCTTTTGCCTTGAGAGCCTGATCATCGACAACGACATGCTCGGCCACTGCCTGCGCTGCGTGCGCGGCATCGAAGTGACGGACGAGTCGCTGTCGATCGACACCATTGCCGATGTCTGCCTGAAGGGCCCGGGCCATTATCTCGGCAACGAGCAGACGCTGCGGCTGATGCAGACCGAATATTTCTATCCGGCCGTCGGCGACCGCTTTTCGCCGAAGGAATGGAATGAGAAAGGCAGGCCCGACATCTTGCAGCGGGCGATCATCGAGAAGAAACGCGTGCTTGCCGAACGCTTCCCGCGCCACGTGCCGAAGCCGGTCGACGACAAATTGCGCGCCCGCTTCGGCGATATGATCAAGCTGCCGCGCGGCAGAATGGGCGGCTGACGCTCTATCCGCTTGCCGCCAGCAACAAGACACCGGCCAGCGCCGATCCGGCAAGCGTCGGCAGCATGCCGATCTTCAGCTTCAGAATGGCGATCATCGAGGCACAGGAAAGCAGCGCCGCGCGCCAGTCTATCGATGAAAGCACCGGCACGTCCATTCCAAGCCCGACATTGCGCACTTCGCCGAAGATGACGTGCAAGCCGAACCATAGAGCGAGATTCATGATAACGCCGACGACGGCGGCGGTGATTGCGCCGAGCGCCGCCGACAACGCCTTATTGCCGCGCAGCGCTTCGATGTAGGGCGCGCCAAGAAATATCCACAAGAAGCACGGCGTAAATGTCGCCCACAATGTGAGCAATGCCCCAAGCGCGCCGGCGAGCAGCGGAGTAACCGCACCGGAGTGGCGGAAGGCGGCAACGTAACCGACGAACTGCAATACCAGGATCAGCGGGCCGGGCGTGGTTTCGGCAAGCCCAAGGCCGTCGACCATTTCACCCGGTGCGAGCCAGCCGAAGGACTCGACCGCTGCCTGCGCGACATAGGCAAGCACGGCGTAGGCGCCGCCAAAGGTGACGACCGCCATGACACTGAAGAAGCCACCGATTTGCGTCCAAACGCTGGCAGGGCCGGTGACAGCCCAGACCAGCAGAACAGGCCCCAGCCAGATCGGCAGCCAGATCGCTAAAGTGCGCGGCGCGTGCCATCGCGTCGGCCTGACGTGGGTCAGTTCGCCGCGCTCGAACATCAGATCGACCGCGCCCTTTATGTCGGGAACATCGCCCTTGCCATGCGAAGCGCCGGAAAAAAATGCCGGCGCACTACGGTTGCCGATCCAGCCTGCCAGGCCGGCAAGCAGCACGATCAGCGGAAACGGCACGTTCAACGCGTAGATGGCGATGAAGGCGGCGAGTGCGATCGACACCATGACCGGGTTTTTCAGCGCGCGTCTGCCGATCCGGATCACCGCCTCGATGACAATGGCGAGCACGGTCGCCTTGACTCCGAAAAACAGCGCCGCGACGAGTGGTACATCGCCGTAGAGCGCATAGAGGCTGCTCAGGACGAACATGACAAGCGCGCCCGGCACGACGAAGAGAATGCCGGCAACAAGGCCGCCGACCGTTTTGTGCAGCAACCAGCCGATATAGATGGCGAGCTGCTGGGCCTCGGGGCCAGGCAGCAGCATGCAGTAGTTCAACGCATGCAGGAAACGCCGTTCGCCGATCCAGCGCCGTTCCTCGACCAGTTCCTTGTGCATGAGCGCGATCTGCCCGGCCGGGCCGCCAAAGCTGAGCACCCCGATTTTCGCCCAGACCTTCACGGCCTGCCGGAAGCTCGGCACAACCGGCTCCTGGATCTCCGCCGGCTTTTTCGACAGGACGGCGCTCACGATGGTTTGCCTGCGCCGAGACTGACGGCGCCGGCCGCCGGCCAGTTATGCGTCTCCTCGGTGGCATCGCGGCACCAGCGGAAGAACGCATCGTAAAGCAGCATGCCGGCCTCGAGCTGCTCCAGATCGTCGCGAAACATCCGCGACAGGCCAAGCGAGGCGGCCAGGAACCCGGCCGCCTGCGGAACAAGATCGAGGCTCGCAGTATCGGCAGCGCGTATGATCGTGGCCAGGCGATCGAGCGCTTCGGATCTAAGCCCGAACTCCTCGATCATGGTGTCGAAAGTGCAGCGTTCTCCGCGGTGGCTCCAGAACACGTTCTCGATGTCGAAAGGCACGGCCTGAAAGCGATCGGCGACGGCCGCCACTTCGGCCGGCTCGACGAAGAGAAAGACCGCGTGAGGATCGATGAAGCGCCGGATCAGCCAGGGGCAGGCGATGCGATCGACCTTCGGGCGCGTACGCGTCACCCAAACGGTGCGGCCCTTGGCATCGGCCGGCGGTATCTTGTCGGCGTGAACGAGAAGGCCCTTGGCATCGCGCCATGCTTCAAACCCGCCGTCGAGCGACTCGGCGGCAGTGCCCTCGTACCGCAGCCACGCGACTACGCCTTGCGAGAGCTTTTTTCCCTGCTGGCAGACGACGGTCACTTGCCTGCCGGCGAAGTCGGCAGCCCAGTTCGAGACACTCCTGAAATCACGCCGATCCGACCCCGGCAGCAGGCGCGGATCGGCGTTGTAGTCATCATCGATGCGGACGTCGATGATTGCGGGTGCACCCGGCAGCCCAATCAGACGGGACAGTTGCGATACGGTGATAGCGGTTGTTGACGGCATGGCGTCCACCTCCTTGAAAGAGAAGCTTGGACGCGAACGTTGGGCTGACGCCTCACGGGGTCGTCGCGATGCACCCCTTGCGATGATCGTGGATTTGTCACGCCCGCTTGTCAAGCATTCTGCCTGATCTTGATACGTCCAGCTTGCCGGACGCCCGATAAAAAGCGAGACAGCCGAGACGAAATTCCTGCTGCAGGCGATCCTCACTCCTGCTCGATCGACTTGGCGCACTCGTTGAGCAGCACCAGCGCTTCGGCAAGACCTTCGGTGCGAAAGACCAGCGGCTGTTCGACACCCGTCACCCGCACGGTCATCGATCCGGCGCCGGCGATGGCCTTCTGCTCGTCCGTCGTCAGCGCATGGTCGAAGTCGACGATGTAGTCGACCGTGGTCATCGCGGTCATTTCCAGCGGCGTGTCGCCGTTGCCAAGTTGCAGCGTCGCGGTGACGGGCATGTCGTCCTTGACGGCACCCGGCCACAGGAACACGCGCATGACAATTCCCGTCCAGTCGCGCGTGCGCCCGAAATTCAGGCCGTTATAGGGCGTGGCGGCGAATTCAACCGGATCGCGGTTGGACGCGTTGCACCAGCGCCCAGCGACCGCAACCGTCCAGCCATTGGCCGTTACCGGAAATTCGGTGGCTGAAGCGACGAACGGCAACAACGAAGCAGCCGGTAAAAGAGCTGTACGCAGCAGTTTTCCCGGCCGCCTCATGCGACGGATCCTGGTCAGTGATTGTCCCTCGGTACGCCGCTCGTATGAGCCACATCCTGGTATTTCACCGCCGGCTTCAGCACCATGCCTTCGGAAAACTGATCGACCATGCCGCGCTGGATTTCCTGCCACGGCGTCTGGTGCTTCGGATAGTGATAGCCGCCATTGTTTTGCAGGTCGGCGCGGCGCCGTGTGATCTCGTCGTCGCTGACGAGGATGTCGGCGGTACCTTTGCGCAGGTCGATGCGGACGCGGTCGCCGGTCTTCAGCAGCGCCAGGCCGCCGCCGATGGCGGCTTCCGGCGAGGCGTTGAGGATCGATGGCGAGCCCGACGTCCCCGACTGGCGACCGTCGCCGATACAGGCCAGCGCGTGGATGCCCTTTTTGATCAGATAGGCAGGCGGCTGCATGTTGACGACTTCGGCGCCGCCGGGATAGCCGATCGGGCCGGCGCCACGCATAAACAGGATGGTGTGCTCGTCGATGCCCTGTGCCGGGTCGTCGATGCGGGCGTGATAGTCCTCGGGGCCGTCGAAGACCATGGCGTTGCCCTCGAAGGCTTCGGGGTCCTTCGGGTTCGACAGATAGCGCTCGCGGAATTCGGGCGAGATGCCGCTGGTCTTCATGATCGCCGAATCGAACAGATTGCCCTTGAGGTTGATGAAGCCGGCATTGGCTTTCAGCGGCTCGGCAACCGTGCGGATGACGTCGAGGTTCTCGTTGACGGCGCCGCTGCAATTGTCGCCGATGGTCTTGCCGTTAGCTGTCATGGCTTCCGGATAGGGCAGCAGGCCGCCCTTCATCAGTTCGGCGACCACGGCCGGCACGCCGCCGGCATGGTGATAGTCCTCGCCGAGATATTCGCCCGTCGGCTGCAGATTGACGATGAGCGGTATGTTGAGGCCGACCTTCTGCCAATCGTCATTGTCGAGCGGCACGCCGAGATGGCGGGCGATGGCGTTGAGGTGGATCGGCGCATTGGTCGAGCCGCCGATCGCCGAGTTGACGACGATGGCGTTCTCGAAGGCCTTACGGGTCATGATGTCGGAGGGCTTCAAATCCTCATGCACCATGTCGACGATGCGCTTTCCGGTCTCGTAGGCGATCTGGCCGCGTTCGCGATAGGGGGCGGGGATAGCGGCCGAGCCCGGCAATTGCATGCCGAGCGCCTCGGCCAGCGAATTCATCGTGGTGGCGGTACCCATCGTGTTGCAATAGCCGGTCGACGGCGCCGAGGAGGCAACGATATCCATGAACTCGTCATAGCCAATCTCGCCGGCCGACAGGCGCTGGCGCGATTCCCAGACGATAGTGCCGGAGCCGGTGCGCTTGCCCTTGTGCCAGCCGTTGAGCATCGGGCCGACCGAAAGCGCGATAGCCGGAATGTTGACGGTGGCCGCGGCCATCAGCATGGCCGGCGTCGTCTTGTCGCAGCCGATGGTGAGCACCACGCCGTCGAGCGGATAGCCGTAGAGCACCTCCACCAGGCTGAGATAGGCAAGGTTGCGATCAAGTGCAGCAGTCGGCCGCTTGCCGGTCTCCTGGATCGGGTGGCAAGGGAACTCGAAAGGAATGCCACCCATCGAGACGATGCCTTCGCGCACGCGCTTGGCCAGTTCGATGTGATGGCGGTTGCAGGGCGACAGGTCCGAGCCGGTCTGGGCGATGCCGATCAGCGGCTTGCCGGACATCAGTTCGGCCCGCGTCAGCCCGTAATTCAGGTAACGTTCCAGATAGAGTGCCGTCATGCCCGGATTGTCGGGATTGTCGAACCACTCCTGCGAGCGAAATTTTTTCTTGTGGGGGGGGGCGCCTGCCATCGTGGTCTCCGTATTTGTATGACAAATCGATATGACAACGCGCGGGAGCAGGCAAGGGGCACGCGCCATCCGAATCCGCTCTTTGGTACGAAAGACATACATCCGCCTCCGCGCTAGACGGGATCGTGGTTTGTCAGTCCGCCATCCCGGAAAAGTTGGAGCGTGTCGCCGCGGCCCCCCGGCCCTACGGGCCACCCTCCCCTCAAGGGTCTACTTGGGGAGGACATCCGTATCACTCGAATACGATGCTCGGCACTGCAGCCTCGGCCGCGCCGCGCTCTTCATTGACGCGGTCCCAGACCTTGGCGGCGATGTCGCGGTAGATTTTCGCCTCGGCGCCATCGGGTTTCGAGACCACCACCGGCGTGCCGGCATCGGAGCTTTCGCGGATGCCCATCTCGAGCGGCACTTCGCCAAGGAAGGTGACGCCGAGACGCTCGGCCTCGCGGCGCGCGCCGCCATGGCCGAAGATGTCGTAGCGTTTTCCCGTATCGGGGGCGAGAAAATAGCTCATGTTTTCGACTATACCCAATAGCGGCACGTCGACCTTTCTGAACATGTTGAGGCCTTTGCGCGCATCGATCAGGGCCAGGTCCTGCGGCGTCGAGACAATGACGGCGCCAGCCAGCGGCACCTGTTGGGCCATGGTCAGCTGGGCGTCGCCGGTGCCGGGCGGCATGTCGACGACGAGCACATCAAGCGGTCCCCATTCGACCTCGCGCAGCATCTGCGTCAATGCCGACATCACCATCGGCCCGCGCCAGATCATCGGCGTCTCCTCATCGACGAGGAAGCCCATCGACATGACCTTGAGGCCATAGTTCTGCATCGGCTTCAGGATCTTGCCGTCGACGGTCTGCGGCCTGCCACGAATGTTGAGCAGACGCGGCATGGAAGGGCCATAAATATCGGCATCGAGCACACCGACCCGCAGCCCGTTGGCGGCAAGCCCAAGGGCGATATTGACGGCGGTGGTCGACTTGCCGACGCCGCCCTTGCCGGAAGCGACGGCGATGATCGCCTCGATGCCGGGTACGCCGCGCTTGCCGTGGCTGTGCGAGGCGGGCGCCTGCGGCGCGGGACGCGCAGGTGCGGCCGGCGGAGCGGGCCTCTGAGCCGGTCTTTGCGGAACCGGCGCCTCCATGCCACCGCCCTTCTTTTCAGCCGTCAGCGCGACCACGGCGCCGGCAACACCGGGAATCGCCTTGACGACGCGCTCGGCCGCCGCACGCAGCGGTTCCATCTCCTGGGCACGGGCAGCGGGAACGGTGATCGAAAAGAACACCTTGGCATCGGCAATGAAAATCTCGGAAACCAGGCCGAGGTCGACGATATTGCCGGTGAAATCCGGCCCATTGACCGTCTTCAGGCGCTCGATAACGATTTCCTTGGTCACGTTTTCATTGGCGGCGGGCATGAGTTCTTTCCTCTACTTTTCCGCTCCAGATAATGCAGTTCCGGAACAGAACCAAGCAATGGACCAACAGTTGCAGCAGCGTATCAGGGAGGCGGCGACCATATGACGGCATTTCCAGTGGGAGTGGCCGTCGCCAAATCGTCAACGCAGCCTATTTCAATGGACAGGGAATGACCGCCAGGGAAGGAGACGAACCATGCTCGCAAACAGCAACGCAACGGCCAATCTCGCTGTGAAGGACCTGGCCAAGGCCAGGGCTTTCTACGAAGGGGTGCTCGGCCTGAAAGAGGTGCACAATGAAGGTGGCGAACTGATCGTCTATAAAAGCGGCGATACCAGCATCAACGTCTACCGTTCGAACTTCGCTGGAACCAACAAGGCGACAGCTGTGACCTGGACGGTCGGCGATGAACTCGGCAAGATCGTTGAGGCATTGAAATCGAAGGGCGTGACCTTCGAGCATTACGACATGCCAGGCCTGACGCTGGAGGGTGACGTTCATGTCGGTCAGGGCATGAAGGTCGCATGGTTCAAGGATCCGGACGGCAACATCCTGAACCTTGTGGATAGGTAGATACGGCGCATCGCCTGCCGCGCAGTGCTACGGTGCTGTCACCTTGCCAGGCCGAGCGCAAGGTAGGTGAGAGCCGCGATCGCCGCGGTTGCCGGCAGGGTGACGATCCATGCCACCACGATGTTGCCGGCAATGCCCCAGCGAACGGCGGAGACGCGGCGGGCGGCGCCGACGCCGATGATGGCGCCGGTGATCGTATGGGTAGTCGATACCGGAATACCGAGCCAGGTGGCGGCAAACAGCGTGATCGCTCCGCCGGTCTCGGCGCAGAAACCCTGCATCGGGTTCAGCCGGGTGATCTTCGAGCCCATTGTGTGGACGATACGCCAGCCGCCGAGCAACGTGCCCAGCGCCAGCGCCGACTGACAGGTGATGACGACCCACAGCGGCACGTAAAAATGCGCGCCGAGCATGCCTTGCGAATAGAGCAGCACGGCGATGATGCCCATGGTCTTCTGCGCGTCGTTGCCGCCATGGCCGAGCGAATAGAGCGAGGCGGAAAAGAACTGCATGACGCGGAAGGTGCTGTCGACGGCGAATGGTGTCTGCCGCAGGAACAGCCAGGAGACCGCGAGGATCAAGACGAGCGCCAGCAGAAAGCCTGCCGCCGGCGATAGCACGATGGCCGCCGTGGTCTTGCCCAACCCGGCCCAGACGATGGCGCCGGTGCCTGCCTTGGCAACGCCGGCGCCGACCAAACCGCCGATCAGCGCGTGCGAGCTGCTGGACGGGATGCCGACGAGCCAGGTGACGATATTCCAGACGATGGCGCCGACAAGTGCTGCGAAGATCACTGCCGGCGTGACGATGCTGGCGTCGATGATGCCGGTTCCCAGCGTCTCCGCCACGTGAAGACCGAAGAACATGAAGGCGATGAAATTGAAGAAAGCCGCCCAGAACACCGCATAATGCGGCCGCAGCACCCGGGTGGAGACGATGGTGGCGATCGAGTTGGCGGCATCATGCAGGCCGTTGAGGAAATCGAAGAACAGCGCGACGACGACAAGGCCGACCAGCACGGGAAAGGCTATTGCGGCTTCCACTATACGTTCTCGATGACGATGCCGCTGATTTCGTTGGCGACGTCCTCGAAGCGGTCGACCACCTTTTCCAGTTGGCCGTAAATCTCGCTGCCGATCAGATAGGCCATCGGGTCGCTGCGGCCGTGCCGCTTGAACAGGTCCTTCAGGCCTTGCTCGTGCAGGTCATCGGCTCGGCCTTCGGCGCGCATGACTTCCTCGGCGATGGCATTGAGGCGCACCGTATGCGCCCCGACCTTGCCGAGCAGCGGGATCGCCTCGGCCACCAACTTGGCGGCCTCGACGATGACGCCCCCCATTTCCTGCATCAGCGGGTCGAATTCCTTCTTTTCGAACAGCCTTACCGTCTTGACGGTCTTGTGCATCATGTCGATGGCATCATCCATCGACTGGATCAGGTCCTTGATGTCGCCGCGATCGAAGGGCGTGATAAAGGAGCGGCGCACGGCCAGCAGCACTTCCGCCGTGATCTGGTCGGCTTCGTCCTCGAGATCGATGATCGTCTGACACCAGCGGTCGATGTCGTTGCCCTGCAAAAGCTGCTGCAGTGCCTCGGCGCCGCCGACCACGGTGCGGGAATGCCGCTCGAACAGGTCGAAGAAGCGATCTTCGCGCGGCAAAAGCTTGCGGAACCAGCCCAGCATGTTCGGTCTCCCGTCGTGTCCAGTCCACGACCCGTCTCATCCACATAGCGCCGCATTCCATCGCGGGAAACAGTAAGCCGGCTGAAAGATGTGGATGCGGACGATTTACAGAGGCGGCTTGCGGCCGAAGGCGATTTCCACGACGTTGCGCGCTACGATCGGACACAGCGTCCGTGACAGGCTCCCGACGGCATGATCGACAAGCTGGAATTCTTCATAGCACTTGCCAGGGAAGAACATTTCGGCCGGGCGGCGGAGGTGTGCGGCGTCACCCAACCGACGCTTTCGGCCGGCATCAAGCAGCTGGAGGGCCAGCTCGGCGTGATGCTGGTGCTGCGCGGCTCGCGCTTCCAGGGGCTGACGCCGGAAGGCAAGCAGGTGCTGGTTTGGGCGCGCCGCATCGTCGGCGACAGCAGGACCATGCGCGAAGAGATGCGGGCGGCACGCCACGGCCTGTCGGGGCGCATCCGTATCGCGGCGATCCCGACGGCGCTCGCCATGGTGGCGCGATTGACGACACCGTTTCGGGCAAAGCACCCCGGCGTCACCTTTTCGGTGCTGTCGCGGACCTCGATCGAGGTGCTGTCGCTGCTCGGCAATTTCGACATCGACGCCGGCATCACCTATCTCGATAACGAGCCGCTCGGGCGCGTCACCAGCGTGCCGCTATACGACGAGCGCTACCAGCTGATCACCGCGGTCGGGAACCCCTATTTCGACCGCGACAAAGTGACATGGGCGGAACTCAGCCAGCTGCCGCTCTGCCTGCTGACGCCGGACATGCAGAACCGCCGCATCATCGACCAGCATCTGGCCGAAGCCGGCGTGCAGGTGCGGCCGACATTGGAATCCAACTCGATGATCGTGCTGTTTTCGCATATCCGCACCGGCAAATGGTCGTCGATCATGCCGCTTAACCTTGCGGAAACGTTCGGCTTTTCCGAGCCGATCCGGGCTATCCCGATCGTCGAGCCGGATGCCAGCCACACCGTCGGGTTGGTGGCGGCGCCGCGCGAGCCGCACACGCCGCTGGTCTCGGCGCTGTTGGACGAGGCAATGGCGCTGGCGGACGATTTCCGCGCCCGTCGCTAGGCTAGAAAATGCTGGTGACCGCCAACGATAGAAAATTTCTATCGAGCAACGGATCGGCTTTATTGATTTAGCGGGTTTCCTCTGATTTCCTAAGCACTTAGCGGAAGACCGCCACGACCAGGGAGGGCGCTGCATGACGATGCAGCCTGCAAGTACCGAGATCGCATCGCGCACGGCGGCGATCATCCACGAGCTAAAAAGCCTCGAAGGCCCGCTGTTGCCGATCCTGCACGGCATACAGGAAGAGTTCGGCTATGTGCCGCAGGAGGCGCTGCCGGTCATCGCCGAGGCGCTGAACATCTCCAGGGCCGAGGTGCATGGCGTCGTCACCTTCTATCATGATTATCGCAGCCAGCCGGCCGGCCGGCATGTGCTGAAGCTTTGCCAGGCGGAAGCCTGCCAGTCGATGGGTTCGGATGCGATTGCCGCCAAGCTCAAGCAATTGCTGGGCATCGGTTTTCACGAGACAACCCGCGACGGTTCGGTGACGCTGGAGCCGGTCTATTGCCTCGGCCTTTGCGCCTGCTCGCCGTCGGCGATGCTGGACGGCGAGGTGATCGGGCGGCTCGATGACGAAAAGCTCAATGAAATCGTTGCCGAGGTGCGCTCATGATCCCGCGTATCTACATTCCCGGCGATTCCGGCGCGCTGGCGCTGGGTGCGGAAAAGGTCGCCAAGGCGGTTCGGGCGGAATTGGCCGAGCGCGGCATCGAGGCCAAGATCGTGCGCAACGGCTCGCGCGGCGCCTATTTCCTCGAGCCGATGGTCGAAGTGGCGACAGCTAATGGCCGCGTCGCCTACGGGCCGGTGAAGCCCTCAGACGTCAAAAGCCTGTTCGACTGCGGCTTCCTCACCGGCGGCCACCACAAGCGCTGGCTGGGCGCACCGGACAAGATCCCGTTCCTGGCCAAACAGACGCGGCTGACCTTTGCGCGCTGCGGCGTCACCGATCCGCTGTCGCTCGATCACTACAAGGCGCATGGCGGGCTGAAGGGCCTGCAGAATGCGGTGGCCATGACGCCGGCCGATGTCGTCAAGCAGGTGACCGAGTCCGGGCTGCGCGGTCGTGGCGGCGCCGGCTTCCCGACCGGCATCAAGTGGAAGACGGTGCTCGACACGTCGGCCGACCGCAAATACATCGTCTGCAATGCCGATGAAGGCGATTCCGGCACGTTCGCCGACCGCATGATCATGGAAGGCGACCCCTTCGTGCTGATCGAAGGCATGGCGATCGCCGGCCTCGCCACCGGCGCGACCAAGGGCTTTATCTATATCCGCTCCGAATACCCGCATGCGGTGGCGGTGATGCAGAAGGCCGTCGAGATCGCCCGCAAGGCCGGCGTGCTCGGCATCAATGTGCTCGGCTCGGCCAATTCATTCGACATGGAAGTCCGCGTCGGCGCCGGTGCCTATGTCTGCGGCGAGGAGACCGCGCTGCTCGACAGCCTCGAAGGCAAGCGCGGACAGGTGCGGGCCAAGCCGCCACTGCCGGCGCACAAGGGCCTGTTCGGCAAGCCGACGGTGATCAACAACGTCATCTCGCTGGCCTCGGTGCCGGTGATCATGGACAAGGGCGCCGTCTTCTACAAGGATTTCGGCACGGGCCGTTCGCGCGGCACCATCCCGATCCAGATTGCCGGCAACGTCAAGTATCCCGGTCTCTACGAGGCCGCATTCGGCATGACGCTGGGTGAGATCGTCGACGATATCGGCGGCGGCACGGCGACCGGGCGTCCGGTCAAGGCTGTGCAAGTGGGTGGCCCGCTCGGCGCCTATTTCCCGCGCGCCCTGTTCGACACGCCGTTCGACTACGAGGCGTTTGCCGCCAAGGACGGGCTGATCGGCCATGCCGGCATCGTCGTTTTCGACGACAGCGCCGACATGCTGAAGCAGGCACGCTTTGCCATGGAATTCTGCGCCATCGAGAGCTGCGGCAAGTGCACGCCGTGCCGCATCGGCTCGACGCGCGGCGTCGAGGTGCTGGACCGGCTCGCCCAGAGCGTCGAACCGGAAAAGCAGATCGCGCTGGTCACCGACCTTTGCAACACGATGAAGTTCGGCTCGCTTTGCGCTCTCGGCGGCTTCACCCCATATCCAGTGATGAGTGCACTCAACCATTTCCCGGACGACTTTCGGCCGACGCCGGTCGCCGAAGCAGCGGAATAGGAGCGGACAGGCATGAACGCGGCATTCGACATCAAATCGCTGGTCCAGGAAATCGACTACGGCACGCCCGCCTCCGAAGCGGAACAAAAGGTGACGCTGACGGTTGACGGCAAGTCGGTAACGGTGCCGGCGGGGACCTCTATCATGCGCGCTTCGATGGAAGCGGGCGTCGAAATCCCGAAACTCTGCGCCACCGACATGCTGGACTCGTTCGGCTCTTGCCGGGTCTGCCTCGTCGAGATCGATGGGCGCGGCGGCACGCCGGCCTCGTGCACGACGCCGGTCGGCGAGGGCATGGTCGTGCATACACAGAGCGACCGGCTAGACGCCATTCGCCGCGGCGTGATGGAACTCTACGTCTCCGACCACCCGGCGGCGTGGGGCGAGAAGGCCGGCACCGGCGCCAGCGAGTTCGACAAGGTCGCCAGGACGGTCGGCCTGACCGAGAACCGCTATGGCGTGGACGGCCGCAACCACGTCAAGCAGGAAAACGGCGTGGCGCCCGGCCATGGCTCGCTGACCATCGACTATATCGCCCGTGATGAATCGAACCCCTATTTCACCTACGATCCGGCGCAGTGCATCGTCTGCTCGCGCTGCGTGCGCGCTTGCGAAGAGGTACAAGGCACGTTCGCGCTGACCATCGAGGGGCGTGGCTTCGAATCCAGGGTCTCGGCCGGCATGCACGAGACGTTCGTCGATTCCGAATGCGTGTCGTGCGGGGCCTGCGTGCAGGCCTGCCCGACCGATGCGCTGAGGGAAAAGACCGTGCTGGCGAAAGGCCTGCCCGAGCGCTCGACCGTCACCACCTGCGCCTATTGCGGCGTCGGCTGCTCGTTCAAGGCCGAGGTCAAGGGCGACGAGGTCATCCGCATGATGCCCTACAAGGCAGGCAAGGCCAACCACGGCCACTCCTGCGTCAAGGGCCGCTTCGCCTATGGCTACGCGACGCACAAGGACCGTATCCTGAAGCCGATGATCCGCGAGCGGGTCAGCGATCCGTGGCGCGAAGTGTCGTGGGAAGAGGCGCTCACCCATACGGCGAATGAATTCCGCCGCATCCAGTACCAGTACGGCCGCACCTCGATCGGCGGCATCACCTCCTCGCGCTGCACCAACGAGGAGACCTACCTCGTCCAGAAGCTGGTCCGGCAGGGCTTCCGCAACAACAATGTCGACACCTGCGCCCGCGTCTGCCATTCGCCGACCGGCTATGGCCTCGGCCAGACCTTCGGCACCTCCGCAGGAACGCAGGACTTCGATTCGATCGAGCAGACGGACGTCATCCTGCTGATCGGCGCCAATCCGACCGATGCGCATCCGGTATTCGCCTCGCGCATGAAGAAGCGCATGCGCCAGGGCGCCAAGCTGATCGTGCTCGATCCGCGCCGCACCGATATCGTGCGCTCGGCCCATGTCGAAGCACAGTTCCATCTGCCGCTGAAGCCGGGCACCAACGTCGCCATGCTGACGGCGCTCGCCCATATCATCGTCACCGAAGGCCTGTTCGACGAGGCTTTCATCCGCGAGCGCTGCGACTGGGACGAGTTCCAGGACTGGGCATCGTTCGTGGCGCTGCCGGAAAACAGCCCGGAGGTGGTCGGCCAGCTCGCCAATGTCGATCCCGACGACATACGCGGCGCGGCGCGGCTCTACGCCCGCGGCGGCAACGGCGCGATCTATTACGGCCTCGGCGTGACCGAGCACAGCCAGGGCTCGACCACCGTCATCGCCATTGCCAATCTCGCCATGGCGACCGGCAATATCGGCCGGCCGGGCGTCGGCGTGAACCCGCTGCGCGGCCAGAACAATGTGCAGGGCTCCTGCGACATGGGCTCGTTCCCGCACGAGCTTCCCGGCTATCGCCACATCTCAGGCGACGCCGTGCGCGCCATCTATGAGAGCCTGTGGGGCGTCAAGCTCGACGACGAGCCCGGCCTGCGCATCCCCAATATGCTGGACGCGGCCGTCGACGGCTCGTTCAAGGGGCTCTATGTACAGGGCGAGGACATCCTGCAGTCGGACCCCGACACCAAGCATGTCGCAGCGGGTCTCGCCGCGATGGAATGCGTCGTCGTGCACGACCTCTTCCTCAACGAGACGGCCAATTACGCGCATGTGTTCCTGCCCGGCTCGACCTTCCTCGAGAAGGACGGCACCTTCACCAATGCCGAGCGCCGCATCAACATGGTGCGCAAGGTGATGGAGCCGAAATGCGGCTATGCCGACTGGGAAGCGACGCAGGAACTCGCCAAGGCGCTCGGCCTCGGCTGGAACTACACGCATCCGTCTGAGATCATGGACGAGATCGCCAAGACAACACCGAGTTTCGCCGGCGTCTCCTTCGACCTTCTCGACCGGGTGGGCTCGGTGCAGTGGCCCTGCAACGAGAAGTCGCCGGAGGGCACGCCGATCATGCACATCGGCGGCTTCGTGCGCGGCAAGGGCAAGTTCATCCGCACCGAATACGTCGCGACCGACGAAAGGACCGGACCGCGCTTCCCGCTGCTGCTGACCACCGGCCGCATCCTGTCGCAATACAATGTCGGCGCGCAGACTAGGCGCACGGAGAACGTGGTCTGGCATAGCGAGGACCGGCTGGAGATCCATCCGCACGACGCCGAAAATCGCGGCCTGCGCGATGGCGACTGGGTGCGGCTGACCAGCCGCTCCGGCGAGACGACGCTGCGCGCGCTGATCACCGAGCGGGTGTCGCCGGGCGTCGTCTACACGACCTTCCACCATCCCGGCACCCAGGCCAACGTCATCACCACCGACTTCTCCGACTGGGCGACCAACTGCCCGGAATACAAAGTGACCGCGGTTCAGGTGGGTGCATCCAACGGCCCGTCGGAATGGCAGCGCGACTATGATAAGCAGGCAAAGCAAAGCCGCCGCATTGCGAAGTTGGAAGCGGCGGAGTAGTCCTTGACCGCGCGCCGCAAAGCCATTGCGCAGATCAGCCGCCTCGCGCGCCGCGCGGGCGGCACCGCGGCCGCCAACCGCATGGTGCCGGAAGAGACGCCGGTGGCGTTCTCCTTTGCCGGCACCACGCATGCGGTGATGATGGCAAGCCCGGCCGATTTCGAGGATTTCGCGCTCGGCTTCTCGCAGACCGAAGGCATCATTGCCTCGCCGGACGAAATCGAAGCGATCGAGGTCGAGGACCACGGCGCCGGCATCGATATCCAGATCAGGCTGAAGGACAGCGCCAACACCCGCTTCGAGGCGCGTCGCAGACGGCTGGCCGGCCCGGTCGGCTGCGGGCTGTGCGGCATTGAATCCATCGAAGAGGCGATGCGCTCGGTCGATCCGGTCGGTGCGTCGACACTTACACTTCGGGCCGACGACATCGTCCGCTCGGTCAAGCTGCTGTCGAAGCTGCAGCCGCTGCACGCCGAGACCGGCGCGGTCCACGCCGCCGGCTTCTATATGCCTGGCAAGGGCATCGTCATGGCGCGCGAGGATGTCGGCCGCCACAATGCGCTGGACAAGCTGGCCGGCGCGCTGGCCAGGGCCGGCATCGATGGCGCCGGCGGTGCGGTCGTCGTCACCTCGCGCGTTTCGGTCGAGATGGTGCAGAAGACCGCGGCAATCGGCTCGGCCGTCATCATCGCCGTCTCGGCGCCGACCGCGCTTGCCATCCGCACCGCGGACGATGCCGGCATGACGCTGGTGGCGCTGGTGCGCGGCGATGATTTCGATATTTTCACCCATCCTGACCGCGTGGTTTCCGGAGTTGCCAAGCATGTCGCATGACGAAGGCCACCTCATGAGCACCAGCGAAAAGCTGGTTCGCATGGCCAACCAGATCGCCGCCTTCTTCCACTCCAAGCCGCGCGAGCAAGGCATTGCCGGCGTCGCCGAGCACATCAACAAGTTCTGGGAACCGAGGATGCGCCGGCAATTGTTCGAGATGCTTGATAGCGGCGGCGAAGGGTTCAATGAGCTTGTCGTCGCGGCTGCGCCACACATCAAGCGGCCGGGCGCGCCGGAGGGCGCAGGTTTTAGCGTCGGCGGAGCGAACACCGAGACCGCCGCGTCACAGAAGTAGGTGCCGCGGGCCTACATTCACTCGCTCTAAAGTTTCATCTGCCGCAAGCTGCGCGGCTCTGCTATGATCCGGCGATAAGAAATCGTCCGGTCGGGCGGACAACTCGTGAGGCCGATCGAAACTCGATACGCGCTTAGCGGCGACGTGCGGATCGCCTATCAGGTGGTCGGCCAGGGATCGCTCGATCTCGTCTTCGTGCCGGGTTTCATTTCCAACCTCGACCTGCACTGGGAAGACGAAGGCTACACCCGGCTGTTGAGGCGGCTTTCCGAGTTCTCACGGCTGATCCTGTTCGACAAGCGCGGCACCGGTCTGTCCGACCGCGTCGATGTCCACCACCTGCCCAGCCTCGAAACCCGTATGGACGATGTGCGCGCGGTGATGGACGCGACCGGCAGCGGCCGCGCCGCCTTGCTCGGCGCTTCGGAAGGCGCGCCGATGGCAATGCTGTTCGCCGCCACCTACCCCGAGCGGACGCGGGCGCTGGCGCTTTATGGCGGCTATGCGCATTTCCACAAATGGGTGATGCCGCCGGAGCGCCTGGAGGCCTTCATCGCGACGGCGGAGACCGCATGGGGCACCGGCGCCACCCTGCCGCATTTTGCACCCGGCCGCGTCGACGATCCGCGTTTCGCCACATGGTGGGCGCGCTTCGAGCGGCTGTCGGCGAGCCCGACGGCGGCAATCGCCCTGGCCCGCATGAATGCGGCAATCGACGTGCGCGGCGTGCTGGCGGCGATCAGTGCACCGACGCTTCTGGTCCACCGCCGCAACGATGCACGCGTCGACCCGGAGGCCAGCCGCTTCCTGGCAAGGAAGATCCCGAATTCGCGATTGGTCGAGGTGCCCGGGCGCGACCACCCGATCTGGACCGGCGATGTCGACCGGGTGGCCGATCTGATCGAGGAGTTCCTGACCGGAGCGCGCGCCGTTGCCGAGGCCGAGCGCGTGCTGGCTGCACTGCTGGTCACCCGGATCTACGACACGGCGCGGATTGGCGACCGCATGTGGAGCGAGCGCGGCCAACGCTTCCTGGAAAGCTGGCGGCTGCTGGTCGGGCGCCATGGCGGTCGCTCGGTCGGCACGCATGGCGAGTTGATGATGGCGCGCTTCGACGGCCCGGCGCGGGCCGTACGCTGCGCGGCGGCGCTGCGCGATGCGGCGCAGGAGATCGGCGTCGCCAGCGCGCAGGGCGTGCATGTCGGCGAGGTCGAGTTGCGCGGACCGCCGACGGGGTTGACGGCGCGCGTGACGATGCAGCTTGCCGCGCATGCCGGGCGCGGCGACATCCTTGCGTCGCGGCTGGTCTCCGAACTTGCCGCCGGTTCAGGCCTTCATTTCAGCGACGCCGGGCGCATCGCGCTTGACGAGCTGGATGAGCCGCTGGCGCTGGTGCAGGCGACCTCGGAACAGCATCTGGAGCCTGCCTGCCGCCCAAAGGCCAAGGCGACCGAGCCTGCCGCGTTGACGGCGCGCGAAAGCGAGGTGGTGAACCTGATCGCCGACGGCAAGAGCAATGCCGCGATCGCCGCCGAACTCGGGCTGAGCGAACACACGGTCAAGCGTCACGTCGCCAATATTCTGCTCAAGCTGGACCTGCCGTCGCGGGCGGCGGCGGCGGCGTTCTCGGCCCGGCACGCTGGCCCGCACGGGCCATAGGAGCCATGGCGCTTTCGGGCGAAGCGGCCGGGCATGCATAAGCGCTATCACTTCGTCCCATGCAGGCCAGGCGGATATCGCCGGGAAAGGCGCTGCGAAGGGAGAAATAAAATGCTGAAGTCGACACTCAAATCGCTGGTGCTGGCGGCGGGCGTTGGCGGGCTGCTGGCGATAGTTCCTGCCAAGGCCGAGGACGCCTCGGCGACGGCTGCCTACAAGGACATCCAGGCAACGCTGGGCTCGGTGCCGGACATGTTCAAGACGCTGCCGGACGTCGCCGTCGCCGGCGCATGGGCCGAGATCAAGGGCGTGCAGCTCAACCCGAACACCGCTCTCGACGGCAAGACCAAGGAATTGATGGGCCTCGCCGTCGCCTCGCAGATCCCATGCCAGTACTGCATCTATTTCCACACGCAGGCGGCCAAGCTCAACGGCGCCAGCGACGAGGAGATCAAGGAGGCGGTGGCGATGGCTGCGATCGTGCGCCACTGGTCGACGATGCTCAACGGCAGCCAGGTCGATCTCGCCACCTTCAAGAAGCAGTCCGACGAGGTGTTCGCGGCCGTCAAGGCAAAGTCGCAGTGAAGAAACCGCTGCCCGGCGGCGAGCGCCGGGCAGTGCCGGATCAATCAATCGCCCGATCGTAAGACCGGCTCACGGAGGGTAAAATGCTGACCAATACACAGACGATAGACGGCGCTGCGATCAAGAAGGCGATCGAGGGCCGTGATGGAAAATTGCTGGCGAGCTTCTATGCCGACGATGCGGTGGTGCGGGTGATCGACCGTAACAACCCGCCGAGCAAGCCGCGCGAAATCCGCGGGCGCACGGCGATCACCACGTTCTGGGACGACATCTGCAGCCGGGCGATGACCCACAAGGTCGACACCACCATCGCCGACGGCAACAATCTCGCCTTCACCCAGGCCTGCGCCTATCCGGACGGGACCAAGGTGTTCTGCGCGGCGATGCTGGAGCTGAAGAACGGCCTGATCGCGCGGCAGACCGTCGTTCAGGCATGGGACGAGTGAGGCGGCCATGTTCGCCAAGATCAACGCGCGCGCCAATGGGTCAAGAAGATGGAGCCCTACCGCATCGTGGAATAGCTTCTCTCCGGTTTGCTCCCTTCGCCCCGTCACTTACGGGGAGAAGGTGGCGGCAGCCGGATGAGGGGCAGCGCCACATCTACAATTACGCGGAGTGCAAAAACCTACTCGCTCTCACCCTCCAGCGCCGGCACGGACACACCGGCAAGCTCCGCTGCCAGCAGCCGCGCGGCACCGGCGCGCGCGATCCTCAGCATCAGCGCCTTGCGCGTCGCCGCCGCCATGCGGTGTTCGGGCGCATCGCGCAAAATCTCGGCACCATAGCCGTCGGAGAGAATGAAGCCGCACTCTTCCGGAAAGATTTCCTGGGGCACGCCGGGATGCGTGGCGAAGAAGAAGCGGTCGGAATGCAGCCGGTAATCCGGCCATTTGCGGTCGACCCTGAAATCCTCGACCGAGGATTTGATCTCGATGATCCAGATGTCGCCCTGGCGGGTCAGTGCCACAAGATCGGCACGTCGGCCGGTGGCCAGCGACAGTTCGGGCAAGACATGCGCGTCCATCTGCTTGAGCAGCCGCTGGACGCCACGCCGGACCAGCATGGCACGCTCCGACTGGCGGCCGTCGATGAGCGGGTTGAGGGGTAGAGGTGAGATGATCGGCATGGCGGCACCATGCCAGATTTTGTTCACGGTTTGAACCCGGTTTTTTGGGGCGATTATGTACTTTACAAACAGGAAGGTCTGAAGACGCGGGTAGCCCCCTCTTCGGGGTCGATCACCAACACAACGTTTTCTGGGTTTTGCCAAGGCAGCGACATCACGTAGGCCGCAAAGTCGTCTTCGGAGAAATGGTTGAAGCCGCCGCCAGCTACAAACATTTGCGGATGCTTGCTGCCGCCGAAGCTAGCCTCGACGCTGTTAAGTTGTTGGAAGGGGCCGGCGCGCTCCGCCAGCCACTCCTGTATGCGCTCGAAAAGAACGGGCTGACCGTTCGGGCTCGAACAATCTTCAGCAATAGATGTACAAAGCACCACACCGCTGACGACGCTCATTGTGACTCATCCATTGCCTAACGGGCCTTCTTGCCTTTCGGCTTTGGTTTTGGGGCGAGCGGCATGTGCGCCAGCTTGCCCATCAACGTGTACATAATCGCCTTTTTGGGGGCGATTATCGGGCTGACAAACCTAATCTGCAAAATACTGTGGAGCGGGCGCTACAAGGCCCGCCCTTCCACAAGGCGGGCCGCTCGCGTTATGAATGCGGTTCCTACTAGCGAGGGGAGCTATGTTTTCGCGAGGCGTCGCGGTTGATCTAATATTCACCGCTGCATGCCCGATAGTGGTCGCAGCGTAATCAAAAAGGTGGCGAAGCATGGTTACTGAGAATGCAAGTTTGACGGTCGAGCAGACTAGGCTCAATAGGATGCTCACGCGGGGCGTCGTATTTTCCGTCATTTGGCTCGCCGGTTTCGGGTCTTCTTATGCACTCTACCAGGGGCTTCTGGCGCGACGGATGATAAAAATGAATCCCGTGCTTCGGGGAAATGGCCGCGCCTGGTGGTGCATCATTGTGGGAGGGCTTGGGGCCGCAGTCTTATGTGCGATAGTTGGCGCCGGCATTTTCAACGCCATGACACAACCCTAGGTCTGCCGATCCGGTGTGGGGCCATATTGATATGTAGGTCTCGTTCAATGAGTGCTGCCGGCGTCATCCCCCATCATTGGCCGTCATTTCCCGCCCGCAAGTTTGAAGCTTGCTGATTCATATCCTGTCCTGTCGCCGGACCGCACCAGATATGGCAACTCAGATTTACCATTGTCATCGACCTGGCCCTCTAACTAACCGGCATCATGCCCTCCAGAGCAATAATTCTCGTCTTTGCGCAGCGTTCGCGGATGGCTTTGAGGCGGCCGTATTCCGGAGAGTCGTACCATGCTAGGAGGGAAGCCATGTCTGGGAATTCGACAATGACCAGGCGATGAGGTTCCCAATCACCTTCCAGAACTTTGGTGGCTCCGCCGCGAGCTATGTATCTGCCCCCGTAGCGGGCTTCGGTTGCCGGCACGTCCCGGCGGTATTCCTCGAAAACGGCGGCGTCGGTTATGTCGACATCAGCAATGAGATATGCGGCCATTGACCTTACTCCCCTTGGGAAAGGCAATTGAAACAGGTCTATTAGCGGCCCCGCAACTAAGCCAGCGGTACTACGCCTCGGAAACGACTCGCCTTCTCCCGGATTGCGGCGCTTAACTATCCTCGTGGGGGCAGCTCTGGGAGGAGACGAACCATGCCGATGTATCTCACGCGATTCAGCTACAGGCCCGAAACCTGGGCGCGCTTGATGGATAATCCCGAGGATAGACGCGAGGCTGCCCGTTCCTACATCGAGTCGGTCGGCGGAAAGCTGCACGGGTTCTGGTATGCCTTCGGAGAATACGATGGCTGGAACCTATGGGAGGCGCCGGACAATGTGTCCATGGCATCCGTCATGCTCGCCATCGGTGCGGGAGGCGCGCTCAGCTCTTACGAGACCACCGTCTTGTTAAGTGTCGAAGAGACGATGGACGCGCTTGGGAAAGCCAAGTCGATCCGGTACCGCCCGCCGGGATCGTGACCGCCGCCCCTGCCTTGCGGCGTGTCGAAGGCTGGGGAACGCTTGCTCTCGAACGGCGCAGGTTCCTAAACTTTTGAGCGCTGGGCAGCGTCACCGACATTCATGGTGATTTCCTCGTCTTCCGGTTCTTGTTCTTGTCCCATTGATTTTGCAGCATAATCCTGCTGGGGCTGTTGCCGAAATGCCATAGTCGCAGGTTTACCAACACGCGAGGCCAAGGATATAGGCATCGCCCGCTTGGCAAGCAAAGCAAATGCCAGCATGAATGAAGATGAAAAAAGCGGCCGACTCGAGCCGCTGTTGTTTGGGCAGGCATCGGACCTTTTCATGCGCATGAAGTCACTTGCAATCGTCGCGGCCCTGGCGCTGTCGACGGCTGTCGCCGGTTGCAGCACCATCGGCTCGCAGATCTTCACCAACAACTATGGCGCGGTAACCGACGCCGGCTATCATCTGCCGCGCGTTCCGATCGAAAAGGTGCCGTTCAAATACCGCCGGCAGATCGTCGACTACGACACCAAGGAAAAGCCGGGCACCATTATCGTCGATACGCAGGACAAGTTCCTCTATTTCGTCATGGGCAACGGCGAGGCGATGCGCTACGGCATCGGCGTCGGCCGTGAGGGTTTCGAATGGCACGGCACCGCCCATATCGCGCTGAAGCGCGAATGGCCGACCTGGACACCGCCTTCGCAGATGATCAGGCGGCAACCGGAGCTGGCCAAGTTTGCCGGCGGCATGGAGCCGGGGTTGAAGAACCCGCTCGGCGCGCGCGCCATGTACCTGTTCAACAAGGGCGGCGACATGGGCTACCGCCTGCATGGCAGCCCGGAATGGAATTCGATCGGCAAGGCGATGTCGTCGGGCTGCATCCGGCTGATGAACCAGGACATTATCGACCTCTACGACCGCACCTCGGTCGGCGCCAAGGTCATTGTGATATAAAACCCTTATACGCGGACCGTCTAGGCAACAACACAGACGTCGCAAACAGAAAACCGGGCACTTTGGCCCGGTTTTTTGTTGTCTATCGACGTTGACGATGGAACGGTGCGTCAGGAGACCTGTTCGACATGCTGCACTTCCGGCACAAAGTGCCGGAGCAGGTTCTGGATACCGTGCTTCAGCGTCGCCGTCGAGGACGGGCAGCCGGCGCAGGCGCCTTTCATGTGCAGGAACACGGTGCCGTTCTCGAAGCCGCGGAAAGTGATGTCGCCGCCGTCCTGGGCCACCGCCGGGCGCACCCGCGTATCGAGCAGCTCCTTGATGGTGACGACAAGCTCCTCGTCGGCCTTGTCGTAGAATTCGCCGGTCTGGCTGGTCTCGGCGGCGGGGCCGGCCTTGGCCATCACCGGGGCGCCGGACATGAAATGCTCCATGATGGCGCCGAGGATAGCCGGCTTCAGATGCTGCCAGTCGGGGCCGTCCTTGGTCACGGTGATGAAATCATAGCCGAAGAAGACGCCGGTGACGCCGGGGATCTCGAACAGCCGGCCAGCCAGCGGCGAAGCCGTCGCGGCGCTGTCGGCATCGCGGAAATCGGCAGTGCCTTCTTGCAGCACTTCCTTGCCGGGCAGGAATTTCAGCGTCGCCGGGTTTGGCGTCGACTCGGTCTGGATGAACATGGCCGTCTCCGTGCCCGTTTCGGGCAGCTAGTTTGGAATAATTCTAATTAGGCTTTATCCGCCCGACATTCAAGCGAAAGGCATCGCCGGTAGTAGCGGCAGGCGGAATGTTTTACCCCTGCCTTGAGGGAGGCGCGCTCAGGCGAGGCTGTCGATCTCCTCGTCGGACAGGTTCTGCGGCACCACCGTGACCGGGATGGGAAAGGCGGCGCCCTTGCCGGCGACCGCGCCGACCAGCGGCCCGGGCCCTTCCTTGCCGGCGCCTGCCGCCAGCACCAGGATGGCGATGTCCTGGTCTTCCTCGATCAGCTTGTGGATCTCTTCGGTCGGCTTGCCTTCGCGCACCACCAGCTCCGGCTCGATGCCGAGCTTCTGGCGCACCTTGTTGGCGTAGCTGTCGAGTGCGGCGCGCGCCGTGGCGTTCGCCTCCTCGCGCATGATCTTCTCGACGCCCAGCCAGTGCTGAAAATCGTCCGGCTCGATGACATAGAGCAGCACCAGCACGCCGCCCGTGCTTTGCGCCCGCTTCGAGGCGTAGGCAACGGCGCGCTCGCATTCCGGCGTGTCGTCGATGATCGCCAGGAACTTGCGGCGATGACCGGCTTCGCGGCTGAGGCGTTTGGAGACCATATTCACCCTGTTCGATGGTTTCGGTCGCAATCTGCCACCGCCACAGCCCGCCCGCAAGCGACCGGCGGCTGTGGCGATATTGGTGCAGCTCAGCCCTGCAGCAGGCCGATAATGTCGCGCACGGTCTTCATCGTCGTTTCGGCCAATGTGCCGGCACGCTCGCCGCCATCCCGCAGCACCGCGTCGACATAGGCGCGGTCGCCGGAGATGCGGCGCATCTCGCCGGCGATCGGCGCCAGCTTTTCCACCGCAAGGTCGGCCAGTGCCGGCTTGAACACCGAAAACTGCTGGCCGCCATATTCCTTCAGCACCGCCTCTTTCGATATTTCGGCGAGGCCGGCATAGATGCCGACGAGGTTTTCCGCTTCCGGCCGGCCGGCAAGCCCGTCCAGTTCGCCGGGCAAAGCCTCCGGATCGGTCTTGGCCTTGCGGATCTTCTTCGAAATGGCATCGGCATCGTCGGTCAGATTGATGCGCGACAGGTCCGACGGGTCCGACTTCGACATCTTCTTCGAACCGTCGCGCAGCGACATGATGCGCGCCGCTGGGCCGCCGATGACCGGCTCGGTCAGCGGGAAATAGCCGTTCACCGTCTCCTCGCCGACCTGCATCTCGACGCCGACGCCAAGCGCTGCGATGCGGTCCGAAAAGTCGTTGTTGAATTTCTGCGCGATGTCGCGGGTCAGCTCCAGATGCTGCTTCTGGTCGTCGCCGACCGGCACGTGGGTGGCGCGGTAGACGAGGATGTCGGCGGCCATCAGGGAGGGATAGGCGAGCAAGCCGAGCGAGGCGTTCTCGCGGTCCTTGCCGGCCTTGTCCTTGAACTGCGTCATGCGGTTCATCCAACCGATGCGCGCCACGCAGTTGAAGATCCAGGCAAGCTCGGCGTGCTGCATGACCCGCGACTGGTTGAAGACGATGTGCTTGGTCGGGTCGATGCCGGAGGCGAGAAACGCCGCTGTGATCGAACGCGTCTGGTCCTGAAGATCCTCATGGACGAGCTGCGCGGTCAGCGAATGCAGGTCGACGACGCAATAGATGCAGTCGGAGGTGTCCTGCAGGGCGACGAATTTCTTGATGGCGCCGAGATAGTTGCCGAGATGCAGATTGCCGGTTGGCTGAACGCCGGAAAAGACGAGTGGCTTGAAGGGGAGCTGATCGGTCATGGTGTTTCCCTGGCTTGTGGAGGGCCGTTTCGCGCGCGGCGAAAGTCTTGCGACGGCGCGCTTATGGACGAGAGCGAGGAGACGATCAAGAGGGGCGTTGGCCAGAGCGCGGGGCTTTGGCTTCGGCCGAACAGAAGGCTGTTTGAGGGGATGGCGCCGACCAGAAACAAAAACCCGCCTCGGCGGGCGGGTCGCTGGAGCCAATTAGCACCATACTGAGATTAGTACCATAGCTGCCGGCACAAAGCAAGAACAAAATTGGCGCTGACGAATTTTCCGCCTCATGAATCCGGAGATTGCTCCTTGACCGGCTGGGATCCCTTGCGGCCGATATTGCGGCGGATCATGCCGAAATCTGCGCCGCCGATGGCGAAGGCGGTGACGAAGTAGAGCAGCGCCCCGCCGGCGACCAGCGCAAGCAGGGTTACCGCCTTGATCACCAGCGGCGAGCCGGAAGCCAGCCTTGCGGCGAACCAGTGTTCGGCAAAATAGAGCGCCGCCGCCATCACCGCCGCCGACAGCACCAGCCGCGGAATGCGTTTCATGAGCGGTACGTCGCGGCCCCAATGGCCGCGCCGGATCAGCACGGCGAGCAGCATCGCCGCATTGACCCAGCCGGCGACGGCGGAGGCAACGGCAATGCCGGGCGCGCCCATGGTCGGAAACAGCGTCAGCGCCGTGGTAATGTTAACCGCCACCGAGATGGCGGCGAAAATCATCGGCGTGCGCGTGTCCTCGCGGGCGAAATAACCTGGGGTGAACGCCTTGATCAGCACGAAGGCCGGCAGGCCGAGGCCGAAGATCGCCAGGATTGCGGCGACCGTCGGCGTCGAATTGTTGGCGGCAAAGGCGCCGCGCTCATAGACCAGCCGCACGATCGGCTCGGACATGACCAGCAAGGCGGCCGCCGCCGGCAAGGTCATGAACAAAGTGAACTCGACCGAGCGGTTCTGCAGATTGGCCGCCTCGACCAGATTGCCCGATTTCAGCGCCCGCGACAGTTCCGGCAAAAGCACGATGGCGACGGCGACGCCGACGACGCCCAACGGCAGCTGGTAAACGCGGTCGGCATAGGCCAGCGACGACACGGCGCTGTCTTGCGCCGACGCGATCGCCGTGCCGATCAGCTGGTTGATCTGGGTGATGCCGCCAGTGATCGCCGCCGGCAGTGCCAGGATCAGCAGCCGCTTGACGTTCGGCGTCATCTTCGGCCGCCGGAAGCCGATCGAAATGCCGGCATGGCGCACCGCCGCCCAGACGATCGCCAGCTGCACCAAGCCGGCCGCCAGCACGCCCCAGGCCAGGCCGAAACCAACGGTGCGGGCGTCCGAACCCTTGTACCAGGCATAGGCGAGCACGGCGATGAGGATGACGTTGAGGAACACCGGCGCCACTGCGGCGGCGAAATAGCGGCGCAGCGAATTCAGCATGCCGGCCATCATGGCGCCAAGCGACATGCAGATCAGGTAGGGGAACATGACGGTCGCCAGCGCCACGGTCATCTCGAATTTTCCCGGCGTGTCGGCAAAGCCCGGCGCCACGAGGTAGCGCACGATCAGCGGCATCGCCAGTTCCATGGCGATGGTCAGCGCCAGAAGCGCCGTGAACAAGACGCCGAACACCTCTTCGGAAAAGCGCTTGGCGCCGTCGGTGCCATGGGTCTCGATCTCCTTGGCGAACAGCGGCACGAAGGCGGCGTTGAAGGCGCCTTCGGCGAACAGCCGGCGAAAGGTGTTGGGGAACTGGAAGGCGGCGTTGAAGGCGTCGGCGATCGGTCCGGTGCCGAGTGCGGCAGCCATCAGCATCTCGCGGCCGAAGCCGAGGGCCCGGCTCATCAGCGTGCCGGAAGCGACCGTGGCGAATTTCTTGACAAGGCTCATGCGCTTGAAGACTGCCTGTGTGATTGGGGCAAATGGAAGGTGACAGTCACTCGGCCGCCGTCTTGGTCTTGCCTCGCTCGGACGCCGTGCCCTCGAGCACCGCGATCAGCCTGTTGCGGATGGTCGCGGTGCGCGACGGGCTGTCGATCTTCTGGCCGGTGAGATCGGTGACGTAGAACGTGTCGATGACCTTTTCGCCGAAGGTGGTGATGTGTGCCGAGGCGATGTCGAGCGACAGGTCCGACAACATGCCGGTGATCTCCGACAGAAGGCCCGGCCTGTCCAGTCCCTCGACCTCGATCACCGAGAACCGGTTCGACAGCGTGTTGCGGATCTCGGCGCGTGGCGGGATGCGGAAAACCTTGGCGCCGCGCCGTGGCTTGGTGCGCTTTTCGATCATTTCGGGCAGCCAGCTCTTGCCCGACAGCACGTCCTCGATCAGCCGGCCGACGCGCTCGGCGCGGCGGCGCTCGTCCTCGTCGCGGTCGAACTCCCTCGAGATCAGGATGGTGTCGAGCGCGCGGCCGTCCGAAGTGGTGAAGATCTGCGCGTCGACGATGTTGCCGCCGGCCGCCGCGCAGGCGCCGGCAATCACCGAGAGCAGGCGCGGATGGTCCTGCGCCAGCACGGTGATCTCGGTCACCGCCTCGAACTGGTGGGTTTTCACCATTGTGGCGAGCTTCTTGCCGGCGTGATCGGCCTCGCGGATGAATTCGGCATGGCGCACCTGGTCGGGAAGATCGACCGCCAGCAGATAATTCTCGTAGTGCTGGCCGACATAACGCTTGCGGGCCTTTTCCGGCCAGTCGGCAAGTGCCTCGGCCAGTTGTTCGCGCGCCGCCGCAGTCCGCTTGGCGCGCGACACCTCCGAAAACCCGCCGGTCAACAAAAGCTCGGTCTCGTAGTAGAGCGTGCGCAGCAGCTGGCCTTTCCAGCCGTTCCAGACCCCAGGCCCGACACCGCGGATATCGCAGACGGTAAGCACAAGCAGCATCTTCAGCCGTTCGACCGACTGCACAATGGCGGCAAAATCCTCGATCGTCTTGCGGTCGTTGAGATCGCGGGTCTGCGCGGTCATCGACATGACGAGGTGGTTCTCGACCAGCCAGGCGACCGTTTCGGTGTCGGCCGGCGAGAGCCCCATATGCGGGCAGATGCGCCGGGCGATCCTGGCGCCGGCTTGCGAATGGTCTTCCGGCCTGCCCTTGGCGATGTCGTGCAGCAGCACGGCGACGTAGAGCGCCTCGCGGCTCTTCTTCAGCCCGGGCATCAGCGAGTGGGAAAGCGGATGGACCTTTTCGCCGTCGCCGCGTTCGATCTCGGCCAGCACGCCGATGCAGCGGATCAGGTGCTCGTCCACCGTGTAGTGGTGATACATCGAGAACTGCATCATGGCGACGATCTTGCCGAAATCCGGGATCAGCTTGGCCAGCAGTCCGGCCTCGTTCATGCGCCGCAAATTGAGCTCGGCATTGCGGTCCGAGGTCAAGATGTCGAGGAACAGCCGGTTGGCCTCCTCGTCGCGCCTGAGCGCCTTGCCGACGAGGCCGAGCGAGCGGGTCAAAAGCTTCAGCGCATCGGGATGGAATTCCAGGCCGTGCTTGTCGGCAAACCAGAACAGCCTGAGCAGGTTGACCGGATCGCGCTCGAACACCTCGTCGTCGGCGATATTGATGCGGTGGTTGTCGACGATGAAATCGGCCGTGCCGGCGAGCTTGCGCTTGCGCCGCGAGAAGGTGAGGAAAATGCGGTTGAAGCCCGGCACATGCTTGGCCTGCTCCTCTTCCAGCGCGGCGCAGAAGATGCGGGTCAGGTCGCCGACATCCTTGGCGACGAGGAAGTAGTGCTTCATGAAGCGTTCGACCGCCGACAGGCCGGGATGGGTGGTGTAGCCGAGCCGCTCGGCAATGTCGCGCTGGATGTCGAAATGCAGCCGCTCCTCGGCCTTGCCGGTGAGGAAATGCATGTGGCAGCGCACCGCCCACAGGAAGTCCTCGGCCTTCTGGAATTCCCTGTATTCGGCGTCGGTGAAGACGCCCTTGTCGACCAGTTCCTCGCCGGTGCGCACTCGGTAGAAATATTTGGCGATCCAGAACAGCGTCTGCAGGTCGCGCAGGCCGCCCTTGCCGTCCTTGACGTTGGGCTCGACCAGATAGCGGCTCTCGCCGGCCTTGGCGTGGCGCTCGTCGCGTTCGGCGAGCTTGGCCTGCACATATTCGGGGCCGGTGGTGCGCACCACCTCGTGGTCGAAGCGCTGCAGAAGCTCGTCATAGAGCTTTTGCTCGCCCCACAGGAAACGCGCTTCCAGGATCGAGGTGCGGATGGTGATATCGGTGCGCGACAGCCTGAGGCACTCGTCGATGTTGCGCGTGGCGTGGCCGACCTTCAGGCCGAGGTCCCACAGCATGTAGAGCATGTATTCGACGATCTGCTCGCCCCATGGCGTCTGCTTGTAGGGCAGCAGGAACAGCAGGTCGATGTCGGACCCCGGCGCCAGCGTGCCGCGGCCATAGCCGCCGACAGCGACGACCGCCATGCGCTCGGCCGATGACGGGTTTTTGACGCGATAGACATGGGTGGCGGCGAAATCGTAGAGCGCGCGGATGATCTCATCCATCAGATGCGACAGCCGGGCGGCGCAGGCGGTGCCGCTGCCATCGTCCATCAGCATGCGTTCGGCGACCATGCGGCCGTCGGCGAGCCGGCTTTTGAGAAGCTTGAGGACGCCGCTGCGCGCGGCCTTGCCGGAACCGTCGCCTGCCGTGGCCGCGGTCAGTTCCGTCATCTCGCGGCGCAAGGCTTCGCCGTCGATCAGTTCCTCGAGCTTCAGGGATATTCTTGCCATAAATGCCGTTCGGCCTCGCCGTTTCGGCGGCGTCTATAGCGCGTTTTCGCGGCGCTGGGTATGGGGCGGACGGATGCGTCCACGGCTGCCGACGGGACGATCGTCGGGTGCCCACGGCCGGTTCGGTTAGGGCTTGGGCCACGAAAAATCGAAATCAGCGCTTGACCTTCCAGTTACTGGAAGCACTACCTCCGTCCCAACATCGAAATTCAGGGGCTTTCGGCATGACGCATTCCGACCACCATCATCACGCCCATGGCAGTTGCTGCTCGGCAAAGGGTGCCTCGGCCGTCGCGGACGCCGTCATCCGCGATCCGGTTTGCGGCATGACCGTCGATCCGGCCGCCGGCAAGCCGACGGCGGAGCATGGCGGCCAGCGCTATCATTTCTGCAGTGAAAGCTGCCGTTCGAAATTCGTCGCCGAACCCCAGAAATATCTGACCGCAACCGATCCCGTCTGCGGCATGAGCGTCGACCGCGCCACGGCCAGGCACTTTTTGCGGCACGAGGGCCAGGGTTTCTATTTCTGCTCCGCCGGTTGCAAGGCGAAGTTCGAGGCCGAGCCGGCAAAATATCTCGGCGACAGGCCGGCGCCGCAGGCGATGCCCAAGGGCACGCAATACACCTGTCCGATGCATCCCGAAATCATCCGCGACAAGCCCGGCTCCTGCCCGATCTGCGGCATGGCGCTGGAGCCGATGGGGGTGCCGACCGGCGACGAGGGTCCGAACCCCGAACTGGTCGACTTCACCAGGCGCTTCTGGGTGAGCGCGGTGTTGTCCGTGCCGTTGCTGGTCATCGCCATGGCACCGATGCTCGGCCTGACGTTCGAGGCCTTCATCGATGACCGTGCGAAGGTCTGGCTGGAACTGGCGCTGGCCAGCCCGGTGGTGCTGTGGGCGGCATTCCCGTTCTTCCACCGCGGCTGGGATTCGATTCTCAATCGCAGCCCCAACATGTGGACGCTGATTTCGCTCGGCGTCGGTGCCGCCTATCTCTACAGCGTCGTCGCCACACTGTTTCCAGGCCTCTTTCCGCACCAGTTCCGCGGCCATGACGGCACCGTGCCGGTCTATTTCGAGGCGGCGGCGGTAATCGTCGCGCTGGTGTTCCTCGGCCAGGTGCTGGAATTGCGCGCCCGCGAGAAAACCGGCTCGGCGATCCGTGCGCTGCTCGACCTGGCGCCGAAGACGGCGCGGCTGATCGGCGCGGACGGTTCCGAAAACGACGTGCCGCTCGAAACCGTCAACGCCGGCGACCGCTTGCGCATCCGCCCCGGCGATGCCGTGCCGGTCGACGGAATCGTACTCGAAGGACGCTCCTCCATCGACGAATCGATGATCACGGGCGAGCCGCTGCCGGTCGAAAAGACCGAAGGCGACAACCTCACCGGCGGCACGCTCAACAAGAACGGCTCGCTGGTCATGCGCGCCGAAAAGATCGGCGCCGAGACGACGCTGGCGCGCATCGTCGAGCTGGTCGCCAAGGCGCAGCGCTCGCGCGCGCCGATCCAGGGGTTGGCCGACCGCGTCTCGTTCTACTTCGTCCCGGCCGTCGTGCTTGTCGCCATTATTGCGTTCGTCGCCTGGGCGATCGTCGGACCGGAACCCAGCTTGGTCTTTGCCATCGTCTCGGCGGTCTCGGTGCTGATCATTGCCTGTCCGTGTGCGCTCGGCCTTGCGACGCCAATGTCGATCATGACCGCCACCGGGCGCGGCGCGCATGCCGGCGTGCTGATCAAGGAAGCGGCAGCGCTCGAGCGCTTTGCCTCGGTCGATACGCTGATCGTCGACAAGACGGGAACGCTGACCGAAGGCCGGCCGCGACTGACCGACGTCGTTGCCGTCGAAGGCATGGCACAGGACGAGCTGCTGGCGCTCGCCGCCGGTCTGGAAAAAGGCTCCGAGCATCCGCTGGCCGAGGCGATCGTCGAAGGCGCCCGCGAACGCGGCGTCAAAGTCCCGGACGCGAGCGGTTTCGAGGCGGTTACCGGCAAGGGGGTTTCTGGCACGGTCTCGGGACAGAAAGTGGCGCTCGGCAATGCCGCAATGATGGCCGATCTCGGCATCGATACCGCATCGGTCCAGGCCAGCGCCGAGGCGCTGCAGGCCGACGGCAAGACCGCGATGTTCGTTGCCGTCGCAGGCAAGCTCGCCGGTCTCGTTGCCGTTGCCGACCCGATCAAGGCGACCACCGCCGAGGCGATCAAGGCGCTGCATGACAGCGGGCTGAAGATCGTCATGGCGACCGGTGATAACGAGCGCACCGCCAAGGCCATCGCAGCCAAGCTCGGCATCGACGCGGTGCGTGCCGGGCTCTTGCCCGAACAGAAGAACGCGCTGGTCGAGGAGTTGCGTGCCGGCGGTGCCGGCGTCGCCATGGCCGGCGACGGTGTCAACGATGCGCCGGCACTTGCCGCCGCCGATGTCGGTATCGCCATGGGCACAGGCGCCGATGTTGCGGTCGAAAGTGCGGGAATTACGCTGGTCAAGGGCGATCTCAACGGCATCGTCAGGGCCCGGATGCTGGCCCGCGCGACGATCCGCAACATCCGCCAGAACCTGTTTTTCGCTTTCCTCTACAATGTGCTTGGCGTGCCGGTAGCTGCCGGGGTGCTCTATCCGCTCACCGGCACGCTGCTGTCGCCGATGATCGCGGCGGCGGCGATGAGCCTGTCTTCGGTTTCGGTGATAGCCAACGCATTGCGGCTCAGGACGTTGAAACTCTGAATAAAACTTCCAGATAGACCCTGTTCGAATAAGGAGACGATGAATGACCTTGGCCAAGAAGATCGTGCTTTTGATGATGGCGGCGGGAATGCTGCTTGCTGTTTTCCTCGAAAGCGTTCCGGCACAAGCCGAGGAGATGAAGCACGACATGGGCGCAATGGGCGCGCAGAGCCCCTCGACCGCGGGCTACAAGGCGGCGATGGACAAGATGCATACCGACATGATGGCGATCGAATATTCCGGCAATGCCGATGTCGATTTCGCCCGCGGCATGATCCCGCATCACCAGGCGGCCATCGACATGGCCAAGATCGAGCTCGCCAATGGCAAGGACCCGGAAATCCGCATGCTCGCCGAAGCGGTGATCGCCGCGCAGCAAGCCGAGATCAAGCAGATGCAGGACTGGCTCGCCGCCCATCCGATGAAGTAGGCGTCACGCTATCAGAGCGAATCCGGGGAAGAGGCTTCACCTGGATTCGCTTTGGCGGCTATGATGTCGCCTGACTGGAGCATGCCATGCCATCGACGATACGGACGACCACCCTGCCCTGCGGCGAAGCCGTGCCGGTGCTCGGCCAGGGCACCTGGAAGATGGGCGAAGACGCTCGCCGCCGTGGCGACGAGGCCAATGCCCTGAAGCTCGGGCTGGATCTCGGCATGACGCTGATCGACACCGCCGAAATGTATGCCAGCGGCGGCGCCGAGGAGGTGGTGGCGGAGGCCATCGCCGGTCGCCGCGACGAAGTGTTCCTCGTCTCTAAGGTGCTACCGTCCAATGCCTCGCGCACCGGCGTGAAACGGGCCTGCGAGAACAGCCTGAGGCATCTCGCCACCGACCGCATCGATCTTTATCTGCTGCATTGGCCGGGCAGCGTGCCTTTGATGGAAACGGTCGAGGCGTTCGAAGCGTTAAAGGCAGCCGGCAAGATCCGCCACTGGGGCGTCAGCAATTTCGATACCGGCGAGATGGAGGAGCTGGTCCGGTTGACGGCCGGCGGCAACGTCCAGACCAACCAGGTGCTCTACAATCTGTCGCAGCGCGGCGTCGAGTTCGACCTCGCCCCGTGGAGCCGGCAGCGCGGCATGCCGCTGATGGCCTATTCGCCGGTCGATCAGGGGGTATTGGCGCGCAACGCCAGGTTAGATGCCATCGCCGCTCGCCACGGTGCGACGCCGGCGCAGATCGCGCTTGCCTGGGTGATGGCGCAGGAGGGCGTGATTGCGATTCCCAAAGCTAGCCGCCCGGAGCATATCCGGCAGAATGTCGCGGCGTTGGACATCGAGCTCACGAGCGGAGATTTCGCCGAAATTGACCGCGCCTTCCCGCCGCCGAGGCGGAAGCGTGGTTTGGCGATGATCTGAGGGTGAAGCTGCCAATCTCCCCCCTCGTGGGGGAGATGCCCGGCAGGGCAGAGGGGGGCGTGAAGGATCGCTAACCTTTCAGTCAAAACCTATGCGCGCCGAAGATCTACGCAACCATGCATATGCAATCGACGGATAGGCCGGCGGGACAGCGCCCCCCTCTGTCCTGCCGGACATCTCCCCCACGGGGGGGAGATCGGCGGCTTCGGCGACGCCGCTCCGATTTGCAGAAGCCCTACTTCCCCAGCATCCCCTTCAGCCGGTACAGCGCTTCCAGCGCCTCGCGTGGCGTCATCTCGTCGGGGTTGATCGCGCCCAGCGCTTCACCCAGCCCATCACTCTTCGCCGGCTTCGACGCTTCCCGCTTCGCCGCCACGGAAAACAGCGGCAGGTCGTCGACCAGACGGTTGGCCTTGCCCGAAACCTCGCCTGCTTCGAGCTGGTGCAGCACTTCCTTGGCCCGGCCGACGACGGCTTCCGGCAGGCCGGCCAGCCGCGCCACCTGGACGCCGTAGGAACGGTCGGCGGCACCCTTGCCGACCTCGTGCAGGAAGACCACGTCGCCCTCCCATTCCTTGACCCGCATGGTGACGTTGGAGAGCCGCGGCAGTTTTCCGGCCAGCGCCGTCATCTCGTGGAAATGCGTGGCGAAGATCGCCCGGCAGCGGTTTTTCTCGTGCAAATATTCGACCGCCGCCCAGGCGATCGACAGGCCGTCGAAGGTGGCGGTGCCGCGGCCGATCTCGTCGAGGATGACCAGTGCGCGCTCGCCGGCCTGGTTGAGGATCGCCGCAGTCTCGACCATCTCGACCATGAAGGTCGAGCGGCCGCGCGCCAGGTCGTCGGAGGCGCCGACCCGCGAAAACAGCCGGTCGACGACGCCGATATGGGCTGATGCCGCCGGCACGAACGAGCCGGTCTGGGCAAGGATGGCGATCAGCGCGTTTTGCCTGAGGAAGGTCGACTTGCCGCCCATATTGGGGCCGGTCAGCAGCCAGATCGCGCCGGCCTTAGCATCGCCTTGCGGCGACAGATCGCAATCATTGGCGACGAACGGGCCTTCGCCGGAACGCCGCAGCGCCTGTTCGACCACCGGATGGCGTCCACCGGCGATCTCGAAGGCAAGGCTCGCATCGACCAGGGGGCGGCACCAGGCCTCGCTTTCGGAAAGCAGGGCAAGTGCGGCCGAAACGTCGAGCACGGCGAGCGCTTCGGCGCCGGCGCGGATCCTGTCGGCCTGGCCGACGACTTCGGCCGTCAGCGCCTCGAAGGCGGCAAGCTCGATCGCCAGCGCCCGATCGGCGGCATTGGCGATCTTGGTTTCCAGTTCGGCGAGTTCCGTGGTGGTGAAGCGCATGGCGTTGGCCATGGTCTGGCGATGGATGAAGCGCGCCTTGGCGCCGTTGCTGCCGGTCATCAGCGCATGGTGGTTGGCGGTGACTTCGATATAGTAGCCGAGCACATTGTTGTGCCTGATCTTCAGCGAGCGGATGCCGGTCTCGTCGATCAGCGAGCGTTCCAGCCCGGCGATCACCTTTCGCGACTCGTCACGCAACGCCCGCATCTCGTCGAGTTCGGCGTGGTAGCCGGAACGGACGAAGCCGCCGTCGCGCTTGAGCAACGGCAGCTCGTCGCTGAGCGCCTGCGCCAGATGCGTCGCCAGTTCACTCGGCAGTGCCTTGATAGCTCCCAACGCCGCGGTCAGTTCGCCCGGCAAGGCGGTTTGGCCGAACAGTTCGGCGATGGCGCCGGCCGCTTCGAAACCGGCGCGCAGCGCGCCGAGGTCGCGCGGGCCGCCGCGGTTGAGCGCCAGCCTGGACAGGGCGCGCGGCATGTCGGCGACGCTCTTCAGGCTGGCCCGCACCGCCTGGCAGAGGCGCGTCTCGGAGCGGAAGAACGACACCGAGTCCAGCCTTGCTGTGATTGCCGCCGGGTCGGTCAGCGGCGCCATCAGCCGGTCGGCGAGCAGCCTTGCGCCGCCGCCGGTCACCGTGCGGTCGATCGCCTTGAACAGCGAGCCCTCGCGGCTGCCGGACAGCGTGCGCAGCAGCTCCAGATTGGCGCGCGTCGCCGGGTCGATGAACAGCGTCGAGCCCTGCTCCTCGCGCTCCGGCCGCGACAGCGGCGGCCGCTCGGCCTTCTGGGTCTTCTCGACATAGGCGATGACGCCTGAGATCGCTGACAGCTCGGCGCGCGAAAACGAGCCGAAACTATCAGGCGTCGCGACCTCGAAGAAGCGGGCGATGCGGCCGGCGGCTGAAGCCGAATCGAACAGCGAAGGCGGCTGCGGGCTGGCGACGCGGCCGAGCACGTCAAATACCGGTTTCAGCTCCGGGTCGTAAAACACCGGCTCGGCGACGATCAGCTCGCGCGGATCGACACGGAAGACATCGGCGAGCAGCCGGTCGGCGGTGGTTTCGGCGACGCGGAAGACACCGGTCGAGATTTCGATCCAGGCTAGGGCGAATGCGTGATCGCTGCTGCCGCCCTTGACCCGTCCCAGCGCCATCAGAAAACTCGATTCCGACGGCGCCAGCAGTTTGTCTTCGGTGATGGTGCCGGGCGTTACGAGCCGCACCACGTCGCGGCGCACCACCGATTTGCCGCCGCGCTTCTTGGCCTCGGCCGGATCCTCGATCTGCTCGCAGACGGCGACGCGGAACCCCTGGCCGATCAGCTTCTGCAGATAATCGTCGGCGGCATGCATCGGCACGCCGCACATCGGGATGTCGAGCCCCTGGTGCTTGCCGCGCTTGGTGAGCACGATGCCGAGCGCCCGGCTTGCCTTCTCGGCATCGTCGAAGAACAGCTCGTAGAAATCGCCCATGCGGTAGAACAGCAGCGAATCCGGGTTCGCCGCCTTGATCTCGATATACTGCTCCATCATCGGCGTCGCCGGCGCGAAGGCCGGCGTGGCGGTGTCGCTTCGAATGGGCGTCTCGTCGTTCAAGAAGCTGCTTCCAAAATTTTGCAAGCCATGCTTGGCGGTTTACAGCGGCGAAGTGTAGCCTTAATCCCGAACCTTCCACAAAAGAAAGCATGCGCACCCATCGCAAGCGGTGCCGTACGGGCGAGGAAACCAAAAGTACCATGGCCAAGAAAACAGAAAGCAACGGGCCCTCCGTCAGCGCCCAGGAGGCGTTGGAATTCCACGCCATGGGCCGCCCCGGCAAGCTGGAGATCGTCGCCACAAAACCGATGGCGACGCAGCGCGATCTCAGCCTGGCCTATTCGCCGGGCGTCGCCGTTCCGGTTCTCGCCATCGCCGAGGATCCGAGCCGCGCCTTCGACTACACGGTTCGCGGCAACATGGTCGCCGTCATCTCCAACGGCACCGCCATCCTCGGCCTCGGCAATCTCGGCGCGCTGGCCTCGAAGCCGGTGATGGAAGGCAAGGCGGTGCTGTTCAAGCGCTTCGCCGATGTCGATTCCATCGACCTCGAGGTCGACACCGAGGATGCCGACGAATTCATCAACTGCGTGCGTTTTCTCGGGCCCTCCTTCGGCGGCATCAACCTCGAGGACATCAAGGCGCCGGAGTGCTTCATCATCGAGCAGCGGCTGCGCGAGCTGATGGACATACCGGTCTTCCATGACGACCAGCACGGCACCGCCATCATTTCGGCCGCCGGCCTGATCAATGCGCTGGAGGTCACCGGCCGCGACATGAAGACCACGAAAATGGTCTGCAACGGCGCCGGTGCTGCCGGCATCGCCTGCATCGAATTGATGAAGGCGATGGGCTTTGCGCCAGAAAATATCATCCTGTGCGACACCAAGGGCGTCGTCTTCCAGGGCCGCACCGAAGGCATGAACCAGTGGAAGTCGGCGCACGCCGTGAAAACCGGTGCGCGCTCGCTGGCCGAGGCGCTGGACGGCGCCGACGTGTTCCTCGGCCTGTCGGCCAAGGGCACGCTGACCACCAAGATGGTGCAGTCGATGGCCAAGAACCCGATCATCTTCGCCATGGCCAATCCCGACCCCGAGATCACGCCGGAAGAAGTCGCCGAGATCCGCACCGACGCCATCATGGCGACCGGACGGTCCGACTATCCGAACCAGGTCAACAACGTGCTTGGCTTCCCCTACATCTTCCGCGGCGCGCTCGATGTGCGGGCGACCACCATCAACGACGACATGAAGATCGCCGCCGCCCGGGCGCTGGCAGAACTGGCGCGCCAGGACGTGCCCGACGATGTCGCCGCCGCCTATCAGGGCAACCGGCCGAAATTCGGCCCCAACTACATCATCCCGGTGCCGTTCGACCCGCGGCTGATCTCGGCCATCCCGATCGCCGTCGCCAAGGCGGCGATGGACTCCGGCGTCGCCCGCAAGCCGATCCTCGATCTCGACCGTTACGCGCAGGAGCTTTCCGCCCGCCGCGACCCGATCGCCTCGACGCTGCAGCGCATCTACGACCGCGTCCGCCGCCAGCCCAAGCGCATCGTCTTTGCCGAGGGCGAGGAGGAGCAGGTGATGCGCGCCGCCGTCTCTTATGTGAACCAGCGGCTCGGCACCGCCATCCTGCTCGGCCGCGACGACATCATCAAGGAAAACGCCAGGAACGCCGGCATCGACCTCGGCAAGCAAGGCATCGAGATCATCAATGCGCGGCTGTCGCGGCGCAACTCGGTCTACACCGACTATCTCTACGAGCGCATGCAGCGCAAAGGATTCCTGTTCCGCGACTGCCAGCGGCTGATCAACAACGACCGCAACCATTTCGCCGCCTGCATGGTGGCGCTGGGCGACGCCGACGGCATCGTCACCGGCGTCACCCGCAACTATTCGACGGCGCTCGACGACATCCGCCGCGTCATCGACGCAAGGCCCGGCCATTGCGTCATCGGCGTGTCGATCGTGCTGGCGCGGGGTCGTACCGTGCTTGTCGCCGATACCGCCGTGCACGACATGCCGAATGCCGTCGAGATCGCCGACATCGCCGAGGAGGCAGCCGGCTTCGCCCGCCGCATGGGCTACGAGCCGAGGCTCGCCATGCTCGCCTATTCGACCTTCGGCCATCCGCAGGGCGAGCGCTCCGAGCGCGTCCAGGAAGCGGTGCGCATCCTCGACAAGCGCCGCGTCGATTTCGAGTATGACGGCGAGATGGCCGCCGACGTGGCGCTCAACGCCCGCGCCATGGCGCAGTATCCGTTCATCAGGCTGACCGGCCCGGCCAATGTGCTGGTCATGCCGGCTTTCCACTCGGCCTCGATCTCGACCAAGATGCTGCAGGAGCTCGGCGGCTCGACCGTCATCGGCCCGCTGCTGGTCGGCCTGAACAAGCCGGTTCAGATCGTCTCACTGAATGCCAAGGACTCAGATATCGTGAATATGGCAGCGATCGCGGCGTATAGCGCGGGGGCTTGAGCGGCGCGTAGCGGCAGCGTCTCTTCCTTCTCCCCTTGTGGGAGAAGGTGTCGCCGAAGGCGACGGATGAGGGGTGCTCCAGCTTGGCTCGGACGGCATTCCTTCCAACACCCCTCATCCGTCTCGGCGCTGCGCGCCGATCCACCTTCTCCCACAAGGGGAGAAGGAAGAGACGCTGCTACAACAACCCCACCTGCTCGGCCTCTCGGCGCAGGTTCTGCCTTGGCCTTGGGCCGATTTGCTGGATGACCAGCCCTGCCGCCAGCGAGCCGAGATCGCCGCACTGCTTCAGGCTGCGGCCTTGCGTGTAGCCGTAGAGGAAGCCGGCGGCGTAGAGGTCGCCGGCGCCGGTCGTATCGACCAGCTCGCGGATCCTGGTCGCCTCGATGGTGACGGTCTCGTGCCCGCGCACGATGACCGAGCCCTTTTCCGAGCGGGTGACGGCGGCGATTTTGCAATCCTTGCGGATCTGCGCCAGCGCCTCGTCGAAGGACGCGGTCTGGTAGAGCGACTTGATCTCGTGGCTGTTGGCAAAGACGATGTCGACGGTGCCTGAGCGCATCAGGTCGAGGAACTCGTCGCGGTAGCGGTCGACGCAGAACGAGTCCGACAAGGTCATCGACACTTCGCGGCCGGCGGCATGGGCGAGCTTCGCCGTCTGCCGGATCGCTTCCTTGGCGCGCGGCGGGTCCCACAGATAGCCCTCGAAATAGGTGACTGCGGCGCCCGACGCCTTGTCGGCCTCGACGTCCTCCGGGCCGAGCTCGATGCAGGCGCCGAGATAGGTGTTCATCGAGCGCTCGCCGTCGGGCGTGACGAAGATCATCGAGCGCGCCGTCGGCGGTTCGCCGTTGAGCGGCCTGGTGTCGAAGGCGACGCCCTGGGCATGGATGTCATGCGCGTAGATTTCGCCGAGCGCGTCGTTGGAGACCTTGCCGAAGAAGGCGGCGCGACCGCCGAAGGAGGCGACGCCCGCCGCCGTATTGCCGGCGCTGCCGCCCGAGGCTTCAATGGCCGGGCCCATCCGGCTGTAGAGCAGTTCGGCGCGCCTCGTGTCGATCAGATTCATCGCGCCCTTGATGATGCCGTTGGTCTCCAGGAACGCCTCGTCGCACTGGGCGATGATGTCGACGATGGCATTTCCGATACAAAGCACGTCATAGTCCGGCATCAATTCATGTCTCCGCCAAAAAACCACCGGCTTTCTGCCACGCCGGGCGCGGGCGGGTCTAGCGGTTTGATGCGGCTTTGCCTAGTCGCCAATGCGGCGATCCGACGAATGTCGGCATAGCGAGCATCGTTGGATGGCGGCCGAAGCATTTCCCGCGTGCCTGTCTTACAAGCATGGCTGAGATGAGCGATGTCCAGAGGTGCCCGGCGGCCATGTCCATGAAAACCGACACCAGGATCGAGCTGGTGCTGCTCGTCATATTGGCGGTGCTGTGGGGCGCATCCTACAGCTTCATCAAGATCGGCGTCGCGACGATCCCGCCGGTGACGCTGATCGCCGCGCGAACCCTGATCGCGGGTGGCATCCTGCTTGCCCTGATCCGCTGGCGCGGGCTGGCCTTGCCGGGTGATGCCGCAAGCTGGCGCCGGTTTGCATTCCAGGCATGTCTCAACAGCGTCGTGCCGTTCACGCTGATCGCTTCGGCCGAGCGCTCGCTGGACGCCGGGCTGGCCACGATCCTGAATGCGACCTCGCCGATCTTCACTTTCTTGCTGACCGCCCTCATCAGCCGCCACGAACCGGCGACCATGCGCAAGCTGTTCGGCGTCGCGGCGGGAATAGCCGGAATATGCCTCGTTGTCGGCGCCCCGGCGCTAGGCGGCCTCGAACAGCAATTGTTGCCGCAACTTGCCGTGGTCGCGGCGACGCTCTGCTATGCCGGCGCTGCCGTTTTCGGCCGCGGCTTCAGGAGGCTCGACCCGATGGTGGCCGGCGCTTCGATGCTCTGCGGCGCCGCGATGCTGATCCCGTTGAGCCTTGCGTTCGACCGGCCATGGACCCTGGCGCCATCGACAGCTTCGGTCCTTGCGCTGCTCGGGCTTTCGGTGTTTTCAACCGCGCTGGCCTTCTCAATCTATTTCCGCCTCCTGCACACGCTGGGCTCCGTCGGCACCACCTCGCAAGCCTATCTGCGGGTGCCGATCGGCGTCGCTATCGGAGCCGTGTTCCTTGGCGAAAGCCTTGGTCCGAGCGCATGGTGGGGAATGGCCCTGGTCGTCGCCGGCGTGGCGGCGATGACCATTCCCCAGGCGAAGGTCGCGCGCTAGGAAGCCGCGCTTGCGACTTGGGCGGTCTCCGCCTATTCGGAGATATCAGCCACGGGCACGTTTGATATGGAATTGGAAACGCCGTGATTCTCGACGCCGCCCGCGCCGCCTTGAGCCGGCTGTTCTCGCCCGAATTCCGTTCCGTATTCCTGAAGACGCTGGGGCTGACCTTGCTGGCGCTGGCGGCGCTGTGGTTCGGGATTAAGAGCCTGTTCGAATGGCTGGCCTGGCCATGGATCGATGCATGGCTGCCCGCCCTTCCCTCCTGGGCCGGATGGCTGGGCGCTGTCGTCGCCGGTATCGGCCTTGCGCTGGGCTTGGCTCTTTTCATCGCGCCGGTGACGGCGATCATCGCCGGCCTGTTCCTCGACGACGTCGCCGAAACGGTCGAGCGCACCGACTATCCGGACGATCCGCCCGGACGCGACGTGCCGGCGCTGCGCTCGCTGGTGCTGGCGATCAGGTTCTTCGGCGTCGTCATCCTCGGTAATATCGTCGCCCTGCTGCTTCTGCTGGTGCCGGGCATCAACATTGCCGCTTTCTTCATCGTCAACGGCTATCTGCTCGGGCGCGAGTTCTTCGAATTCGCCGCCATGCGCTTTCGCCCGGAGGCCGAGGCCAAGGCACTGCGCAGAAAGCACGCGGTCACCGTGTTCCTGGCCGGGCTGGTCGTCGCCGCGTTCCTGGCGGTGCCGCTGCTCAACCTTCTGACGCCGCTGTTCGCCGCCGCCATGATGGTGCATCTGCACAAGGCGATCTCGGCGCGGGAAGGGAGCTAGCGCAGCAGGAAGCCCCTGCCCAGTTCGTCGTCGTCCTCGACGATGAATTCGGCCCGGCCTGAGTAATAGGCGCGGCCGCCGACGCGGGCGATGATGGCATCATGCGGCCCGGCTGCGGCCGTGCGCGCGACGGCGCCGGAAAAGCGCGAGCCGGCGATGCTCTCGAAAAGCCGCGTCCGGCCGATCCCGATCTGGCCCTTGGCGTGCATGGCCGCCAGCCGCGCGGTGACGCCCGAGCCGGTCGGCGAACGGTCGACCTCGGCTTCGGCGAAAACGCAGATGTTTTTGGTCGGCGTATCGGAGAATGCATCCTGTCCGTCGGTCAGGATGGTGCCGTAGAGGAAGGCGAGATCGGCATGGTCGGGGTGCGACAGCGGCAATTCGGCCTTGAGCTTATTGGTCAGCGCGGTCGCCGCATCGACGAAATCGCGCACCCGGTTCCTACGGAATTCCAGCCCGAACTGACGGCAATCGGCCAGCGCATAGAAGGCGCCGCCATAGGCGATGTCGAAGCCGACCGGACCGTAGCCCGGCAGCTCGATCCGCTGGTCGCGGGCGAACAGAAACGCCGGCACGCTTTCGAAGGACACCGCACCGGCCTTGCCATCCCTTACCTCGACCACAGCCGAAATCAGCCCGCATGGCGCCTCGATATTGACGGTCGTCAGCGGCTCGCGTGGCACCACCAGCCGCTCGTCGACGGCGTAGCGGCCGAGCGCGACGATGGCGTGGCCGCACATCGTCGAATAGCCCTCATTGTGCATGAACAGCACCGCGAGGTCGGCCCCCGGCAGGTCGGGCTCCACCAGCAGCGCGCCATACATGTCGTAATGGCCGCGCGGCTCGAACATCAGGATCTTTCTGAGATGATCGAGATGGTCGCGCACATAGGCACGCTTTTCGAGGATGGTGCCCTTGGGAATGTCGGGGTAGCCGCCGGTGACGATCCGCAGCGGCTCGCCGCCGGTGTGCATGTCGACGACGGTGAGCGTCATTCGCCGGGCCCGACCTAGGCTGAAGATTTGGCAAAAAGCGCCTGCAGCTTGCCGAACGGCATGGCGGCGCGGGTGAAGCCGAAGGTGCCGTCCTGCTGGATCTCGCGCGCCGCGGTCTCCAGCATGCCGAAGGCGAAATTGGTGAGCCATGGGCCGAGCGAGACGCGCTTTACCCCCGCCATGGCAAGGTCGGCGATGGTGAAGCCGGGCCTGGCCATGACGTTGACCGGCTTGGTCAGCGCCGAGCAGACGGTTCGCACCATCTCAATGTCGCCCAGCCCAGGTGCATAGAGCACGTCGGCGCCGGCCTTCTCGAAGGCCTGCAGCCGCTTGATCGTATCGTCAAGGTCGGGCTTGCCCCACAGAAAATTCTCGGCCCGCGCGGTGAAGACGAAATCGCGTTTCAGCGCCCGTGCCGCCTCCGCCGCAGCCGCGACGCGCTCGACGGCATGCGTAAAATCATAGATCGGCTTGTCGGGCTCGCCGGTATGGTCTTCGATCGAGCAGCCGGCGAGGCCAGCCGCCTCGGCGGCGAAGATGGTCTCGCCGGCACTTGTCGCGCTGTCGCCCTTGCCCCTTTCGAGATCCGCCGAAACCGGCAGCCCGGTCGCCGCCGACACTTCACGGCAATGATGGATCATCGCCTCGAACGTCACCGCGCCATCGGGCAGGCCGCGCGAAAAGGCAAAGCCGGCGCTGGTCGTGGCAAGCGCCTTGAAGCCGAACGAGGCTAAGAGCTTGGTCGTGCCGACGTCCCAGGAATTGGCCATGACGAAGATCGAGGCATGCAGGTCGCGAAAAATCTTGCCTTTATCCATGGATGCTCCCCTCCAGTGCAGAATGTGAGGCAAATTCTAGCCCGGCGGAAGGCGCCGGGCAAACAAATGCGGTTGGTTCAGAAGCGTTTGGCGTTCTCATCTGCCAATCGGTCCAGCGCATCGGAATCCTTGACGTAGCGCGAAGCGTTTTTGTCCCAATGATAGGTGACGGAAATGTCGCGCGAAGACGCCTCTGGCGGCTGCTGGCCGTCGCAGCTGTCTTCCCCCGGCAGCGTCGCGTCGGTCACCGTGACCTTGATGGCTGCATAGGGCTGGCCGTCGGCCATCGCCTGGAACGCCGCCTTCTGCGTCCTCCTATGGGTGCAGAGGTTTTCGTCGAACGTATAGATCATGTCGATCAACTCGAACCTGTCGTTGCGGACCATGATCAGCGGCGTGATCCCATAGCCCTGGCTCGAATTGAAATGCATGCTCATGCTGATGATGGCGTCGTCACCAGGCCCGATCGGCAGCTTGCCCGGCTCGCGAAGATAGGTGATGCGGTCGACGGCGACATTGACCGCGTCGAGCAGCGCCGGCTTGTCGGTGATGTCGTAGAGTGCCAGCACGACATAGCCCTCGGCACTGTCAGGCGAGTCGCCGAGGTCGAACAGCATGGCCAGCCGCTCCTTGCCGCCGGCCTTGATGCCGAGCACGCCGGCACTGGAAAGGCCCGACGTCGGCGGCGGCGAGCCGCCGTAGTCCGGTCCAGCGATGTGACGCATCTCGATCGGCATCGAACCTCGGAAAAAGCCGTCCTTGTCCGCGGCCAGATCGGGAATGACCATCCTGGCGAGGTCGAGATAAGTGACATCGCTGTGGCCGGAGACGGCGCTGCCGAGCTCCGGGAAGCTGACGGCCTCTGCGCTGGCCGTCGTCCAAAGACAGGGCAGCAGCAGGCAGGCAAGGAGGAAACGAAGCAGGGGGAAGGTCATGCGCACGCTCGTTATGTCCGGCGCGCGCAAGCTAGCACAAGCAGCTGCAACATACAGTGCAGCCTGCGCAAAGGCGATCAGTGGATCGGCACCAGCCCGGCCAGTTCACGCATGTCGTCGAACAGGATACCGCCGGCTTCGATCAGCCCATCGCGGTCGGAAAGCGGGTCGCCGTGATAGGAATAGACGCGCATGCCGGCGGCGATGCCGGCTGCCGTCCCGGCGACGCTGTCCTCGATGACGATGCAGTCGGCGGGCGCGAAGCCCATCGTCGCTGCCGCATGCAGGAAGAGGTCGGGAAACGGCTTGCCGCGCGAGACCATGGTCGAGCTGAACAGCGCATGCTCGAACAGCGGCAGCAGCCCGGTCTGGCCGAGCGTGATGTGCATTTTCGATACCCGTGCCGACGAGGCGACGCAGGTGGCGATACCGGCGGCGTGCACGGTTTCGATGAACTCGCGAACATAGGGGATAGCCTCGACGCCATGCGCGAACAGGTCCGGCAGGCCGGCGTTCCAGCGCTCGACGAAATCGGCGCCGAGGCTGACGCCGGTTGCCTCGACTTCCTTCTGCACCGAGACCATGCTGCGGCCGGAGAAGTTCTTGCGGCAATATTCGAAGCTGGCCGGAAAGCCGGCCGCGGTCAGCCACTCGGCGAGGCGCTGATTGGCCAGGTTCTCGGTATCGACCAGAACTCCGTCGCAATCGAAGATAACGAGCTTGGGGATTTTCATCAGGCGGTGCCGGTCGATCCGAAGCCGCCCGAGCCGCGCGCCGTGCCGCCGGCCAATGTGCGCTCCTCGACGGTCGCCTGCGTCACCGGGGCGAAGACGATCTGGGCGATCCGCATGCCGCGCGTCACCGCGAAATCCTCGTCGCCGAGATTGATCAGCAGCACCTTGACCTCGCCGCGGTAGTCGCTGTCGATGGTGCCCGGCGTGTTGAGGCAGGTGAGCCCGTGCTTGAAGGCAAGACCGGAACGCGGCCGGACCTGGCCTTCGACGCCCCCCGGAATTTCCAGGACCAGGCCGGTCGGCACCAGCGCGCGCTTTCCCGGCAGGATCAAAAGCGGCCTGTCGTCCGGGACGGCGGCGCGCAGGTCCATGCCGGCGGCGCCCGAGCTCTCATAGGCAGGCAGCGGCAACCCCTCGCCATGCGGTAGCCTGACGAAGCCGACAGCCGGACCGATGACGGAGGTAGGATAAAGTGCTGCGCGCATGAGGCTGATCCTATCGTCGCGAACGCCGGTTCAGTCAACTCGGCGGCAATGCTATCAACGGCTTTCTTTCAGCACAGTTCCGCTTCAGCGCAGTTCCATCGGAACGACCGTGGTCTCCCTGATCTCCTCCATGACGAAGGAGGCCGAAACGTCCGACAGTGCCACCTTGGCGATCAGCCGCTGGTAGAGCCGGTCATAGGCCTTCACATCGGCGACGCGGGCGCGCAGGACATAGTCGAGGTCGCCGGACATGCGGTAAGCGCCGGTGATCTCGGCAAAGCCGGTCACCGCCGCCCGGAATCTTTGCAGCCAGTCGGGATCGTGGTTCGAGGTGCGGATCAGGATGAACACGGAAAGGCCGAGCCCAAGCTTGTCGGCGTCGACCAGCGCCACCCGGCCGGTGATGACGCCGTCTTCCTCCAGCCGCTTGACCCGGCGCCAGCAGGCATTGCGCGACAGCGATATTCTTGCCGAGAGCTGGTCGACGGACAGCGTGCCGTCGCGTTGCAGCTCGGCCAGCAATCTCCGGTCTATTTCGTCGATTTCCGGCATCATGTGGGATGTTTGTCCCAAAATTCGGCTAGAGACAAGGACAATTTGAGACCGATGAACCTGACAGCCGTGGCAGGATATTCATCGTCGGCTCTTCATACCGGCAGGAGGGATCGACATGACAGCACGGCTCGCAAGACTTTTTACCTCTCACCCGGCCGCGGTCGGCGAGAGCTATTTCGGCCATATGGCTTTCGCCGCGTGGTTTTCGTCGCGATTGTTCATGGCGGCCTTTGCCGCGCTTATTCATGCTTTCTTGCCGTTTCTGTTCGAGACCACGGCAAGCGGCATCATCCGTGAACTCTATGAGCGGACGCACAACAGGGGACGGTGAGCCGTAGAGGCGCCGATCGCGGCGAGGCCGCTGGACAGCGCCGACCCTCAACGGATCCCGGCAGCGCAATCCCGATCAAGCGCCGCCGTCGTCGAAATGCCGAACCAGGCTTGAAGCTGCGCCGCAATCTGCCATTTTGGGGAGCGCGGCGCGATAGCCCGGAGCAGTCACGATGGATATCGTCTTTTCCTCGACCGCCAAACTGGCCGCGGCCATCCGCGACCGTACGGTTTCCGCAATAGAGGTGCTGGACGCGCATCTGGCGCAGATCGACAGGGACAATGAAGCGGTCAATGCCGTCGTAACCCTCGATCGGGACGGTGCACGGCAACGCGCCGGCAAGGCCGACGAGGCGCAGGCGCGCGGTGAGGCACTTGAGCCGCTGCACGGTATACCATTCACGCTAAAGGACACGCACGAAACCGCTGGCATGAGAACCACCGTCGGCTTCCCGGCCTTCGCCGACTATGCCCCGAGGGCAGACAGTCCGGTCGTTGCCCGGCTGGAGGCGGCAGGCGGCATATTGGTGGGCAAGACGAACGTGGCGACAATGCTCGGTGACTGGCAGTCGAGCAATCCGCTGTTCGGCCGCACCGGCAACCCCTGGAACCTCCAGCGCACCGCCGGCGGCTCCAGTGGCGGTGCGGCGGCGGCGCTCAGCACCGGGATGACGCCGTTCGAGGTCGGCACCGACATGCAGGATTCAATCCGGCTGCCCGCTGCATTTTGCGGCGTCTATGGCCTCAAGCCGACCGAGCACCGCGTCTCGCTCGCCGGCGCCTTCCCCGATCCAGGCGGGGCGCCGCGCAGCGTGAGGCTGATCTCCTGCCTAGGACCGATGGCGCGCAGCGTCGAGGACCTAGCGCTGATCTACGGCCTCATTGCCGGGACGTATGGAAGCGACACCGACCTTGCGCCGGTACCGGTCGAAGACCTACCGGAACTGGATCTCAGGAATTTGCGCATTGCCGTCGCGCCGTCCTTTCCGGGCTTTCCGGTGGCCGGCGAGATCGGCGCGGCGGTCGAAAGTCTGGCAAATGAGCTTCAGGCTGCGGGCGCCATCGTCGAGGAAGCCGAATTGCCGAAGCTAGACCTGCACGACGACCTGAAGCAGGGCGGCGTCCTGATCGGCATGATGCTGGAGGCGGCGCGGCCCGAACCGCCGGAAAAGCCGACGCCGGTCTCGCGCTGGTTCGAGGCGCTCGCCCGCCGCGACCGCTCCATCCTGGCGTGGGATCGGTTCTTCGAAGACTGCGACGCCTTGCTGTGCCCGGTCGCCATGGCCGCCGCCTTCCCGCATTGCGAGCCGGGAACGCCGATCGAGGTCGATGGTAGCGAGCAAAGCTACTGGATGCTGCCGGCCTATGGCGCGGTGTTCAACTACAGCGGCCATCCCGCACTGTCGCTGCCCTGCGGACAGGACAGCGACGGCCTGCCCATCGGCCTACAGCTTGTTGGCAAACGCTGGTCGGAGTCGCGCCTGCTCGGGATCGCCAGGGCAATCGAGCCGCTGACCGGCGGCTTTCGCCGGCCGCCCGGTTATTGAGTAAACCGCCCCAGCCCGTAGGGATCAAGCAGCGGATCGCGCTCGCCGTCGAGGATTTCGCGGGCGACAAACAGGCCGACGGCCGGGGCCAACGTGATGCCGGAATGCATGACCGCGACGTAGACGCCGCTCGTGCCTGCGGCGCGGCCAATGATTGGAAAGCCATCGACCGGCGTCGGCCGGTAGCCAATGGTGTGGAAATCGAATTCCAACCCATCTGCGCCGCGCAGCATCGCCTTCATCGCCGCAAACAGGTCGCGGGCGGTGGCTGCGGCATCCATGCCGGGATCGGCGCCGCCGAAATCCGAGCCGGCGATGATGCGGCCTTCCGCCGTCTGGCGCAGATGCAGGCGGTCGCCGATCACCAGGCCGTTGAGCAGCTTTTCGGTGGGGCGCGAATGCACGATCAGGCCGGGTGGCGTCTCGATCGGCAGTTCTATCCCGGCTGTTGCCGCTAGTGCCGGAGACCCGGCTCCGGCCGCGATCATCACCTCGTCGGCAGCAATCCGCCCGCCGGATGTATCGACGCCGGCAATCCTGCCGTTGGCCTGCACAAGCGCGGTCGCGGTAACTCCCGTCAGCAGCCGCGCGCCGCGCCGCTCGGCGTCAACCAGCAGTGCTTGCGTGGCGGCGACCGGCTCGGCAACGCCTTCCCCAGGCACATAAAGGGCGAAATCGGGAAGCTCGGTCAGATTGGGCTCGATGCGCGCCGCTCCGGCACGGTCGACACGTTCGATGCCATAGCCCCAGGCGGAATGCTCGGCCGCATAGGCCTCAAGTTCGGCACGCGGCAGGTCCCAGCACAAACCACCGCACCATTGCAACGGGATGCCGGGCACCTCGTTCGCCAGCCGCGTCCATTCGGCCATCGACCGAATGCGCAGCCGGAAATAGACCTCCGGATTACCCCAGCTGGCATTGATCCAAGCAAAGGAATTCGGCGTCGCGATGCCGCCGGCGCCGGTGCCGGCAATGACCGTCACCTTTGCCCCGGCCCTGGTCAGGTGCCAGGCGATGGAGGCGCCGACGATGCCGGCGCCGATGACAATCACTTCTTTCGCCGCTGTCATACTTCACTCCTCGTTCCGACGCCACCACTGCGATGCCATTGCCCGTGGGTTCTGCCAAGAGCGCGCGATACCAAAAATGCCTCTTGACTTTAATACGTACGTACGTATTATACCGACATGGCTAGACATTCACTTCGCGAAAAACTTCTCGACGCCGGTTTCAAGACCATCTGGAGTTCCGGCTATTCGGCGGCCGGCGTGCGCGACATCGTCGCCGCGGCCGATGCCCGCCCGGGCTCCTTCACCAATCATTTTGCCTCCAAGGAGGCGTTCACCGGCGAGGTGCTGGACCGCTATTTCGCCTATGTGAGCGGTTTGGTGGAGCAGGCCCTCGCCCGGGACGGCACGCCCCCGGTCGGGCGCTTGCGCCGCTATCTCGAAATCATCACGTCGAAGCTGGAGGCGCATGATTGGGCACGGGGCTGCATGATCGGCAATCTCAGCCTCGAGACGGCGGCTCACAGCGAGGCGCTGAGGCTGCAACTCGTCGCCATCTTCGAACGCTGGCGTAAGCCCTTTGCCGAATGCATCGCCGAAGGCCAGGCGGCCGGCGATATCTCCGACGCGTTCGATGCCGAGGATCTCGCCGATTTCCTTTTGAGTTCCTGGCAAGGCGCGATGCTGCGCATGAAGGTGGAGCGCAGTCCCGAACCGCTCGAGCGTTTCAAGAACATCGTCTTCAAAACAGTCTTCGCAGAAAGGAGCTGATCCGATGACCCCGAAACTCGAAAAGCCGCAATCCCGCACAATGTTGCCGCGCTCGCAAGTCGCGGTACTCGATTCCACCATTTCCTATGTCGAGGCAGGTACGGCTGGCCCGACAGTACTCTTCCTGCACGGCAACCCGACGTCGTCCTACATCTGGCGCGACATCATCCCGCATGTGGCGCCGTTCGGCCGCTGCATTGCGCCCGACCTGATCGGCTATGGCCAATCCGGCAAGCCGGACATCGACTATCGCTTCTTCGACCACGTCCGGTATCTCGACGCTTTCATCGAGACGCTTGGCATCACCGACATGGTGGTCGTCGCGCAGGATTGGGGCACCGCGCTCGCCTTCCATCTCGCCGTACGGCGGCCGCAGCGGATCCTCGGCCTCGCCTTCATGGAATTCATCCGCCCTTTCGAGAGCTGGGACGATTTCCACCAGCGTCCGCAGGCGCGCGAATTGTTCAAGGCAATGCGCACGCCCGGCGTCGGTGAGAAGCTTGTCCTGGAAGACAACGTCTTCGTCGAAAAAGTGCTGCCGGCTGCTGTGCTGCGCACGATGAGCGATGAGGAAATGGCCGCCTACCGGGCGCCGTTCCCGACACCGCAATCGCGCAAGCCGATCCTGCAGCTGCCGCGCGACCTGCCGATCGAAGGCCAGCCCGCCGATGTCGCCGCCATCAGCGAGAACGACCATCGGGCGCTCCGGCTCTCCTCCTACCCGAAGCTGCTTTTCTCAGGCGATCCAGGCGCCCTCGTCTCGCCGCAGGCGGCACGGGAATTCGCGGCGGGCCTGAAGAACTGCCGGCTGATCGATCTCGGACCCGGCGCACATTATCTGCAGGAGGACCATGCCGACAGGATCGGCGCCGCGATTGCCGAGTGGATTCCCGAGGTGGCCTCCCAGAGCCGTGCGGCCGAACCGGCCTGACGTCGGGACGTGAACCGGCGGCTGCGGCAGCCGGAGAGGTCGACTGCACTGCACTCAGGTTCCAGGCGATGGAAGCGCAGATGCCGAGGATGTCTTTGCTCACGGCCGTCCACCTTTAACGGCAGGACTTCATACCCTCCTGCCGTCGTGATACATGCACGTCGTGGTGTTCCGTTCTCGAAACGGTCGATGACATCGTCTTTGCGAGAAAGCTCTGCGCTGTTGAGTTCCCGACCAGAAATCATGTCCCAGCCACGAAGGGCTCGTTTGCGCCGCTGGACGCGAGGTCTCGCTCTTGGCACTGCCATGGTCATGATCGTCTATGCCGTCTTCTTCGGCCCACTGCCGTTCATTCGATCGTGGTGGCAAGTCGGTGACTACAGCTGGCATGATCCCTTGCATAAACGCCATCGCATCGCCGACAGCCTGGTGCTGACCGGGTGGTTGGTTGGGAAATCGCGGGCAGAAGTCCTTGCGGCGCTCGGCGCGCCGCCTGAGACCGACAAGTTTTCCGATTGGAGCCTGGTCTATGTCCTTGGCCCGGAAAGGGGATTGCTTTCGATCGACTATGAATGGCTCGCCATCCGCACGGATGATGCCGGTTCGGTCACTGAAGCGGCTGTGATCCGTGACTGAACTCGCGGCCCGCAGCGACATTTGCATCATCTGGCATTGAGGGCGAAGGGTGTTTCCGTTCGACAGACCGGAAAAGCGCTGCTAAAAGCCGCGCACCACATGGGATTCCATAAATTGGCTGAACACATCACGCACGCGGTGGCGCGCCGCCGCACTTTCGCGATCATTGCCCACCCCGACGCCGGCAAGACCACGCTCACCGAAAAACTGCTTTTGTTCGGCGGCGCCATCCAGCTCGCCGGCGAGGTCAAGGCCAAGAAGGACCGCATCCAGACCCGGTCGGACTGGATGAAGATCGAACGCGAGCGCGGCATTTCGGTGGTCACCTCGGTGATGACCTTCGAATACGAGGACACCGTCTTCAACCTGCTCGACACGCCCGGCCACGAGGATTTCGCCGACGACACCTATCGCACGCTGTCGGCGGTCGACAGCGCGGTGATGGTCATCGACGCTGCCAAGGGCATCGAGCCGCGCACGCTGAAACTGTTCGAGGTCTGCCGGCTGCGCGATATCCCGATCATCACCTTCGTCAACAAGATGGACCGCGAAAGCCGCGACCCCTTCGACATCCTCGATGAGATCGAGCAGAAGCTGGCGCTCGACACCGCACCGATCACCTGGCCGATCGGCCGCGGCAAGACCTTTTCCGGCACCTACCATCTGGCGCTGAACGCGGTGCGCAAGGGTGACGCCGAGAAGGAGCGCACGCCGGTCAACGGTCCCGATTCCAACCGCGTCGCCGGCCTGCTGCCGGAGAACGACCGTGAGGCCTTCATTGAGGAGCTGGAGCTGGCGCGCGAGGCCTGCCGCCCGCTCGACCTGGAAGCTTTTCGCGAAGGCCATCTGACCCCGGTCTATTTCGGCTCGGCGCTGCGCAATTACGGCGTGCGCGACCTGATCGAGGCGCTCGGCGCCTATGGGCCGCCGCCGCGCGCGCAGGAGGCCGACAGCCGCAAGGTCGAGGCGACCGAGGACAAGATGACCTCCTTCGTCTTCAAGATCCAGGCCAATATGGACCCCAACCACCGCGATCGCATCGCCTTCGTCCGCGTCTGCTCCGGCAAGCTCGAGCGCGGCATGAAGGCCAAGCTGGTGCGCACGGGAAAGCCGATGAGCCTGTCGGCGCCGCAATTTTTCTTCGCCCGCACCCGCGTTACTGCCGACGAGGCATTCGCCGGCGATGTCGTCGGCATCCCCAACCACGGCACGCTGCGCATCGGCGACACGCTGACCGAGGGCGAGGAGATCCTGTTTCGCGGCGTGCCGAATTTCGCGCCTGAAATCCTGCGCCGCGTTCGCCTCGGCGATGCCATGAAAGCCAAGAAGCTCAAGGAAGCGCTGCACCAGATGGCCGAGGAAGGCGTCGTGCAATTGTTCTCGCCGGAGGACGGTTCACCGGCCATCGTCGGTGTCGTCGGCGCCCTGCAGCTCGATGTCCTGAAAGAGCGGCTGAACTTCGAATACACACTGCCGGTCGATTTCGAGATGTCGCGCTTTTCCGTCTGCCGCTGGATATCGGCCGACGACAGGGCAGAGCTCCAGCGCTTCATCGAGGCGCATCGCGGCGACATCGCCCGCGACCTCGACAACGATCCAGTGTTCCTCGCCCAGCACACCTTCTCGCTCAACTACGAGGCCGAGCGCTGGAAGGCGATCCGCTTCGCCGCAGTCAAGGATTACCAGGTCCGCGACAGAGCGGCCTGATGCGCCCCTTCCATTCTCCCCTTGTTGTGAGAGAAGGTGTCGCCGAAGGCGACGGATGAGGGGTGTTCCAGGAAACACCAACGTCTCATTCCGTCCAGCACCCCTCAACCGTCTCGGCGCTTCGCGCCGATCCACCTTCTCCCACAGGGGGAGAAGGAAAGATCGCGTTCGTTCACCCCTTGGCTGCCTCTTCGATCTTGGCGATGTCGATCTTGCTCATCTGCATCATCGCCTGCATCACGCGGCCGGCCTTTTCCTTGTCGGGGTCCAGCAGCAGCCTGGGCAGCTGCTCGGGAACGACCTGCCAGGAGAGGCCGAATTTGTCCTTCAGCCAGCTGCACCGGCTGGGCTCGCCACCGCCAGCGATGAGCCTGTCCCAGAAATAGTCGACCTCCTCCTGCGTCTTGCAGTCGATGGAGAGCGAGACAGCCTGGGTGAACTTGAATTGCGGCCCGCCGTTGAGCGCCTGGAATTGAACGCCGTCGAGCTCGAATGAGACCATCAGCACCTTGCCCTCATTATCGCCGCTGCCCTTGGGCCAGCGCATCACGCTCAGCACCTTCGAATTCTTGAAGATGGAGATGTAATGGTTCATGGCCTCCTCGGCCTGGTCGTCGAACCACAGGCAGGGGGTGATCTTTTGCATTCTCTTGCTCCTCGGGCTGGTTTTGGCTTTGTTTTCACTCGCAAAACGGCTGGCTGACGATTGACGCCCGGTCCCGCCGTCTGCCCAAGGACGCTCGAGCAAAACACGATCCGACAGCGCCTCTGACTTTTTTGCGATCTGGGCCGGCTGCGTCTTTGGCTGGCCGCTCGTTCCGGTCCCTGGCGCAGCGCAAAATTGTGGCCAGACCAGAGCGTGGCGTCTATAAGGCCTGCGGCTCATTCCGGTTTTCCGCGCCTGTCCGGCGCGACGCAGACAGCAAGGACAGTTCAATGCCCGCCTACCGTTCCCGCACCACCACCCATGGCCGCAACATGGCCGGCGCCCGTGGCCTTTGGCGCGCCACCGGGATGAAGGATTCGGATTTCGGCAAGCCGATCATCGCCGTGGTCAATTCCTTCACGCAGTTCGTGCCGGGCCATGTCCATCTGAAAGACCTCGGCCAGCTGGTTGCCCGCGAGATCGAAAAGGCCGGCGGCGTCGCCAAGGAATTCAACACCATAGCCGTCGATGACGGTATCGCCATGGGCCATGACGGCATGCTCTATTCGCTGCCGTCGCGCGAATTGATCGCCGACTCGGTCGAATACATGGTCAACGCGCATTGCGCCGACGCGATGGTCTGCATCTCGAATTGCGACAAAATCACGCCCGGCATGCTGATGGCGTCGCTGCGCCTCAACATCCCCACTGTCTTCGTCTCCGGCGGGCCGATGGAGGCCGGCAAGGTGGTGCTCGCCGGCAAGAGCCAGGCGCTTGATCTGGTCGACGCCATGGTGGCGGCCGCTGACGACAAGATCTCCGACGAGGACGTCAAGATCATCGAGCGATCGGCCTGTCCAACCTGCGGCTCGTGCTCGGGCATGTTCACCGCCAATTCGATGAACTGCCTGACCGAGGCGCTTGGCCTGTCGCTGCCCGGCAACGGCTCGACGCTGGCCACGCATGCCGACCGCAAGCGCCTGTTCGTCGAGGCCGGCCACCTGATCGTCGATCTTGCCCAGCGCTATTACGAGCAGGACGACGACACCGCGCTGCCGCGCAACATCGCCTCGAAGGGCGCCTTCGAGAACGCCATGACGCTCGACATCGCCATGGGCGGCTCGACCAACACCGTGCTGCACATCCTTGCCGCAGCACATGAGGGCGAGGTCGACTTCACCATGGAGGACATCGACCGGCTGTCACGGCGGGTTCCGGTGCTGTGCAAGGTGGCGCCGGCCAAGGCGGACGTTCATATGGAGGATGTCCACCGCGCTGGCGGCATCATGGCGATCCTCGGCCAGCTGGATAGCGCCGGGTTGGTCAATCGCGACCTGCCGACAGTGCACACCGCAAGCCTCGGCGAAGCGCTGGACCATTGGGATATTTCGCGCACCACCAGCAAGAATGTCCGCGATTTCTTCCTGGCGGCACCCGGCGGCGTGCCGACGCAGGTCGCCTTCAGCCAGGACCGCCGCTGGGACGATCTCGACACGAACCGCGAAACCGGCGTTATCCGCTCGGCCGAACATCCTTTCTCCAGGGATGGCGGCCTTGCCGTGCTGAAAGGCAATCTGGCGCTCGACGGCTGCATCGTAAAGACCGCGGGTGTCGATGAATCGATCCTGAAATTCACCGGCCCGGCAAGGGTGTTTGAAAGCCAGGACGCCAGTGTCAAGGCGATCCTGTCGAACGAGATCAAGGCCGGCGATGTCGTCGTCATCCGCTATGAAGGGCCACGCGGCGGCCCCGGCATGCAGGAAATGCTCTACCCGACCAGCTATTTGAAGTCGAAAGGCCTCGGCAAAGCCTGCGCGCTGATCACCGACGGTCGTTTTTCCGGCGGCACCTCCGGCCTGTCGATCGGCCATGTCTCGCCGGAAGCGGCGGAAGGCGGGCTGATCGGGCTGGTCAGGGAAGGCGACACGATCGAGATCGATATCCCCAAGCGCACCATCAGGCTTGCTGTCGACGACGCGGAGCTCGCCGCCCGCCGCGCGGCGATGGAGGCCAAGGGAACGGCTGCCTGGAAGCCCGAGGAAAAGCGCAAGCGCAAGGTGACGACGGCCTTGCGCGCCTATGCGGCGATGGCGACAAGTGCTGCAAAGGGGGCGGTGCGGTACGTGCCGGAATAGCGCCTTTTCCTTCTCCCCTTGGGGGAGAAGGTGGATCGGCGCGCAGCGCCGAGACGGTTGAGGGGTGCTGGACGGAGTGCAGGGGATGCCAAGCTGGAACACCCCTCATCCGACCGAGCTTCGCTCGGCCACCTTCTCCCACAAGGGGAGAAGGGAAGGCCGCGCCTGAAGGTTCCGCCTTGCGGCAGCACGCTGAATGGAAAGAAACGGCTTTTTTGAACGAGGTGGCGCTAGATGGATTTTGACCTTGTGGTGCGCGGCGGCACGCTGCCCGACGGCAGGATCGCCGATATCGGCATCGTCGGCGAAACGATCGCAGCGATAGAACCCGAGCTGAACGTCAGCGCCGGCACGGCGATCGATGCCCATGGCAATCTGGTCTCGCCGCCCTTCGTCGATCCGCATTTCCATATGGACGCCACGCTTTCGCTCGGCATTCCGCGCATCAATGTCTCGGGCACGTTGCTCGAAGGCATCTCGCTGTGGGGCGAGCTGAAGCCGCTTCTGACCCACGAGGCAGTGCGCGACCGCGCGCTTGCCTATTGCGACTGGGCGGTGTCGATGGGCCTGCTCGCCATCCGTACCCATGTCGATGTCTGCGATGACCGCCTGCTGGCGGTCGAAGCGCTGCTCGACGTGAAGAAGACGGTCGCGCCGTATATCGACCTGCAACTGGTCGCCTTCCCGCAGGACGGGTTTTACCGCTCGCCGACGGCGCGCGACAACATCATCCGGGCGCTCGACATGGGTGTCGATGTGGTCGGCGGCATTCCGCATTTCGAGCGCACAATGGCCGACGGCACGCGCTCCGTCACCGAGCTCTGCGAGATCGCGGCCGAGCGCGGCCTGATGGTCGACCTGCATTGCGACGAGACCGACGATCCGCTGTCGCGCCACATCGAGCAGCTTGCCTATGAGACGCAGCGGCTTGGATTGCAGGGCAGAGTGGCCGGCTCGCACCTGACATCGATGCATTCGATGGATAATTACTACGTCTCGAAGCTATTGCCGCTGATTGCCGAGGCCGGCATTTCGGCGATCCCCAACCCGCTGATCAACATCATGCTGCAGGGCCGCCACGACACCTTTCCCAAGCGCCGCGGCCTGACGCGGGTCAAGGAAATGCTGGCGCACGGGATCCGCGTCGGCTGGGGCCAGGATTGCGTGCTCGATCCCTGGTATTCGCTGGGCACGGCAGACATGCTCGATGTCGCCTTCATGGGCCTGCATGTCGCGCAGATGTCGAGCCCGGCCGAGATGGCGCGCTGTTTCGACATGGTCACCAACGTCAATGCGGCCATCATGGGTCTCGACCACCTCGGCCTGGCCGTCGGCAAGCGCGCCAGCCTGGTCGTTCTCGATGCCGGCAACCCGGTCGAGGCGCTGCGGCTGCGCCCAGAGCGTCTCTGCGTCATCGCCAAAGGCAAGGTAGTGGCCGAGCGCAGCCGGCAGGACACCCGGCTTTCGATCGCCGGAAGGCCGGGCACGGTGAACCGGCGCCACGCTTAAAGCGCGTCGCGCTCGACCGGCCTCATGCGACGCGCTTTAAGTTCCTGTTTTGATGCATGTCGTTGTCGCAAAACCGCTGCACACTTTTGCGCGACATGCATTAGTCCAGCCGATTTCCGGCGCTGGTCTTACCGAATTCTCGATTTTCGCCTCGTCATGGCCGCAGCTTGCGACTACGACGCGGGTCACCGTAGCCACGGTGAGGAACCGGTAACGGAATGGCGCAGCCCGCGACCCAGAATTCGACGATCAGGAATGTGCTGCTGGCCGGCATCCTGCTGATGCTCGCCGGCGATTTCCTGTTTGCGTTGAACGACGCGATGGGCAAGTGGCTGGTTGCCAGTTTTTCCGTCGGCCAGGTCGTGCTGATCCGCTCGATCGGCGCTTTTTTCATACTCGGGCCGATGATCGCACATCAGGGTGCGGCCAAGCTGTTTCGCATGGAGCGGCCCGAGCTGCAGCTGCTTCGCGTGGTGATGACGACGCTCGACACGGCGCTGTTCTACGCGGCGGTCGTCTATCTGCCGCTCGCCGACGTGATGAGCTTCTACATGGCCGGGCCGATCTATGTGGCGGCGCTGTCGCACTTTTTGCTCGGCGAAAGGGTCGGCTGGCGCCGCTGGGCGGCGATCCTGGTCGGGTTCTGCGGCGTGCTGATCATGCTGAAGCCGTCCTCGGCCGCGTTCTCGCTATCCTCGATGTTCGCGCTCGCCGGCAGCATTTCCTTTGCCTTCGCCATCATCCTCAATCGGCGGCTGCGCGGCACCAGCGACACGTCGCTTGTCACCTGGCAAACCATCGGCACGCTGCTGGTCGGCGCTGCCTTGACGCTCGGCACCTGGAGGACGCCGTCCTCGCTCGATTTCGGCGCCATGCTGCTGCTCGGCATCGTCTCCTGCGGCGCGCATCTGATGATCACCCGGGCGTTGAAGCTGGCGCCTGCCTCGACCTTGGCGCCGCTGCATTACAGCCTGCTGTTGTGGGCAGTGGTCTTCGGCCTCGCCTTCTTCGGCGATGTGCCTGGGCCGCGCATCCTGATCGGCTCGGCAATCGTCGTGCTGGCCGGCCTGTTCATCTTCCATCGCCAAAAGGTGGTCGACACCGTGCCACCAGAAAACGTGCCGAAGGGCGTGAATTAACCCCGGCGCACCACTTTGAGATGCCGCGAAAACTCCGGCGTCTCCATCAGTGCCTTGCAGCGTGCAAACCGGCCGTCGGCATAGGCGCGAAAGTCGTCGGCCGGATTTTTGTTGGCAAGCTGGATCAAGCCCCACAGCGTCCACAACAGGTCGCACATCGCCTTGTAAATGACGATGCGGCCGCGCTCCGCCGGTCTTGGCTCGCCGCCGAAATAGGCCAGCATCATTTCCTCCTCCTGCGCGGCGTCGAATTGTCCTTCGACGCTGAGGTCGCCGAGATCCCAGAGCGGATCGTTCATGCCGGAATATTCCCAGTCGACGATCCACATCCTGTCGCCAGTATCGAGAAAGTTTTCGCAGAGCGGGTCGCAGTGGCAGGCGACGATCGGCAGAGGATGAGCCGCAAGTGCCGAGCGCACGGTTTCCGCCTCGCGGACCACATCGTGATAGCCGGCAGGCAGGGCGACGTCCTTGGTCGACAGCACTTTCAGATAATCGTCGATCATCGCAAACAGCTCGAAGCGGAAGGGGAACACCGCGCCGGATGTGTGCAGCTTGCGAAAGGCCTTGCCGGCGCGTGCCGGGCTGCCGGGTCGGGTCTTGAACTTTTCCGGCGACATCGTCTCGGCGCCGGCGATGAAGCGGGTCACCAGCACGCCGGTCTCGGCATCGACATGCAGCACTTCCGGGCTGACGCCTGCCTTCGCCGCTTCCCGCGCCGCCACTGCCTCGTTCGCGCGGTTGATATATTCCTCGGTGCCCTTGCCGGGGATACGCAGGCAGAAATCTTTCCCCCTGAAGACGAGGTTGGTGAGGCCGCCGAGCCGTTCCAGCGGGCCGTCATAGCCGGCCAGCATCGGAATGGCCGCAAGCGCGGCGCGTGCCTGGTCGTCCGCCATGGCTTTCGCTCCTTTCCCCGTGTTATTGCGACGACGACGGTTCCACAGTTTTCGCCGTTTGGCTATGATCGCGTTGCGGATCGATACCAGGCGACGGAAAGCGATGACGGACAGCAAACAGCAGAGCGCACTCGCCGCAGCCTATGCGGCGAAGCGGCCGGAAGACGTCGCGGCGCTCTACGACAGTTGGGCAGGCACCTATGACGCCGACATGTCGGCGGCCGGCTATCGCCATCCGACCATCTGCCTTGCCTTGCTGGCCCGCCATCTGCCGCGCGGCGCCGCTCCTCTCCTAGACGCAGGCGCCGGCACCGGGCTCATCGGCGAATGGCTTGCCATCACTGGTTATCCGCAGGTCGAAGCGCTCGACATTTCGGAAGGCATGCTGGTGCAAGCTGCGCGCAAAGGCGTCTATTCGGTGCTGCACTGCCTGGCGCTGGGCGGACCGCTGCCCTTCGTCGACGATGCCTATGCCGGGATCATCTCCGCCGGCGTCTTCACGTCGGGCCATGTCGGAGCCGAGGGGCTGGACGAGCTGATCCGCATCTGCCGTCCGGGCGGGGTGATCGTGCTGACGGTGAAGAACACGCTGTGGGACACGGGTTTTGCCGCGCGGATTGCCGAGCTCGAAGCGCAAGGCACCGTCACCCGCGCCGAAGAGACGCCGCCCTACATTTCGATGCCAGGCGAGGCCGATACCGTGCCGAGCCGGGGGCTGGTGCTCATCGTGAACTGAGGCTGAAACCGGAAGGCTCTACGCCTTCACCTTTGCTCCCGTCGGATCGTAAAGCGGCTCGAGATGGATCTTAGCCGGCGTCCGTTCCATTGCGACCACGAGCTCGTAGTCGCCGGAGGCTAGGAAATCATCGCTGACGCCATCGGCATTGCGCACATAGCCGTAGCCGATGTTCTTGCCGATGGTGTAGCCATAGCCGCCGCTGGTGAGATAACCGACGGCGTCGCCGTTGCGCAGGATGGTCTCGCGCCCGAGCAGCACGACATCCGAATCGTCGACAGTGAAGCCGGCAAAGCGTTTCCTGAGCGTCGAGCCATCGAGCTTTTCAAGCGCCCGCCGGCCGAGGAAATCGGTGTTCTTCCTGAGCTTCACCGCCCAGCCGAGGCCGGCCTCCTGCGGCGTGTCGTTGGGTGTGATGTCGGCGCCCCAGGCGCGGTAGCCTTTTTCCAGCCGCAGCGATTCCAGCGCCCGATAGCCGACCGGGCGAATGTCGTGGACAGCGCCCGCCGTCATCAGCGCGTCGAAAACCTCGCCCGTCGCCGCGATCGGCGCATGCAGTTCCCAGCCGAGTTCGCCCACATAGGTGACGCGCAGTGCCCGGACGGCGTGGCCGGCAATGACGATCTCGCGAACGTGGCCGAACGGAAAGGCGGCGTTCGAGACGTCGGCATCGGTCACCGCTGACAGCACGTCACGGGCGCGCGGCCCCATCAGCGACAATGTGCCGAAATCCTCGGTGACGTCGGTCAGCGTCACGTCGAACTCCCTGCCGATATGATCGGCAATCCAGGAGAAATCATGCGTGCGGAAACCGGTACCGGTGACGATGTAGAATTTCTCCTCACCGAGCCTCGCCACGGTCAAATCGGCCTCGATGCCGCCGCGCGTGTTGAGGAGTTGCGTGTAGGTCAGCCTGCCGACCGGCTTGGCAACGTCATTGGCGCAGATCCAGTCCAGCGCCTTCAGCGCGTCGGCTCCGGTCATTTCGTATTTGGCAAACGACGACTGGTCGAAAATGCCGATCTTTTCGCGCACATGGCGATGTTCGTCACCGACGGGTGAAAACCAGTTCTGCCGGCCCATCGAATAGACGTCTTTCGGCTCGACGCCTTCCGGCGCGAACCAGTTCGGCCGCTCCCAGCCGAGTTTCGAGCCGAACACGGCGCGATGTTTTTGCAGCCGCTCGTATAAAGGTGAGACGATGCGCGGCCGGCCGCTGACATATTCCTCATGCGGGAAGCCGATCGTGTAGTGCTTGCCGTAGGCTTCCAGCGTGCGGTCACGGACCCATTGCCTGTCGCGGTGCAGATCGGAGAAGCGGCGGATGTCGACCACCCACAAATCGAGCGGCGCCTCGCCGTCGACGACCCATTGCGCCAGCACCCAGCCGGCGCCGCCGCCGGACGCGATGCCGAAGGCATTGAAGCCGGCGCCGACGAACATATTGGGGCATTCCGGCGCCACGCCGAGGATGAAATTGCCGTCCGGCGTAAAGCTCTCCGGCCCGTTGATCATCTGCTTGACGCCGACATTGGCGAGCGCCGGGACACGCTCGATCGCCTGGCTCATATGCTGCTCGAAATGATCGTAATCATCGTCGAACAGCCGGAACTCCCAATCGTCCGGCACATCGCCGCCCGGCAGACCGGTCGTCCAGGCCTGCGGGTTCGGCTCGTAGCCGCCCATCACCAGGCCGCCGACCTCCTCCTTGAAATAGGTGCGGCGATCGGGGTCGCGAATTGTCGGCGCGTCGGTCGCCAAGCCGTCGATCCTCTCGGTGATGATGTACTGGTGCTTCACCGGCTGCAGCGGCACGTTTATGCCGGCGAGCGCACCCACCTGCCGCGCCCATTGCCCGGCGCAGTTCACCACCTTGTCGCAGGCGATATCGCCCTTGCTGGTCTTTACCGCGGTGATGCGGCCGTCTCTCATTTCGAAGCCGGTGACCCGCACCTCCTCGAACAATCTTGCGCCATGCATGCGCGCGCCCTTGGCCAGCGACTGGGTGATGTCGGAAGGGCTTGCCTGACCGTCAGTCGGCAGCCAGGAGGCGCCGACGAGGTCGCCGGTTTCGAGCAGCGGCCACATTTCCTTGACCTCTGCCGGCGATAGCAGATGCATGTCCATGCCGAAGCTCTTGGCCGTCGTTGCCAGCCGCTTATACTCGGTCCAGCGGTCGGCATTGGTGGCGAGGCGCAGGCAGCCAGTCATCTTCCAGCCGGTGGCGAGGCCGGTTTCGGCTTCCAGCCCCTTGTAGAGATCGACCGAATATTTGAGCACGCGAGTGATCGATGCCGACGAGCGCAGCTGGCCGACCAGCCCGGCAGCATGCCAGGTCGAGCCCGAGGTCAGCTTGCCCTGTTCGAGCAGCACGATTTCGGCCTTGTGGTCGCGCGCCAGATGATAGGCCGTCGAACAGCCGATGATGCCACCGCCGATGACGACGATCCCGGCCTGGGCGGGCAAGGTCATGTCCGCGTCCCGTATTTTGTCCTGTAGTTTTCCAGGGCGGCTTCGAGCCGCGCCAGGTTTTCGTCAGCGTAGGCGGCGTAGTCGACACCGGGCGCGTCGAGGTAAAGCTCGGAAACCATGCCCCACATCGCCTCACGCAGCAGCGACGCGCATTGCATGGCGGCGTGCGAGCGCCGTATCGCTGGGTCCGGCTCCTTCATGAAATAGGCGGTCAGGAAGGCGAAGGACTCCTCGTCGCTCATGCCGGCATTCGACGCGGCGCCGGCAAGGTCGAACATCGCGGTGTTGAAGCCTGCATATTCGAAATCGATGAGCCACAGCCTGTGACCGTCGTCGATTATGTTAGCCGGCAGAAGATCGTTGTGGCCGAAGACGATTGGCAGCAGTTTTTGCGCGCGCTCGAGCTCGTCCGCCAGCGTCAGCAGGCGCGGCAGTTCGCCCAGCTTGCGGCTGCGGCCTTCCTCCAGCGTGCGCGCATAGTCGCGAATGACGTGAAACACCCAGAACATGAAGCCGGCGCCGGAGACATGACCGGGCATCTCCCGGTGGAAACCGCGCAGCAACGCGGCAACGCGGCCGAGATCGGCGCGCACGTCTTGCGCGACATAGGCCTTGGCGCCGAGATACTCCGTCACCATGACGCCGGGTCCGGTGTAGCGGACGGCCGGAGCGAAGCCTGCCGCGTGCGCTGCCCGCGCAGTCATCATCTCGCGCTCGCGAAAGACATGGTGGAACGGATAATCCTGGCCGATCCGCACGACGTGCTGCCCGGCCGCGTCCTTGACCAGATAATTGGCATTGCTCAACCCGCCCGGCAGCGGCGCGATGTCGATGCTGCCGGTCCAGCAAGGCAGCGCACGGATGCGGTCTTCGACAGTCACGATCTCGTCCAACATTGGGTCAATTTTCCACGCATGCCACGGCTGGCCAGCAATGACAATCGGACGGAGGAATGGCGGCAACGCGAAGATCTCGTCGGTGCAGATCTCGGGATCGGTATCCCGCACCGCACCGACGAGCCCCTTTGTGCCGGGTTCTTCGACGCCGGCATCCGCCCCCGCGGATCCTGAATTTCGGCACCCTTGCACCCGACGATCTCCCGGGCGTTCGGGCAGGCGATTTTTCGTGCGGCTCAGCCGTCGTCCTCCGTTCCGAGCCTGTCACAGCGATAATGTCGCGCCACGCTGGAGACGTTGTCAACGCGAAATTGTGGTGTTTTCTGGTTTTTTGCCCGAATTTTGCTAAATTCCTTGGAGTTAGTGGCATTTATGCCGTAGAAACGGTCAGCGGTGCAACAATCCGGCCGGATGGAACCGATGGTCCACTCGAAGCGGCATGGCGAAATCCTGCGCCTCCTCAAGGAGGAAGGCACTGTTACCATTGCCAGCCTGGCCGACCGGCTGGGCGTCTCGCTGGAGACGGTACGCCGCGACGTCAAGCCACTGACCAGCGACGGTTCCATCCTCAAGATGCACGGCGCCGTCGGCCTGCCGTCGATTGCCGGTGAAGCGCCGTTCGAGCGGCGCATGCGCGAGAACGCCGATGCCAAGCGGGCAATTGCCCGCATGGTCGCCGCCACCATCCGCGACGGCGAATCGATCATGCTCGACACCGGCACCACCACCTCATTCCTGGCCCGGGAACTGCTCGGCCACCGGCGGCTGACGGTCGTCACCAACTCCTCCGACATCGCCCGCACACTGGCCACCGTCAACGGCAACAAGGTCTATATGGCCGGCGGCGAGCTGCGCAGCGATTCCGGTGCTGCCTTCGGCGTCTCGGCCATCGAATTCGTCAGCCGCTTTTCGGTCAGCCATGCGGTGATATCGACCGGTGCGGTGGATGCCGTCACCGGCGTCATGGACTATGATTTGGAAGAGGCCGAATTCGCCCGCATGGTGCTGTCGCGCGGCCAGCGCTCGCTTGTCGTCACCGACCACAGCAAATTCGGCCGCCAGGGCCTTGTTCAGGTCTGCGGCTTCGGCGGCTTTTCCGAACTCGCGACCGACCGGCCGCCGCCGCACGACATCGCCGCCGTCCTCGCCCAGGCCGGCGCGCGGCTCAGCATTGCGGACGGCGGAAGCGAGGGCTGAGCTCTATCGGGAGATCGGCACCAGCATCCCACTTCCCAGCGCCGCCTCTGCCGTGTTTAGTCCAGCCATGGCTTTCACCATCCGCCAATTGCAGTTCTTCGTCGCCGTCGCCGAGCAAGGCACGGTGTCGGGCGCCGCCCAGAACCTGTCGATCTCGCAATCCTCGGTCACCGAAGCGATCAAGGAGTTGGAGCACGATCTCGGCGTCGAGCTGTTCGAACGTCACCCGCGCGGCTTGAACATCACCCACAAGGGTCACCAGTTCCTGCGCCATGCGAGAAAGATCCTGGCCGACGTTTCCGATGCGCGCCGCGCCTTCTTCGGCGAACAGACCGCGGCAAGCGGGCGGCTGCAACTTGGCGTTACCTCGCTGGTCGCCGGCTATGTGCTGTCCGATCTTCTTGCCCGCTATCGCCGCGCCTATCCGGGTGTCGAGGTCTCGGCGATCGAGGACAATGGCGACTATCTCGAGCACCTGTTGATTGGCGGCAAGCTCGACATTGCCGTCATGGTCACCTCGAACCTGCGCGACCGCACGGCACTGCAGTCCGAAATCCTCGAAGTCTCGGCCTACCGGCTGTGGCTGCCGCTCGGCCATCCCTTGGCAGGTGCCGACATCATCGGCATCGGCGACATCGCCTCGGAACCGCTGATCATGCTGACCGTCGACGAGATCGAGGAGAATACCGGAAAGCTGCTGACGGCGATCGGCGCCAAGCCGCACGTCGCCTTCCGCACCCGCTCGGTCGAAGCGGTGCGCAGCCTCGTCGCCACCGGCGCCGGCGTGGCGCTGCTGCCCGACCTTGTCTACCGGCCATGGTCGCTGGAAGGCGACCGCATCGAATCGCGCGATATTTCGGGGTCGTTGCCGGTCGTCCAGGTCGGCATGGTCTGGCGGCGCGGCTCCGGCCTGCCGCAGGCGGCGCGCGACTTCATCGGACTTGCCCAGTCGCAGCGCATGGTGCGCCAACGGCCCGAGAAGATCGGCCGCTAATGTATCGGAAAAACCGATATCGGCTTTCTGATAAATGAATTTGCGAAACCGGAAATTTCGCAGCACTTTTCGGTCAGGGAACAAAGCTGCCGGAGCACGGCTCTTCAGAGCCGCGCATCCAACGTTAAACGGGCGCATGACTTTTTCCGAAAGCCGAAACCGGTTTCGGCTCACGCAAAAATGGGAGATCGACGATGAATTCATTGCTGAAATCATGCACTGCCTTGACGGTCGCGCTGAGCTTCTCCGGCCAGGCCATCGCCCAGGTCAAGGAGCTCGGCAAGGGCGAAGGCGAGGTCAATATCGTCGCCTGGCCGGGCTATATCGAGCGCGGCGAAACCGACAAGGGCTATGATTGGGTCACTTCGTTCGAAAAGGAAACCGGCTGCAAGGTCAACGTCAAGACCGCCAACACTTCCGACGAGATGGTCTCGCTGATGAACGAAGGCGGCTTCGACCTGGTCACCGCCTCGGGCGATGCCTCGCTGCGCCTGGTCGCCGGCAAGCGCGTCCAGCCGATCAACACCGACCTCATACCGAGCTGGAAGACGGTCGACGACCGGCTGAAGGATGCGCCCTGGTTCACCGTCGGCGGCGTTCATTACGGCGTCCCCTATCAGTGGGGGCCGAACGTGCTGATGTACAACACCGAAGTGTTCAAGGAGGCGCCGAAGAGCTGGAACGTGGTCTTCGAGGAAATGAAGCTGCCCGACGGCAAGTCGAACAAGGGCCGCGTCCAGGCCTATGACGGTCCGATCCACATCGCCGACGCCGCCAATTACCTGATGGCTCACAAGCCGGAGCTCGGCATCAAGGATCCGTACGAACTGACCGAGGACCAGTACAAGGCCGCGCTCGACCTGCTGCGGGTCCAGCGTACGCTGGTCGGACGCTATTGGCATGACGCCGCCATCCAGGTCGACGATTTCCAGAACGAAGGCGTCGTCGCCTCCGGTTCTTGGCCCTACCAGGTCAACACGCTGATTGCGGCCAAGAAGCCGGTCGCCTCGACTATCCCCGAGGAGGGCGTTACCGGCTGGGCCGACACCACGATGATGGAGGCCGATGCTGCCCACCCGAACTGCGCCTACATGTGGATCGAGCATTCGCTGTCGCCGAAAGTGCAGGGCGACGTCTCCGCCTGGTTCGGTTCGCTGCCGGTGGTGCCCGCCGCTTGCAAGGGCAACGAACTGCTCGGCGAAGAAGGCTGCAAGACCAACGGCTACGACAATTTCGACAAGATCAAGTTCTGGAAGACGCCGGTCTCGAAATGCGCCGCCCAGAACGATCAGTGCGTGCCCTATTACCGCTGGGTGTCGGACTATATCGGCGTCATCGGCGGGCGGTGAGTTCGTCTCACCTACTAAGCTCGGCGCTGCCCCTCACCCTTACCCTCTCCCCGTGAAGAACGCGGGGTCGCCAGCGTTGGAGCGCCTCCCTTCTCGCCGTCCACTATATGGGGAGAAGGCGCCGGCAGGCGGATGAGGGGCGGCGCAACCGCCTGAAATTTAATGAGCCTGACAGATCAGGACAGCCCATGACCTCCGCCGTTTCCTTCCAAAAAGTCTCCCGCCATTTCGGCAGCGTGCGTGCCGTCGACGCGGTCGATCTCGACATCGTGCCGGGCGAGTTCTTCGCCATGCTTGGGCCTTCCGGTTCGGGCAAGACGACGTGCCTGCGCCTCATCGCCGGGTTCGAGCAGCCGACGGCGGGCTCGATCTCGATCTTCGGCGAACGCGCCGAGGGCGTGCCGCCCTATCGCCGCAACGTCAACACCGTGTTCCAGGATTATGCGCTGTTCCCGCATCTCAACGTGCTCGACAACGTCGCCTATGGGCTGATGGTCAAGGGCGTCGGCAGATCGGAGCGGCAAAAGGCGGCGGAAGAGGCGCTGGCGCTGGTGCGGCTTCCCGGCTACGGCGCGCGTCGCCCTGGCCAGCTTTCCGGCGGCCAGCGCCAGCGCGTCGCGCTCGCCCGGGCGCTGGTCAACCAGCCCAAGGTGCTGCTGCTCGACGAGCCGCTCGGCGCGCTCGACCTCAAGCTTCGCGAAAACATGCAGGAGGAGTTGAAATCGCTGCAGAAGGCGCTGGGCATCACCTTCGTGTTCGTCACCCACGACCAGGGCGAAGCGCTGTCGATGGCCGACCGCGTCGCCGTCTTCAACGACGGCAAGATCATGCAGATCGGCACGCCGGAAGACATCTACCAGCGCCCCAAAACCCGCTTCGTCGCCGATTTCGTCGGCTCGTCCAACGTGCTGCCGCCGGATTTCGTCCAGCGCTATGCCGGCCAGCATCGCTGGGGCAGCCTGCGGCCCGAATCCATCCGCATTGGCAGGGCGGCCAAGGGCGAAGGCGTAGCCGCCCGCCTTGTCTCGACCAATTATCTCGGCGCCACGACAAGACTGGCGCTCGATGCAGAGGGCTTGCGGCTGCATGCCATCGTCCCGGCGGGTGCTGCCTTGCCCCGGGAAGGCGAGGCGGTGGTGCTCACCTTCAACCGCGAGCATTTGCATTTGATGGACGAGCTGGGATGATCAAGGTTTGCGCGCGGCGCCCCCCTCTGTCCTGCCGGACATCTCCCCCTCAAGGGGGGAGATTAGCAGTTTCTCGGCCTCGCCAAATCTGCCACCTTGGAGATTGGCGAAACCGAAAGGGGCAGCCAATCTCCCCCCTTGAGGGGGAGATGTCCGGCAGGACAGAGGGGGGCGCGAAGGATCGCGGCCTGTCATATCTCCTCCTCCAGGACACGGCGGCGTCATGACGACCGCCGCGCTCAACTCCAGTCCGGCGCCCGCCATCCTGCCGGGCAGTGGCGGCGTACGCGGCGCGCTCTCCGACCTCTTCTGGCGCCGGCCGCAATTCCTGCTTCTGCTGATGCTGCTGCCGCCGGTTCTGTGGCTCGGCATCGTCTATATCGGCTCGCTTTTCGCGCTGCTTTTGCAGAGTTTCTTTTCGATTGACGAGTTCTCCGGCCTGATCAACCGCGAGTTCACGCTGAAGACTTACGGCGACCTGCTGCAGGCCGCCAATCTCGACATCATCCTGCGCACGGTGACGATGGCGGCGCTGGTGACGCTCGCGTCGGCGGTCATCGCCTTTCCCATCGCCTATTACGCGGCGCGCTATGCGCGCGGCCGTTGGAAGGCGTTGTTTTATCTCGGCGTCATGCTGCCGCTGTGGTCGAGCTACCTGGTCAAGATCTATGCCTGGAAGCTGATCCTCGCCAAGGAAGGCATCCTGACCTGGCTGCTGGCCAAATTGCATCTTCTGTGGCTGCTCGATGCCTGGCTATCGCTGCCGGTCGTCGGCGGCAACTCGCTGTCGGTCTCCTCAACCGGCACCTTCATCGTCTTCGTCTATGTCTGGCTGCCCTTCATGATCCTGCCGGTGCAGGCCGCACTCGAGCGCGTGCCGGGCAATTTGGTCGAGGCCTCGTCCGATCTGGGAGCCTCGCCCGGCCAGACCTTCCGCAACGTGCTGTTCCCGCTGGCGCTGCCCGGCATCGTCGCCGGGTCGATCTTCACCTTCTCGCTGACGCTCGGCGACTACATCATCCCGCAGATCATCGGTACCTCGCGGCTGTTCATCGGCCAGGCCGTCTATTCGCAGCAAGGCACCGCCGGCAACATCCCGCTCGCCGCCGCCTTTACCGTGGTGCCCATCGTCATCATGGGCTTCTACCTCTGGGGCGCCAAGCGCATGGGGGCTTTCGATGCGCTCTGACCGTGGCCCATCCGCGCCTCTCGGCCTGAAGCTCGCCGCCACCGGCGGCCTGCTCTTCCTGCATTTGCCGATCCTGCTGATCTTCGTCTATGCCTTCACCACCGAGGAGAAAAGCTTCGTCTGGCCGCCGCCGGGCCTGACGACGCAATGGTTCGCCGTCACCTGGAACCGGCCCGACGTCTGGCAGGCGCTGTCGCTGTCGGTGCGCGTTGCGGCGATCTCGACCGCCATCGCGCTGGTCCTCGGCACGCTCTGCGCCGCCGCCGTGTCCCGCACAAAATTCTTCGGCCGCGAGACCATCTCGCTGCTGGTGATCCTGCCGATCGCGCTGCCCGGCATCATCACCGGCATTGCGCTGCGCTCGGCCTTCGCGCTGGCCGAAATCCCGTTCTCGTTCTGGACGATCGTGCTCGGCCACGCCACTTTCTGCGTGGTCGTCGTCTACAACAATGCGGTCGCCCGTTTCCGCCGCACGTCCGGCTCGATGATCGAGGCGTCGATGGACCTCGGCGCCGACGGATTCCAGACCTTTCGGCATGTCGTGCTGCCCAACATCGCAACCGCGCTGCTGGCCGGCGGCATGCTTGCCTTTGCGCTGTCCTTCGACGAGGTCATCGTCACCACCTTCACCGCCGGCCAACAGCAGACGGTGCCGATCTGGATGCTCGAAGAATTGATCCGTCCGCGCCAGCGTCCGGTCACCAATGTCGTGGCGATGGTCGTGGTGCTGGTGACGCTGCTTCCCATCCTCGCCGCCTATTACCTGACCCGCGATGGCGACCAGATCGCCGGTTCGGGCAAATGATCTCGTTCATAAGGGAGAGACTTCCATGGACACGCAGATGCTGATCGGCTCGAAATTCGAAAAAGGCGCCGAGACCGAAGAACCGATCCTCAACCCGAAGACCGGAGCGACCATCCTCAATCTGCCCGAGGCCAGTCCGGCGCAGATCGAGGCGGCGGTGCTTGCGGCCGAAAAAGCCTTCGTCACCTGGTCCCGCACAACGCCGGCGCAGCGCGCCGGCTATCTCCTGAAGATCGCCGATCGCATCGAGGCTGCTGCACAGGATTTCGCGGCGCTCGAGGCGCTGAACTGCGGCAAGCCGATCAATGCCGTGCTCAATGACGAGATCCCGGCGATCGTCGACTGCTACCGCTTCTTTGCCGGCGCGGTGCGCTCGATGCCCGGCCAGGTCGCCGGCGAATACATTCCCGGTCACACCTCGATGGTCCGCCGCGACGCCATCGGCGTTGTCGCGTCGATCGCGCCGTGGAACTATCCGCTGATGATGATGGCCTGGAAGCTGGCGCCGGCGATTGCCGGCGGCAATACCGTCGTCTTCAAGCCGTCGGAACAGACGCCGCTGACTGCGCTCAAGCTGGCAAAAATCCTTGCCGAGATCCTGTCGGAAGGCGTCGTCAACGTCGTGCTCGGCCGCGGCGACAGCGTCGGCAACACGCTGATCAACCATCCGAAGGTCAACATGATCTCGATCACCGGCGACGTCGCCACCGGCAAGAAGGTGCTGCAGGCCGCCGCCAAATCGGTCAAGCGCACGCATCTCGAGCTCGGCGGCAAGGCGCCGGTCATCGTCTTCGATGACGCCGATCTCGGTGCGGTGGTCAACGGCCTGCGCGCCTTCGGCTATTACAATGCCGGCCAGGACTGCACCGCCGCCTGCCGCATCTATGCCGGCAAGAAGATCTACGACAAGCTCGTCGCCGACCTCTCCGCTGCGGTCTCAACCATCAAGTATGATCGCCCCGACGATACCGAGAACGAAATCGGGCCGCTGATCTCGCGCCGCCAGCGCGACCGCGTCTCGAGCTTCGTCAAGCGCGCATCCGAGCTCAAGCACATCGAGATCACCACCGGCGGCAAGCCGGGCGAGGGCTCCGGCTTCTTCTACCAGCCGACCGTCGTTGCCGGCGCGCTGCAGGAGGACGAGATCGTGCGCCGCGAAGTGTTCGGCCCGGTGGTCTCGGTCACCCGCTTTTCCGAAGTCGACGAAGCGGTGAACTGGGCCAATGATTCTGACTACGGCCTGGCGTCGTCGGTGTGGACCAAGGATGTTTCGCGCGCCATGGCGACGGCGGCCCGGCTGCAATATGGCTGCACCTGGATCAACACCCATTTCATGCTGACCAACGAGATGCCGCATGGCGGACTGAAGCAATCCGGCTACGGCAAGGACATGTCTCTCTACGCGCTGGAGGACTATACAGCCGTCCGCCACGTCATGGTTGCGCACGGGTGAGAAGCGGTCCGCGTAGCGGACGAAAAGCCAATTGCTTGGCTTTTCGAGCTTCGAACGCCCTGAGCCTGCGAAGGGCCGGGGGACGGTCGCGGGCACAAGGCGCCGGCTGAAAGCGCGGCGCGACTATTCTTCCGCCTCCTCCGGCTCGCCTGCGGCGGGCGCCACCAGCAGCACAGCGGCGCCGAGGAGCGCGGCAATAAAGGAGCCGGCGAGGATGCCGACCTTGACCGCGTCCTGCAGAGCGACGTCGCTGGCGAAGGCGAGCAGGCCGGTGAACAGGCTCATGGTGAAGCCGATGCCGCAGAGCAGCGAAATGCCGACCATATGCAGCCAGCCGGCATTGACCGGCAGATCGGCGAAGCCGAGCCGGATGGCAAGCGCGGAAGACCCGAACACGCCGACCAGCTTGCCGGCGACGAGACCGGCGGCGACGCCGAGCGTCAGCGGCTCGGCCAGCGCGCCAGCGCTGAGACCGCCGAGCGAGACGCCGGCGTTGGCGAAGCCGAAAATCGGGATGACGAAAAAGGCGACGACTTTGTGCAGGCCGTGTTCGAGCCGGTGCAGCGGCGAATGGTCGAGATCGTGGCCGCTGCCGGGCGAGATCTTCAATGGGATGGTGAGGGCCAGTGCAACGCCGGCGAGCGTCGCATGGACGCCCGATTTGAGCACCAAAACCCACAGAACGATGCCGAGCAAGACGTACGGCAGCAGCGTCAGCACGCGCATGCGGTTGAGCACCACCAGCAGCGCGATGACGGCAAAGGCGGCGCCGAGATAGGCGAGCGAGAGGCCGCTGGTATAGAACACCGCGATGATGAGCACGGCGCCGAGATCGTCGATGATGGCAAGCGCGGTGAGGAATATCTTCAGCGAGCCGGGCACGCGGCTGCCAAGCAGCGACAGCACGCCGAGCGCAAAGGCGATGTCGGTAGCGGTCGGAATCGCCCAGCCGGACAGAGCGGCTGGATTGTTGCGGTTGATGGCGACGTAGACCAGTGCCGGCACCGCCATGCCGCCGGCGGCGGCGATGCCGGGCAGCACGCGGCGCGGCCAGGTCGAGAGCTGGCCGTCGAGCATCTCGCGCTTGATCTCCAGGCCGACCAGCAGGAAGAACACTGCCATCAGGCCGTCATTGATCCAGTGCGAGACGCTGAGCGGTCCGAGATAGGCATGGAGGGCGGAGAAATAAGCCTCGCCCAGCGGCGAATTGGCGACGATCAGGGCCAGGGCCGCCGCAGCCATCAGGATGAGGCCGCCGGCCGCCTCGCTGTCGAGGAATTCGCGCAGCATGGAGACCAGCCGCTTTTCGTCCTGCATGTCGCCTCCGTCATATCAGCGGCAAGGTCCGACACCGCCAAGCGATGATGCGCAAACAGCGCTGGCCGGGCAAGCCTGTAATGGGAGCCCTTTAGCGCGGCGCGCGCTTGGCGAGGATGCGTTGCAGCGTGCGGCGATGCATGTTCAGGCGGCGTGCGGTTTCCGAGACGTTGCGGTCGCACATTTCGTAGACGCGCTGGATGTGTTCCCAGCGCACGCGATCGGCTGACATTGGATTTTCGGGCGGCGCTGCGCGTTCGCCCGCCGTGCGGGTCAGGGCTGCAAAGATATCGTCGGCATCGGCCGGCTTCGATAGATAATCGATGGCGCCGAGCTTCACCGCCGTCACCGCAGTGGCGATGTTGCCGTAGCCGGTGAGGATGATGGCGCGGGCATCGTCGCGCTTCTCGCGGATCGCGGCGACGACGTCGAGGCCGTTGCCGTCGGCCAGCCGCATGTCGACCACCGCATAGGCGGGCGGATTGGCGCGCGCCTTGGCAACCGCCTCCTCGACGCTCTCCGCCGTCTCGACCACGAAACCCCTGGTTTCCATGGCGCGGGCAAGCCGCGTCAGGAACGGCTTGTCGTCGTCCACGATCAGCAGCGAGGTGTCCTCGCCTTCGACCATTGCGCCAATCGTTTCGTCAGTACTCATCGTGCTGAAAATCCTGCTGCCTGATTTTTACGCAAATATAGTTTCGCAAGGCTATTGTCCAATTTAGGCCGTGTCGAACATGGTGGCCGAAGCCTGCTCGGGATTGAGGAAGACGCTGCGCGGCCACGATATCTGCACGATAGCGCCCTCGCCGGGCTCGCTCGAATTGCGGAAATCGAGCGTCGCGCCGGAGCGTTCGAGCAAGGTCTTGGCGATGAACAAGCCGAGGCCGAGGCCGCCGCCGGCTTCGGTGCCCTGGCGCGTCGACATATAGGGTTCGCCGATGCGGTCGATGATCTCCGGGGGAAAGCCCGGCCCGTCGTCGATGATCGAGAAGCTGACGGCGGCCTCATTCCATTTCCAGCGCACTGTCACACTTTTGCGGGCGAAGTCGACGGCGTTCTCGACCAGATTGCCGAGGCCGTAAATGACGCCGGGATTGCGCCGGCCCACCGGTTCCGGGCCGATGCGCTCGCCCGGCCGAAGCTTGATCGAAATGCCGAAATCGCGGTGCGGCGCCGTCACTTCCTCGACCAGCGAGGTCAGCGGCAGACGCGAGAGGTGCACCTCGCTCTCGGAGGAAAGGCTGGTCAGGCGCTTCAGGATTTCGCGGCAGCGCTCGCTCTGCGAACGCAGCAGCTTCACGTCCTCGCCGTATTTCGGATCTTCGCCAAGCGCCTTCTCCATCTCCTTGGCGACAAGCGTGATGGTGGCGAGCGGCGTGCCGAGCTCGTGCGCGGCGGCCGCCGCGAGGCCGTCGAGGGCCGAGAGATGCTGCTCTCGCTGCAACACCAATTCCGTGGCGGCAAGCGCGTTGGCAAGCAACCGCGCCTCCTCGGCCACCCGGAAGGCATAGATCGCGGTAAAGGCGATGGAGCAGAACACCGCCATCCACATGCCGGCGACATAGACGAACGGCATCGCCAATGGCGCGCCCTCATGCCAGGGCAGCGGCAGGTGGTAAAAGACCAGCAGCGTCGCCGCCACGATCACCAGCGCGCCGAGCAGGGCCGTCAGCCGCAGCGGCAGCGACGTCGCCGAGACGACGACGGGCACGGTCATCAGCAGCGAAAACGGATTGGTAAGGCCGCCGGTCATGTAGAGCAGGCCGGCAAGCTGCAGGCTGTCGAAGGTCAGGATGGCGAAGGCCGAGAACGGGGTAAGCCGATGCGCCGCCGGATAGCGGAAGGTCAGCAAAAGGTTCATCCAGGCCGAACAAGCGATCAGCGCAAAACACATGCTGACCGGCAGCGGAAATTTCAGCCCGTAAGCGACGACAAGCACGGTCAGGCTCTGGCCGACGATGGCAAGCCAGCGCAACCTGATCAGCGTGTTGAGGCGCAGCCGCTGGCTTTGCTGGAAGTCGGGTGCGTGCAGGATGTTTATCATGGCCAATGATTATAGAGGGGAAACAGCCGGAGGTCTTTTCCGAAAACTGCCGAAGCTTGCCTTCCGTTCGGGATGACAGCCTCGAAGCATCAGGTACCGCGCGGCTTGGCGCGGCTGGTGGCGGCGGCGAGAAGCGGGTTCTCCGGCCAGACATGCCTGGGATAGCGGCCGCGCATCTCTGCCCGCACATCGGCCCAGGAGCCGCGCCAGAAGCCGGGCAGGTCGCGCGTCGTCTGAATCGGCCGATGCGCCGGCGATAGCAATTCGAGCGTCAGCGGCACAGTGCCGTTGGCGATCGCGGGGTGCCGGTCGAGACCGAACAGCTCCTGCACGCGAACCGCCAGCACCGGCCATTCGCCGTCATAGCGGATCGGCAGCCGGCTGCCCGACGGCGCGTCGAAGTGGGTCGGCGCCAATGTGTCGATCTTGCGCTGCAATTCGTGCGGCACCAGCGTCATCAGGCCTTGCGAAAGCACGCTGGGATCAATCGCCGCAAAGGATGCGGCACCGGAAAGGAACGGCAGCAGCCAGTCGTCGAGGCGCTCGGCGAGCGCGGCATCGGAGACATCGGGCCATGGTGCGCCAAGGCCGCGATGCAGCCAGCCGAGCCGCTGCCGCAACATCTCCGCCTCCCTGTTCCACGGCAACAGGGACAGGCCGTGTTCGCGCAAGGCGCCGAGAATGGCGCTGTCTGCGTCGGCACCGGTCGGCGCCGGCAGCATGCGTTCAGACAACATGATGGCGCCGAGGCGAACCGTTTCGCGCACCCGCACCGCGCGCCTGTCGCGGTCGAAGCTCGCCTCGCGGCGGGTCTCGATCCTTTCCGCCAGCGCGGCACGGATGTCGGCCTCGTCGATGGCTGCCGCCGCGGTGATGCGGGCGTTGTGCGCCTTGCCCTGTAGGTCGGCGACGACAAGCCAGGTCTCGCCGGCCAGCGGATCGGAGGCGTCGAGCATGGCGCCCGAGCCGTTGGCCAGCACGAAGCGACCACGCTCGCCGCGCGCCTTGGCGACCCGATCCGGCCAGGCATGGATGAGGAGAGCGCCGGCATTACCCTCTCCCTTGAGGGGAGGGTCGGCGAGTGAGCCTTGCGCAGCAAGGCGAGGGAGACGGGGTAGGGTCGGCGATGGCGTGCCCGACCCGCCCCCACCCCGCTCCGCCTCGCGGATCGACCCTCCCCTCAAGGGGTAGGGTGAAGCCTGCTTTGCCAATCTCTCGGCCAGCTGCCGGGCAGCGGTGGCACGCGGCGATCTTTCGGCGTGAAAGCGCATCAGCCGCCGTTCGAGATCGGCGCCATCGCCGCCAAGGCCACGCTCAGTGAGCAGCACGGCGAGTATCGCCGCCTCGAGTGCCTGTCCGGTCCTTGCCGCCTCGGCGACCATATGGGCGAGCCGAACCGGTAGCGCCAGCCTGCGCATCGCGGCACCGGCTTCCGTCAGGCGGCCTGCCGCATCGACAGCATCGAGCGCGCGCAGCAGCGCCCTAGCCTCGGTGAGCGCCGGAGCCGGCGGGGAGTCGAGGAAGGACAGGCTGGTCGGATCGGCGACGCCGAACGCGGCGCAATCGAGCAACAGGCCGGAAAGATCGGCCTCGAGGATTTCCGGCGGCGTGAAGGGCGGCAGGGCCGCCGTCTGCTCGGCCCGCCATAACCGGATGGCGACGCCCGGCTGCGTGCGCCCGGCACGGCCGGCGCGCTGGTCGGCGGAAGCGCGGGAAGCACGTACCGTCTCCAGCCGCGTCAGGCCGCTCGCCGGCTCATAGCGCGGCAGCCGCGACAGGCCGGAATCGATGACGACGCGCACGCCGTCGATGGTGATGGAGGTTTCGGCGATCGACGTCGCCAGCACGACCTTGCGGCGGCCGGGCGGCGCCGGCTTGATCGCCGCGTCCTGCGCCTTGTTGTCGAGCATGCCGTAGAGCGGCACGATGTCGGTGTCGGCGCCGACCTTGCCCGCCAGCCGCTCGGTGGTGCGCTCGATCTCGCGCTGGCCGGGCAGGAAAGCGAGCACGCTGCCCTGCTCCCCGGCAAGCGCCGAGCGGATCACCCTGGCCATGGCATCCTCGATGGTGACGCCGGCCGGCCGCTCGTCATAGCGGACATCGACCGGAAAGGCGCGGCCTGCGCTCTCGATCACCGGCGCGCCGGACAGCAGTCTTGCGACACGCGCGCCGTCGAGCGTCGCCGACATCACCAGCAATCTGAGTTCGGGCCTCAGCGCACTTTGCACGTCGAGCGCCAGCGCCAGCCCGAAATCGCCGTCGAGCGAGCGTTCGTGGAACTCGTCGAACAACACCGCCGCGACACCGGGCAGTTCGGGATCGTCGAGGATCATGCGGGACAGCACGCCTTCGGTGACGACGAGAATCCTGGTCTTTGCGGAAGTGCGGTTTTCCATGCGCATGGCATAGCCGACGGTTTCGCCGGGCTCTTGGCCGAGCAATTCGGCCATGCGGCGGGCGGCAGCGCGGGCGGCTAGGCGGCGCGGCTCGAGCAGAATGATCTTTCCGGCGCCGAGCCATTCAGCGTCGAGCAGCGCCAATGGAACCAGCGTCGTCTTGCCGGCGCCGGGCGGCGCCACCAGCACGGCGCTATTGCCACGGCCGAGCGCTTCATTGAGCGCCGGCAAGACAGCGGAGACCGGCAGTTCCGGCAAGGGTTTTGTGGTCATTGTCCCAAGGATGTGCAGCCAGTTGGCGCCGATCGCATATCAGCGGTGGCGGTCGCGGCGCAACCTCGGCGCCGACTCAAAGCCTGATCCGCGAAAACGGGTTCCAGCGCACCGTGCCGAGCCGCACCTCCTCGCGCACCATCGTCAGCAGGCCGGAACCGCCGACCACAGCGAGCCCGACCAGCGATAGAAAATCAGGATATTCCCTGAAGAACAGCGCGCCTAGAACCACCGCCCAGACGATCTGCGAGTAATGCGTCGGCGCGATGCGGTTGGCCGGTGCGTATTTGACCGCCAGCAGATGCAGCAGCTGGCCGCCGGCGGTGAAGGCGCCGGCCAGTACCAGCCAGGCCCATTGCCTGCCATCCGGCAGCGAGAACGACGTAGCCGCCGCACCGACGCCGTTGAAGAGCAGGCCGTAGCCGATCAGCACGCCGAGCATCGTCGTGCGCTTTTCCTGCGCGGCGAGCGAACGCATCAGGATGACATTGGTGGCGGCCAGGAAGGCGATGATGAACGCCGCCAGATGGCCAAGCTGCAACTCGCGAAAACCAGGCCTGACGACCAGCATGACCCCGGCAAAGCCGGCGACGACCGCCAGCCACCGCCATGGGCCGACCTTCTCCTTGAGGACCAGCGTGGCCAGGATGGTGACGAACAGTGGCGCCAGGAAGATCAGCGCATAGACTTCTGCCAGCGGGATGGTGGTGAAGGCATAGACGCTGAGCACGCCCGAGGCTATGCCGGCCCAGGCGCGGGCCTGTACCGCCCACGGCCGGCTCGTGCGCCAGAAATCGCGCCAGCGCTCGCCTGCCGGCCTGGCAAAGAGCAGAAAGCAGCCGGCAAACAATGTCGAGAAGAAGCCGATCTCGAAGACGTTGAACTGCCCGCCCAGGCTTTTGACAACGGCGTCGCTGCACGAATAGCTTGCATAGGCGATGAGAGCGAGCAGAATTCCGTTGGGCACGTTTTTCCGTTTCCGGGAGAGATGAGAGTGAAGATACTGGCGCTTGGCGCGCATCCGGACGACATCGAGATCTTCGTGTTCGGTACGATGGCGGCCTATGCCGCGCAAGGCGCAGAACTCTTTTTTGCCATAGCCACCGATGGCGCCAGGGGCGGCTATGGCGATCCGGCCGCACTTATCCGCACGCGCCGCAAGGAGGCGATGGCGGCGGCCGGCTTGCTTGGCGTGACGCCGCGCTTTCTCGATTTTCCCGATGGCGCACTGGTCGCCGATGCCGCGCTGATCGGGGCGCTGAAAGCACTGATCGGCGAGATAGGGCCGGATCTGGCGATCACCCATGCGCCGAACGATTATCACGGCGACCATCGCGCGCTGTCGGACGGCGTGCGCATAGCCGCCTCATTCTCGGTGCCGGTGCTGCACGCCGACACGTTCGGCGGCACCGGGTTTTCGCCAACGCACTATGTCGATATCTCCAGGCATTTCGATCTCAAGGTGGACGCCATCCGGGCGCACCAGTCGCAGGATCCCGAGCGTTTCGTCGACGCGGCGCGCACGCAGAACGCCTTTCGCGCCGGCCAGTGCAACGGCCCAGCCGGATCGTTCGCCGAGGCCTTCCGCTTCGAGCCGGTCTTCCCCTTCGCCGACATCCGCGCGCTGCTGCCGCCGGCCCCAGTGATCCGTCCGGTGGCGGTCAGCAACAAGACGGTGACCTAGGCAGGTCGCCGCAACTTCTCACGTTGCTTTCCTATCCAGCATGCTGCGATGCAGCAACGAATTCTCTTGCCTTGTTTAGTAAAAATTGCATCACTAAACAAATTACTAAACATCCGGTGCGCCGCCGCGTCGTTGTGTTTAGGCCCCGGAGGAGGGGTTTAGCGGGCTCTTGAAACCGTCATCCGGACGCGTTTCGCAAATGGGAGGAAGGCATGAAATCGACCTTGAAACTGACGTTGGGACTGGCCTCGACACTCTTTGCGTCGACAGCCGTTTCGAACGTTGCGCAGGCAGAAGATCTGACGCTTTGCTGGGCGGCCTGGGACCCGGCCAACGCGCTTGTGGAATTGTCCAAGGACTTCACCAAGGAATCCGGCATCGGCATGAAGTTCGAATTCGTGCCGTGGACCAACTATGCCGACCGCTTTCTCAACGAGCTGAATTCGCACGGCAAGCTGTGCGACCTCATCATCGGTGACAGCCAGTGGATCGGCGGTGCCGCCGAGAACGGCCACTACGTCAAGCTGAACGACTTCTTCGACAAGGAGAAGATCAGCATGGATGATTTCGTGCCGGCGACCGTCGTCGGCTATTCGGAATGGCCGAAGAACTCGCCGAATTACTGGGCGCTGCCGGCCATGGGCGACGTCGTCGGCTGGACTTACCGCAAGGACTGGTTCTCTAAGCCGGAGCTGCAGAAGGAATTCAAGGAAAAGTATGGCTGGGATCTCGGACCGCCGACGACCTTCGACCAGCTGAAGCAGATCGCCGAATTCTTCCAGAAGCGCGAGATCGACGGCAAGACCGTCTATGGCGCGTCGATCTACACCGAGCGCGGCTCGGAAGGCATCACCATGGGTGCCATGGACGTACTCTACAGCTTCGGCTTCCAGTACGAAAACCCGAAAAAGCCCTACGAAATGGAAGGCTTCGTCAACTCCGATAAATCGGTGAAGGGCCTGGAGTTCTACAAGGCGCTCTATGATTGCTGCACCCCTCCCGGCGCCTCGAACAGCTACATGGGCGAAGGCGTCGATGCCTTCAAATCCGGCCAGGTGGCGATGCATATGAACTTCGCCTTCACCTGGCCAGGCCTGCAGAAGGACGAGAATATCGGCGGCGACAAGATCGGCTATTTCGTCAATCCCAAAGGTCCGGACGGCGACCAGTTCGCCCAGCTCGGCGGCCAGGGCATCTCGGTGGTCTCCTATTCCGACAAGCAGGAAGCCGCGCTCAAATACATCAAATGGTTCGCCAACAAGGACGTGCAGTCCAAATGGTGGTCGCTCGGCGGCTATTCCTGCCTCAACGCGGTCGTCAAGGACCCGGGCTTCCCGGCCAGCCAGCCCTATGCGCAGACCTTCCTCGACTCGATGGCAATCGTGAAGGACTTCTGGGCGGAGCCGAGCTACGCGCCGCTGCTGCAGGCATCGCAGAAGCGTTTCCACGACTATGTCGTTGCCGGGCAAGGCTCGGCCAAGGATGCGCTCGACGGCCTCGTCAAGGACTGGACCGAGGTCTTCCAGGACGACGGCAAGATGTAAACGGCTCCTCCCGAGCCCATGACCGAACCGTCCCGTGCCACCCTTGGCACGGGACACAGTTCAGATAAATTCCATTGTCGAGACGATCCAAGTGACCGAAGCAGGACTGACCATGCTCAATCGGACGGCGGACAGCGTTGCCCGGGCTACGCCTGAGCCGTTGGCCCGCAAGGTCCGGGGCATCAGCGACAAGGGCCTCGCCTGGCTGTTCATCTCGCCGACGATCCTGTTGCTTCTAGCCATCAACATCTTTCCGCTGTTCTGGGCAATCTATCTGTCCTTCACCAATTTTCGCGCCAATCGGCCCAACGAGGTTGTGAAAAACCTTGGGCTGGCGAACTACAAGCGCATCCTGGCTGACCAGGACATCTGGATCGCCATGCAGACGACGGCGCATTTCGTGTTCTGGACCATCCTGCTGCAAACGCTGATCGGCTTTACGCTGGCCTGGCTGATCGACCGCAAGTTCCGCGGCCACGCCTTCTGGACGACCATCATCCTGGTGCCGATGATGCTGTCGCCGGCGGTGGTCGGCAATTTCTGGCGCTTCCTCTACGAGCCGCAGATCGGGCTGTTCGCCTACGCCGTTTCGTTCGTCACCGGCATACCAGCAACCGAAATCAGCATGCTCTCCAACGTGTCACTGGCGCCATGGTCGATCATCATCGTCGACACCTGGATGTGGACGCCTTACGTGATGCTCATCTGCCTCGCCGGCCTGCGCTCGATCCCCGAATACATCTACGAAGCGGCCGAGGTCGACCGCGCCTCCAACTGGCGGCAGTTCTGGTCGATCACACTGCCGATGGCGCTACCCTTCATCATGCTGGCGGTGCTGTTTCGCGGCATCGAGAACTTCAAGATGTTCGACATGGTCAATTTGCTCACCGGCGGCGGGCCGGGATCGACCACCGAAGTGGCCTCGATCACGTTGAAGCGGCAGGCCTTCGAAAGCTGGCGGACGGGCTATTCCTCGGCCTTTGCCATCATCCTGTTCGTCGCGGTGTTCGGGCTGGCCAACATCTACGTCAAGGCGCTCAACAAGGTGAAGCAGAGATGAGCCTGACGTCAGCCCATTCCGTTGTCGCGCCGTCGGCCACGTCGAAGCGCGTCGCCGGCACGATCATCGTCGCCTACGCGCTGATCTCGATCGTGCCGCTGCTGTGGATCTTCGCCACCAGCTTCAAGACGCCGCCCGATTCCATCGCTTACCCACCGAAGATCCTGTTTCAGCCGAGCGTTGAGGGCTACTGCAACCTGTTCACGACGCGCACAAGGCAGACGCCGGAATACATCAACTCGCTTGGGCCGGCGACGGGCCTGTGCGACGAGACGGTGCGCAAGCGCAACATGGTGATCGCCGGCCCGTCGAACTTCATGCCGCGCTTCGTCAATTCGCTGATCATCGCGTTCGGCTCGACGTTTTGCGCGGTGTTCCTCGGCACGCTGTCGGCCTATGGTTTTTCGCGCTTCAAGGTGCCGCTCGCCGACGACCTTCTGTTCTTCATCCTGTCGACGCGGATGATGCCGCCGATCGCCGTCGCGATTCCCATCTACCTGATGTACCGGGAGCTTGGCCTGTCGGACACGGCGCTCGGCATGATCCTGCTTTATACGGCGGTCAACGTGTCCTTGGCGGTGTGGCTGCTGAAAGGCTTTATCGACGAGATCCCGCGCGAATATGAAGAAGCGGCGATGATCGACGGCTATACGCGGCTGCAGGCGTTCTGGCGCACCGTACTGCCGCAGGCGACTACCGGCATTGCCGCAACAGCCATCTTCTGCCTGATCTTTGCCTGGAACGAATATGCCTTCGCCGCGCTGCTGACTTCGGGCACGGCGCAGACCGCGCCGCCCTTCATCCCAACCATCATCGGCGAAGGCGGCCAGGACTGGCCGGCGGTCGCTGCCGGCACGACGATCTTCCTGGTGCCGATCCTGGTCTTCACCATCCTGCTTCGCAAGCAGTTGCTGCGCGGCATCACCTTTGGCGCGGTGCGCAAATGAACCTGACAGCAAAACGCAAATCGCGCTGGCCCGTTTGGGCTAGGCGCGGGCTGATGGAAAACGTCGCCACCGCGATCATCGCGATCGGCTTCCTGATGCTGTTCCAGCCCTTCGCACTGGTGCTCTACACCTATTCCTTCATCACCATGCTTGCGGGCACGGCGATGTTCATCGTCGTCTCGAAATTTCCGGAGTAGACGATGGCCGAGATCAGGGTCGAACATCTGAGGAAGGCATTCGGCGATTTCGTCGCTGTGCAGGATTCCAACTTCGTCGTCGAGGACGGCGAATTCTTCGTCATGCTAGGGCCGTCGGGCTGCGGCAAGACGACGACGTTGCGCATGATCGCCGGGCTCGAACTGCCGACCGGCGGCAAGATCCTGCTTGGCGGCGAGGACGTCACCATGCGGCGTGCCCGCGAGCGCGACATTGCCTTCGTCTTCCAGCTGTTCGCGCTCTATCCGCACATGAATGTGCGGAAGAACATCGGCTTTCCACTGCTGGCGCAAGGCATGCCAGGCGCTGAAATCCGGACCAGGGTGGAAGAGACGGCGAAGCTTTTGCGGATCGACCATCTGCTCAACAAATCGGTCTCCGGGCTAGCCGGCGGCGATCGCCAGCGCGTGGCGCTCGGCCGCGCCATCGTACGGCGGCCAAAGTGTTTTCTGATGGACGAGCCGCTGGGGACCCTTGATACAGAATTCCGCGATTTGATGGTCCATGAGCTGCGCGAACTGCACAACCGCATCCACGCCACCACCGTCTATGTCACGCATGACCAGATGGAAGCGATGTCGATGGCCGACAAGATCGCGGTGATGAACCATGGCGTCATCGAGCAGTTCGGCACGCCGCGTGAGATCTACGATCGGCCGGCAACGATGTTCGTCGCCGACTTCATCGGCTCGCCGCCGATGAATTTCCTCGGCTTCGGCGGCGGGCTTTCAAAGGGCGCCAGGGAAATTGTTGTGCAAGGCGCGAAGGTGGCGGTGCCGGAGGTGCGCGAGGATGTCGCGCCGGCCGAGATGGCGCTTGGCATCCGACCGGAGCACATCCGTTTCGATGACGCTTCGAAGCTGCGCGGCGCCATTTATGGCACCGAATATCTCGGCACCACGCAGATCGTGGCGGTGGAGACGGCAGACGGCATCATCAAGGCCAGGGTGCCGGCCGAAATCCGGCTCAATCCGGGCGATCATGTCGGCCTGGCGCTGAGCAGCGCGCGGCTGTCGCTGTTCGCAAAAGGATCCGGCCGTGCGGTGCGCACCGAAATCCATGACTCAGCCTCCCAGGGGAGGGCGCATCATGGCTGACGTTCACATCAACGGCGTGACCAAGGTTTTTGGCGAGCATGTCGCCGTCGACAATCTCGACCTGCATATCGCCGACGGCGAATTCGTCGTGCTGCTCGGGCCGACCGGCGCCGGCAAGACGACGACGCTCAGGCTGATCGCCGGGCTGGAGCGGCCGGAAGCGGGCTCGATCCATATTGGCGGCCACGACACGACGACGCTGTCGCCGGCCGAGCGCGACACCGCTTTCGTCTTCCAGCAATATTCGCTCTATCCGCATCTGTCGGTCTACGACAACCTCGCCTTTCCGCTGCGCTCGCCGGCGCGGAAAATGCCGGAGGACCAGATCCGCCGCCGCGTCGAGGACGTGGCCAAGATGGTGCGCATCCACCACAAGCTGAATAATCGCTCGACCAAACTGTCGGGCGGCGAGATGCAGCGCGTCGCCATCGGCCGCGCTCTGGTGCGCAAACCGTCGATCTACCTGATGGACGAGCCGCTGTCGTCGCTCGACGCCAAGCTGCGTGCCGATCTCAGGCTCGAGCTGAAGCGCATCCAGGCCGAACTCGGCGCCACAATGCTCTACGTCACACACGACCAGATCGAAGCGATGACCATGGCCGACCGCATCGGCATCCTCGCCGACGGCGTGCTGGTGCAGATTGGTTCCCCGCGCACGATCTATTCTGAGCCGGCAAACCTTCACGTCGCCGCAAGGCTCGGCCAACCGGCAATTAATTTGTTGCCGGTCGGCCTGCTTCCGGATGGCGGCGCGCCGGCGGGGACCAGGACGATCGGAGCGCGCACCGAACATCTTTCGATCGAGAAGGCGGCGAACGGCCATGCCGACGGCGTCGTCGATTGGGTCGAGCATCTCGGCGACCAGAACCATCTGCACGTGACGGTGGGGACCAGGAAGCTGGTGACGCTGACCGACCCCGACGCCGATCTGGCGCAGGGCGACAAGATCATGATCCGCTATCGCTCGCCGCTGTATTTCGGCGCCGATGGGCGACGGCTGATGTGAGTGCTGCGCGAGTGTTTTCCTGGCACCTTTCAACCGGCAATTTCGGGCACCGGACTGGACCAATTCGATGAAGCATTTTTTCAATCGCAGGGATACGATCGTAACTGAGGCCCTGGACGGCTTTCTCGGCACGACCGGCGCCGGCGATCTCGCTCGCCTCGACGGCTATCCCGAGATCAAGGTCATTCTCCGCGCGGACTGGGATAAGACCAAGGTCAGCATCATCTCCGGCGGCGGGGCCGGGCACGAACCCGCGCATGCCGGTTTCGTCGGCGTGGGCATGCTGACGGCGGCGGTTTCGGGCGAGATCTTTGCTTCGCCGAGCGTGGAAGCAGTATTGGCCGCCATCCGCGCGGTGACCGGTCCCGCCGGGTGCCTGCTGATCGTCAAGAACTATACCGGCGATCGCCTCAACTTCGGCTTGGCCGCCGAGAAGGCGCGCGCGGAAGGCTTTCGCGTCGAGATGGCGATCGTCGCCGACGACATTGCCCTGCCGGACATTGCCCAGCCGCGCGGCGTTGCCGGCACCTTGTTCGTGCACAAGATCGCAGGCTATCTGTCGGAAGCCGGCAACGATCTGGCGACGATTGCCGCTGCGGCGCGCGCCGCGGTGGCGGATATCGTTTCACTCGGCATATCGCTGTCGTCCTGCTCGATCCCCGGCCAGAGCCATGACGAAAGATTTGGCGCCGACGACGCTGAACTCGGCCTCGGCATCCATGGCGAACCGGGCGTTGAGCGGATTGCGGTACAAAGTGCCGAAAGACTGGTTGCGATCATGTCGGAGCGCCTTGCCGCGCGGCTCGATCCCGCCAGCGACTACGCCTTGCTGATCAACAATCTCGGTTCGGTGCCACCGCTGGAAATGTTGCTTGTCGCCAATGCGGTATTGGCATCACCGCTGGCACGAAAGGTGACGCTGACGATCGGGCCTGGGCAGCTTATGACGGCGCTCAACATGAACGGCTTTTCTCTGTCGCTGATCCGGCTCGATGCGCCGCGCGAAGCGGCGTTGCGGGCGCCGGTAGGTCCTCACGCCTGGCTGCCGGCAAGAGCGGTTGGCCCAATGAGCATCGTGCCGATGGCAAAAGCCGCCAGCCTTGGCAACGCGTCGAAAGCCAGCCAGGACGCGCGCACCGAGCGGCTGGTGGTCGCGGTCTGCGAACGGCTGATCTCGCTTGAAGGCGCGTTGAACAGACTGGACGCCAAGGCTGGAGACGGCGACACCGGATCGACTGTGGCGGCCGGTGCGCGCAGCGTGCTAGGCCGCATTGCGACACTGCCGCTCGCCGACCCTGCCGCAACGCTCGCCGCCGTCGGCGACATCCTGAGCGCCAGTATGGGCGGCTCTAGCGGCGTGCTGCTGTCGATCTTCTTCACCGCCGCCGCGCAGGCGCTGCAGTCTGGCGAAACGCTTCCCAAGGCGCTTCTCGCCGGCCTGGATCGGGTGTCCTTCTATGGTGGAGCGAGGATCGGCGATCGCACGATGATCGATGCCCTGGAACCCGCCTTGAGGGCGCTGGATAGGGGGAGTCTGGAAGATGCGGCGGTCGCGGCGCGAAGCGGAGCCGAGGCCACCGCTGCAATGCGCAAGGCCAAGGCCGGGCGGTCCGCCTATATTGGCAGCCAGCTCGACGGCGTGGTCGATCCGGGCGCCTTTGCCGTCGCCGAGGTCTTCACTGCCCTCGCTGCGTTGCTCGAACCCGCTTGACTGGGGAAAAGAATGCTTCAATTGCCGGATATGCAATTTTCTCGTACTGCCGGCAGCGCAGGGGCCAGGAGCATGGGTGACATGGCGGCAGCGGATCTCTCCAAGCTGATCGAGGCGACGGCAAACACCATCGCCGCCCATGCCGAAGAGCTGACCAGGCTCGACCAGGCGATCGGCGACGGCGACCATGGGCTCAACATGAAACGCGGCTTCGAGGCAGTGCGGGCCGAGGCCGGCGCGTTCGCGGCAAAGCCGTTGCCGGAGGCGCTGAAGGCGATCGGCACCAAGCTGGTGATGACCGTCGGCGGAGCCTCCGGTCCCTTGTTCGGCACGCTGTTCATGGCGCTCGGCAAGGAGATTCCCGCCGCGCCGGATCGCGCCGATCTGGCGGCGGCCTTCGGCAAGGCGATCGAAGCAGTGGCCGCCCGAGGCAAGTCGCAGGCCGGGCAAAAAACCATGCTCGATGTGCTGCAGCCGGTGCATGAGGCCCTGCTGGAGGGAAAGACGGCAGCGGACATCGTCGAGATCGCCGACAATGCGGCCGACGCGACCGTGCCGATGAAGGCGCTGCGTGGGCGCGCCTCCTTCCTTGGCGACCGTTCGATCGGTCATATGGATGCCGGCGCACGCTCGACCGCCCTTCTGGTGCGGGCCGTAGCCGAAGCAATCGAGAGGCGCGCATGAGCAATGTCGGCATCGTCATCGTATCGCATTCGCCGCTGGTCGCCGAAGGCACCGCCGACATGGTGCGGCAGATGGTCGGCAACGAAGTGCCGCTTGCATGGTGCGGCGGAAACGGCCATGGCGGGCTGGGAACCAATGTCGAGGCGATCATGGGCGCCATCGACAAGGCCTGGTCGGAGGCGGGTGTCGCGATCCTCGTCGATCTCGGCGGTGCCGAGACCAATAGCGAGATGGCGGTCGAGATGATCGGCGAACCACGCGCCCAGAAGATCATCGTCTGCAATGCGCCGATCGTCGAAGGCGCGGTGATGGCGGCGACCGAGGCTTCCGGCGGCGCCTCGCTCAAGGAAGTGGTGGCGACGGCGCACGAACTGTCGCCGTCGTGAATGAACGGGAATTTTGACAAGCATGTCCGCAGCAGCCGAAGCCAGCGTCCTGATCACCCATGAGGTGGGACTGCATGCGCGTCCTTCGGTGAAGTTCACCAAGCTTGCCAAGACGTTTTCGGCCGACGTCGAGATTGCACTCGCCGCCAACGGGCCGTGGCTCGACGCCAAGAGCATCGTCAAGGTAATGGCTGCGAAAGCGCCGAAAGGTACTGTCCTGCATATCAGAGCCAGAGGGGACGGCGCCGGTGAGGCGGTCGGCGCGCTGGTCGAGCTGGTGCGGCGCGATTTCGACGAAGGCAAGGACCATGCCCGAACCGCTTAGGCTGCAGGGCATTTCGGCATCGGCCGGCTATGCCGAGGGGCCGCTGTTCGATCTGGACCAGGCTGCTGTGCGTTATGTCCGCAAGGCGACTGCCGCGGACGAGAAGGCGGCGCTTGAAGCCGCCATCTCCATTGCCGCAGGCCGGCTCGCGACATTGATCGAAACCAGCGACAGCGAGGCGGCCGGGATCCTCGAATTCCAGCTCGCCATGCTGGAGGACAACGCGCTGACCGGTCCGGCCTTTGCGCACATCGTCGAGGGCATGGCTGCTGATGTGGCTTGGCGAACAGCGCTCGACGCCGAGATCGCCGGCTACGAAACATCCGACCAGGACTATTTCCGGGCGCGCGCGGCCGACATGCGCGATACACGCGACCAGGTGCTACGCGCGCTGACCGGGGGCGGCGACATTGCCGCACCGGCGGGTGCGATCTTCTACGGCGAGGATATCGCACCGACGCGCTTCCTCGAGACCGACTGGAGTGCCGGCGGCGGCATAGCACTTACGGCCGGAAGTGCTGCAAGTCATGTCGCAATGCTGGCACGCTCACGCGGCGTGCCAATGGTGGTGGGGCTTGGGCTCGTGGCGCGTGGGGTGGCCGGGCCCGGTGCTTCGCCGGCTCACCTTGCCGGAATGGCTCTGCTCGATGCCGAACATGGCGGCATCGTGTTGGCGCCTTCGAAAGCGGAGATCGATGCATTCCGACGATCGTCGTTGGCTTTCGCAGCGCATCGCGGCAAAGCGGCAGCCTATCTGACAAGGCCGGCAGCAACGAAGACCGGCATAGCGGTCCGCGTGCAGGTGAATATTGCCGATCCGTCCGATGTCGACACCATCGATGTCGCGACCTGCGACGGTGTCGGGCTGATGCGGACCGAATTCCTGTTCGGCAAGACATTGCCGGACGAGGAGACGCAATATCGCGCCTACCGCAAAGTGCTGGAATGGGCAGGCGACAGGCCGGTGACGATCCGTACCGTCGATGCGGGCGGCGATAAGCCTGTGCCGGGCCTGACCGTCGAGGAAGGTAATCCATTCCTTGGCCTGCGCGGGATCAGGCTGTCGCTGGTGCGCCCAGAGGTCTTTCGCGTGCAGATCCGCGCCTTGCTACGCGCCGCCATGCACGGCAATCTGAAGGTGATGTTCCCGATGATCGCCGTTCCGGAAGAGTATGAACACGCCACCGCGCTGTTCGCGGAAGAGCAGGCTGACCTTTTGGCGCGCGGCATCGCGCAAAAAATGCCGCCGCTTGGCATCATGGTCGAGGTGCCATCGGTGGCGATTGCGCCGGAGGCATTCGCCAAGGCCGCCTTCTTCTCGATCGGTTCGAATGATTTGACCCAATACCTGATGGCCGCCGCTCGCGACAATGCGTCGGTCGCACATCTGAATTCCGTCAGGCACCCGGCCGTGCTCCGGCTGATCGCGTCGGTTGCCGCCTTCGGCCGTGAGCACAATATCCCGGTTAGCCTGTGTGGCGATGCCGGCGGCGACCCCGCCTCGATCCTGGCGCTGCTCGAAACCGGCCTGCGTGACCTCTCCGTCGCTCCCGCCCAACTCGCGATGGCCAAGGCGGCCATCGCGGACGTTTGGATCTAGGCCCCGGCATGGCAGACAAGGCGTCGCAATCCGGTCCCGAAGAGGCGATCCGCGCCTACAAGACGATCCTGTCGCACGTGATCGACCAGCGCCCGTCCGGCATGCGCCAGCGCCTCGCTGATGCGCTGGGCAAGCATCGCAGCTTCGTTACGCAGATTTCCAGCCCGGCCTATTCGACGCCGATCCCTTCGAAGCATTTGCCGGCTATCTTCTCCGTCTGCCATTTCAGCCCGGCCGAACGCGATCATTTCCTTGAGGCCTACCATCGGGCGCATCCGGGAAAGATGTCGCTGGCCGCAGGCATGCGCAGGACACGGCATGTCTCGCTGATCGTTCCCGATTTCGGCGACGACAAGCAGAACGCGGCGCTCGACCGGGCGGTCAACGATTTCATCCAGAAGATCACCAGCATCGCCGGCAAGGGCAGCTGACGCTGGGCTATTTCGGGAGGACAGCCATGAAGAAATTTCTGAATTCGGTCGATACGGTGCTGACCGAGAGCCTCGACGGCTTCGTTGCCGCGCATGCCGATATCCTGGCGCTCGGCGAGGAGCACAAATTTGTCCGTCGCAAGGTGCTCAAGCCGGGCAAGGTGGCGCTGATCTCCGGCGGCGGCTCGGGTCACGAGCCGCTGCATGGCGGGTTCGTCGGGCACGGCATGCTGGATGCCGCCTGCCCCGGCCAGGTATTCACCTCGCCGACGCCTGACCAGATGCTGGCGGCAGCTGAAGCCGTCAATACGGGCGCCGGCTGCCTGTTCATCGTCAAGAACTACGAGGGCGACGTGATGAATTTCGACATGGCCGCTGAAATGACGGAAGGCGTGATGCAAATTGTGACCAATGACGACGTCGCGGTCGAAAACTCGTCCTACACCACCGGCCGGCGCGGCGTCGCCGGTACGCTGGTGGTCGAGAAGATCGTCGGCGCGGCGGCCGAACAAGGCATGCCACTGGAGCCGTTGAAGGCGCTGGGCGAGCGCATCAACGGCGCGACGCGCTCGATGGGCGTGGCGCTGACCAGTTGCACCGTGCCGGCGGCGGGCAAGCCGACCTTCGACATCGGCGACGGCGAGATGGAGTTCGGGGTCGGCATCCACGGCGAGCCTGGGAGGCGGCGTGACACATTGAAGAGCGCTGATGCCATCACCGAGGAGATCTGTACCGCAATTCTGGGTGACCTGGGCGACGGTGCCAGAGGCCAGGCGCTACTCTTCGTCAATGGCTTTGGCGGCACACCGTTGATGGAGCTTTATCTGATGTATAACAGCGCCCGCAAAATCTTCGAGAAGCATGGCGTGACGGTGGCCCGGTCGCTGGTCGGGTCCTATGTGACCTCGCTCGACATGGCCGGCTGTTCGATCACGCTGAGCATGCTCGACGACGAGGCGGCTGTTTGGTGGGATGCCCCGGTACATACGGCCGCGCTGCGCTGGGGCATGTAGCGGCGGAGAATGCCTCAGAAATAGTCGGTGATGAAACCGACATCGGCAACGCCGCACATCACCAGACAGTTGCCCTCCTCACCCAGCGTAAGATAAAGAATCTGCGGGTTTGGGGAGTTCGAGCATGCGTTACAATTGGGATCGGGCGCCGACGGGTTTCGAGCGTCATGGAAAGGTGCTGGCAGCCGCCTTGCTGATCGTCGGCGGGGTCGGCCTTATGCTCGCTGCGCTGCCGCTTTAGGGACAACAACTCGGGTAGCTTCTGAGCGCGTTGCCTCAGTGTGCCCGCCCCGTCACGGCGATGAAACGGCGGTCGCGCCCTTCAAATCCCTGGTTGAAGCGCTGCACGAGCACCGCAAGCACGCCCGGTTTTCCATCCGGGGTGAATGCGTAAGATTCCGACAGGCTGTAGGACGTCGGGCAATTCCTCGAACCGGGCACGGCCTTGTCCTCATGGAGCAGCTTGATCGGCTTGCCGTCCTGACCCTGCAGCGTCAGGCGAAAGCCGAGCGCCTTGCCGGTCGTTTCGCCTTGCTGCGTCCCGTCGAAACTCGATGAACAATCCGCCGTGCTGTCGGCAAGAATCTGCTCGAGCTGGATGGTCGAGATGCCAAGCTCGTCATAGGCCGGCGAAAGCCATTTTTGCGAAACCTGCTCGAGGCGCGCAATGTCATTGTAGGCGACCATGTCGTCGGGAAAGGTGAACCTGTCCAAGGCAGTCCGCTCGCCGCGCGGCGCGATGGCATATTTGGCCAGCAAGGGCGCCGCCAGTTCGGCGGCCTGTGCCCTCGCCTGCGCAAGCGTCAGTGTCGCATCCTCCGTCTCGTCGACGATGACGATCGGCTTGCCGCCGACGAACTCATCGGTGCGCGTGTCGATGATGTCGATCTCCGACCAGCCCGAATCCGAAGCACCGGCATCGAGCGTGCCGTACTGTTCGAAGGCGAAGTAGTTGCCGTCTGGCGAAAAGCCGATGATGCGCCGTGCCGCCGCATCGCCGGCCTGAGCAGCTGAAGCGAACACCAACGCCAGCGTCGCAACCGCGGCAAACCCAAGCTCATATCGCAATTTCATCGCGCCCTGCCCCTAATGCCGAAAATTCAGCCGATACCGGCCCCCAGACCACCATGACCCGTACTTGCGGCCAAGTTAGAACGACGGCAAACGAAACGCACAAATACATGGTTACACAAACCAGCATACGCTATTTCAAGGACAGCAAACATTCCTGGGGAGGAAGCCGGATGGCGTCACGCTACCACGAGATTTATGACGGCTGGAAACGCGACCCGGAAAAATTCTGGGCCGATGCGGCGAGTGCAATCGACTGGTTCTCGCCCTTCGAGACCGTGTTCGACGCCAATGCCGGCGTCTATGGCCGATGGTTCAACGGCGCCTCGTGCAACACCTGCTTCAATGCCGTCGATCGTCATGTGGCGGGCGGCCGTGCCGACCAGATCGCGCTGATCCATGACAGCGCGATTTCCGGCACAATCACGAAATTCACCTATGCCGAGCTGAAGCGCGAGGTGGTCGCGCTGACCTCGGTGCTCAAAAACCGCGGCATTAAAAAGGGCGATCGCGTCATCATCTACATGCCGATGGTACCGGAAGCAGCCTTCGCCATGCTTGCCTGCGCGCGGATCGGCGCCGTGCATTCGGTGGTCTTCGGCGGCTTTGCCTCGCATGAGCTCGCCACCCGCATCGACGACGCCAAGCCGAAGCTGATCATCTCGGCGTCCTGCGGCCTGGAGCCAGGGCGCGTCGTTGCCTATAAGCCGCTGCTCGACAAGGCGATCGAGATGTCGCGGCACAAGCCGGAAAGCTGCCTTATCCTGCAGCGCGACCAACTGTGCTGCGAACTCAGGGAAAACTACGACATCGACTATGCTGATGCTGTGGCGCGCGAGCGCGCCGCCGGCGCCAATGTCGACTGTGTTCCGGTGCTTGCCACCGATCCGCTCTACATCATCTACACCTCCGGCACGACCGGCCAGCCGAAGGGAATCGTGCGCGACAATGGCGGCCATATGGTCGCGCTGAAATGGTCGATGGAAAACGAGTTCGGCGTCAAGCCGGGCGAAGTGTTCTGGGCGGCTTCCGATGTCGGCTGGGTGGTCGGCCATTCCTACATCGTCTACGGCCCGTTGCTGCATGGCTGCACAACCATCCTGTTCGAGGGCAAGCCGGTCGGCACGCCCGATGCCGGCACGTATTGGCGTGTGATCGCCGAGCATGGCGTCGTCGCGCTGTTCACCGCACCAACCGCCTTTCGCGCCATCAAGGGACAGGATCCGAAAGGCGAATTCGTCCCGAAATACGACCTGTCCAAATTCCGCACGCTGTTCCTCGCTGGCGAGCGCGCCGATCCGGAAACCATCAAATGGGCGGAGCAGAAATTGAACGTGCCGGTGATCGACCATTGGTGGCAAACCGAGACCGGCTCGCCGATGACCATCAACCCCGCCGGACTGGGCCTGCTGCCGGTCAAATACGGCTCGCCCGGCGTGCCGATGCCCGGTTATGACATCCGCGTGCTCGACGATGCCGGGCATGAAGTCAAGCGTGGTACGCTTGGCAATGTCGTGGTGAGATTGCCGTTGCCCCCCGGCTGCCTGCCGACGCTGTGGAATGCCGACGAGCGGTTTCGCCAAGCCTATCTCGACGAGTTCCCCGGCTTCTACAAAACCGCGGACGCCGGCATGATGGACGAGGACGGCTATCTCTATGTCATGGCTCGCACCGACGACATCATCAATGTCGCCGGCCACCGGCTATCGACCGGCGCCATGGAGGAGGTTCTGGCCGCGCATCCCGACGTCGCCGAATGCGCCGTCGTCGGTATTGCCGATGCTATGAAAGGCCAGGTTCCACTCGGCTTCGTCGTGCTGAATGCCGGCGTCGACCGCGACGCCGGCATCATCGAAAACGAGGTTGTCTCGCTGGTGCGCGAACGAATCGGCCCGGTCGCTGCCTTCAAGACGGTGGTGACGATCAAGCGCCTGCCGAAGACGCGCTCCGGCAAGATCCTGCGCGGCACCATGCAGAAAATCGCCGACAAGGAGGAATGGGCCATGCCGGCAACGATCGACGACCCGGCCATCCTCGACGAGATCACCGCCGCACTGAACCGCCGCGGCATCGGCCTGTAAGGACGCCGAAGCCGAGTTGCGTCCGAAGCTCCGGTATGGAACGACCGGCGCCGGACATGGTATCCACGCACTGCGTCGTCATGTTGCTTCGGAATCGAGGCGCACCCACAGCCATGCGAGATGCCATACGTGACCCTGTTCCAGCGATCGAGAAAGTCCCAGGCCGCGGCGCGACGGCGGCTGGAAATCGATATGCGGGACACGGTCGTCTATGCGATCGGCGACGTGCATGGCTGCTACAAGGAACTCCGCGCCCTGGAGCAGAAGATCCTGCTCGATTCGGCGCCCTTCGAAGGACGAAAGCTGATCATCATGCTCGGCGACTACGTCGATCGTGGGCCTCAGTCGGCGCGTGTGCTCGATCATCTGCTGGCGCCGCCGCTCCAAGGTTTCCAGCGCATTTGCCTTGCCGGCAACCACGAAGTCGTGATGCTGAACTATCTCGACGGGATCATTTCGAGAGAGTCGTGGCTGGCGATAGGTGGCCTGCAGACGCTGTTTTCTTACGGCATCGACCCGTCGCGCATGGCCGATCTCTATGGGTCGAGCGAGGAGGTCGACCGGCGCATTCGGGAGATCATTCCCGCCGGCCATATCAGCTTCATGCGCGCGCTGCCGGTCATGATCTGTTCGGCGAAATTCGTGTTCGTTCATGCCGGCATCAGGCCCGGCATCGACCTCGCCGCGCAGGACGAGGACGACCTGCTCAACATCCGCTCGGAGTTCTTTGACGCCGCGCATCTTCTCGACCGCTATGTCGTGCACGGACATACGCCGGTCGACATTCCGAAGCTCGAGGGGCGCCGGCTTGGCATAGACACAGGCGCCTTCCAAACCGGCCGGCTGACCGCCCTCAGGATCGTCGACAACCGCGCCAGGCTGATATTTTCCTGAGCGCGATATCGTCGCTCAGGCGGCTGCCTTGGTGCGCGCTTCCGATTTTTCCAGATAGTAACTCGAATATTTGTCGAAGAATTTTTCCGAGCCGCCGATCGAGCCATACTTGGCCAGTTTCTTCAGTTCGACCTTGTTCAGCACCGCGCCAATGATCTTCTTGGCGATGTAGGGCTCCGAGCTGAGCACGGATTGCACCATCGCACGCGGCGTGCGTCCCCACTCGGTGACCAGCACGAAGCCGTCGACAAGCGGAGCGAAGGCCTTGGCGTCGACGACAGGCCCGAGTGGCGGCAGATCGACGATGATGTATTCGAAGGTCTCCTTGGCGTTATCGATGAAGCGCCGCATGCCGGCCGAAGACAGAAGCTCGCTGGTATGCGAAAACTGGCCACGCAGGACGGCCGGGATGATAGCCAGCTTGGTCTGCCGGTCGATCTTGCCGACCGATTGCCAGGTCTGCCCGCTCACCACCGCTTCCATCAGGCCCTGCTCGGCCTCCATACCGAGGCTGCGGCTGAGGCCGGGATTGCGCAGGTCGCCATCGATCAGCAGCGTTTTCGATCCGTTGACGGCAAGCAGCCCGGCAAGATTGGCGGCCACCGTCGACTTGCCTTCGCCGGGAAGCACCGAGACCACGCCGATGACCCGGCTGCCCTGGCCCTCCATCACGACGTCGAAGGCAATCTTTGCGTTGCGCAGCGTCTCGGAGAACATCGATGCCGGTGCATCGACGGTTACCCGCATCCGCGCACGTTTTTCGGCCGCCGACAATGTTTTGGAGGGCTGGGATTTGGAGGACTTGGCGGTCTTGGATTCAACGACTTTGACATCAGGCTGACCGCCATTGCGTTGGTCATCCTTGCCAGCCTTGCCGATGACCGGGAGATAGCCGAGGAATTTGAGGCCGACACGGTCGCGGACATCCTCGCCGGTCCTGAAGAAGCGTTCCCTGAATTCATTCAGGCCACCAACCCCTGCCCCCATCATTATGCCAAGCGCCAGCGAAAGCCCCAGCACGATGGCCGTTCGCGGGGTTGCGGCCGACTGCGGCATCGTCGCGTCCGAGATGACCCGGATCTTGCCGACCGGGAAGGATTGCTGCTGGGCGGCCTCCTCATAGCGGTTCAGGAACGTCTGGTAGAGCGTCGACAGCGCCGTCGCCTTCTGGTCCAGCTCACGCAGCTTGACCTGCGACTGGTTGTCGATGGAGCTCTTGCCAGCCGCCAAGGCGACATTTGCGCGGAGCGCGGTTTCGCGCGCCAGAGCGACCTCGTATTCGTTGCGGTAACTTTCGGTCAGTTGCTTCAGCTCGCCGAAAATCTGCGCCGATATGTCGGCCTTTTCCTTGGCGAGCGCGACGGCCTGCGGATGTTGCGGGCCGAAATTGGCTTCGACGTCCTGCTGCCGCTTGGCGACGGTGAGATAGCGGTTCTTCAGCGTCGTGATGACGGAGCTGCTCGGCTGGTCATTCGATATCGCAGCCTCCTTGAACGCATTGTCCGAGCCGCTTTCGACGATCGACTTGTACTGCTGATAGCGGGCGCCGGCACGTGCGGTATCGGCCTGCGCGACGATCAGCTGGGTGTTGAGATCGGACAATTGCTTGTCGCTGATCAACTGGCCGTCATTGACAGCCAGTCCATGTTCGGCCCTGAACTTTTCGACCGCCAATGCGGCCGCCTGGGAGCTCTCGCGGAGCTCGGTCAGCCGGCCTTGCAGCCAGACCGCCGCCCGTTCGGTCGCGTCGAAGCTGGCATCGAGCTGATCGGCGAGATAGGCATCGGCATAGGCCTTGGTGATGGCGGTCGCAAGCGCCGGATCCGTCGCCTGGAAGGAGATGCTGATGACAAAGCTTCGGCCGATCCGCTCGGCGTCGAGTTGGTTCTGCAGCTTGAAGATTGCGTAGTCGCGGGGCGATGACGATGCGGTGATCGCGTCACGCGTCGCAGCGTCAAGCTGAGTGACATCGGTTGTGCTAGCGGCGCGCTTGGGGCGGACCGACTGGATGATACTGCGTACAAAGCCTGACACTTTCGACATGGCCGACGTCGGAGGGTTCATGAAAGCGTCGTTCTGATCGAGCTTCAGCTTGTCGACGACCACCCCCGCCAGCCTGGCCGACTGCAAAATTTCGATCTGGCTTAGAACGGCGGAGTCGGTCTGCATACTGACCGACGCCGCCGAAATGTCGTCGACGACCTTGTTCAATCCTTCGTCGATCAGCACGCTGCTCGTCGCCACATAGGTAGGAGGCGTCGTCTGCAAATAGAGCACGCCGAGAAAGAGACCGATGACGGCGCAGGCGGCAACCACTTTCGCCTGCCGCGCGGCCATGCCAAGCAGGCGCTCGATGTCGATGAAGTCTTCGGCGTTTGCCGCATTTGAAGCCGGCAATGGCGTCCTCTTGTCGACAGGAAAATTGGCATAGTTCATCTTCGGTCCAATTCTAGTTTGCAGGCGCTACCGCCTCGAAGGTCGGGACATAGGGTGCAAACCTTGCGCCGGACAGTGCGCGTTACGCGCGGCGCAACGGCCTGTCCTGCGTCATCAGCCGCACCCACAATGCCTCGAAAAAATGGACATTATGCGGCTTCTTCCCGACGCTGATGCGACCGGACGAATTCCTGCAGCATCTCGAAGATCGGGCCCTTCATGTCCTCCCGCGCCAGCGCGAAAGCGACATTGGCCTGGATGAAGCCCTCCTTCGAACCGCAGTCGAACATGCGGCCGTCGAAAGGCTGGGCGAAGAAAGCCTGGGTCTGTGCGAGACGCACCATTGCGTCGGTCAGCTGGATCTCGTTGCCGGCGCCGCGTTGCTGGCTGGCCAACAGCGAGAATATCTCGGGCTGCAGGATGTAGCGGCCGTTGATGTAGAAGTTCGACGGCGCATTGGCAGGAGCCGGCTTTTCGACCATGGCCGTCACCTCGAAGCCCGTGCCGACATCAGCGCCGCGCCCGACAATGCCGTATTTGCTGGTCTCGGTCGGATCGCAACGCTCGACAGCGATAACGTTTGCGCCAGTCTGCGCATAAAGATCGGCGACCTCGGCGAGACACCCGCGCCCGCCGAAGGACACCATGTCCGGCAAAAGTAATGCGAAGGGCTCGTCACCGATGACTTCGCGCGCGCACCAGACGGCATGGCCGAGGCCTTGCGGCGACTGCTGGCGGATGAAGCTCGTCGCGCCGGCGACGGGAAGCAGGCTTTCAAGCGATTCGAGTTGCGCCTTCTTGCCGCTCTGCTCCAGGGTTCCGATCAGTTCAGGATGCAGGTCGAAATAATCCTCGATCACCGCCTTGTTGCGGCCGGTGACGAAGACGATGTGCTCGATGCCGGCCTCGAACGCCTCGTCAACCGCATATTGCACGACAGGCCTGTCGACCACAGGCAGCATTTCCTTCGGCATGGACTTGGTCGCCGGCAGGAACCGCGTTCCAAGCCCCGCCACCGGTATGACTGCCTTCCTGACTTTTTTCATTGCATGTTCCTTCTGAGGAGATCGATTTCAACCTGTCGCAGGCGGCGAAAACTGTCTTCATCCATTCGCCTGCAGCCCTTCACCTCCCCGCCACCACGGCAAACTGTGCCGCTACCCTTCGCAGCCGGACGGCGATCGGCATGCCCATATGCCGAACCGCCGCCGGATCGCTGAGCGCCGTCCATATCGCCTTGAGCGGCGACCGCGCCTTGATGTGCTGAACCAGCGACAGGAATGATGCCGCCCGCCGTAGGCTGCGTGAGCGCCTGGCGAAGGCCGCCTCGGCCGCAGCATCCATGGAATGGGTCGCGGCGAAGGTGGCATCGGCCCTGCGCATCGCCTCGACGTGATGAAGTTCGAGCACCCGGGAGATGGAACCGGTGCGAATGTGGTAGATATAGCCCGTCGTCGGCTCGACCACGCATTTGCCGCCTTTGGCCAGAGCACTGGCCAGGAGGATATAGTCTTCGCCAATGATCAGGCTTTCATCGTAACGAAGCCCGTTCTCGTTCAGGAACCGGCGCTGGAAGATCGGCTTGAGATAGCCGAGATTGAACCTCGATTCGAAGAGGACATTGCCGCCGATGAAATCCGCCAGCGAGATTTCACCGAGCCCTTCCAGATAGTCGGCCGGGAACATCGTCTCTTCGGCAACGCCATCCTCGCGAACGACCTGCAGATTATCGACCGCGATCTCGGCGCCCGCTTTCTCCGCGCGTTCGATCATGGTGCAGATTCGCCCGGGATAGACCGCGTCGTCCGAATCTAGGACCGCGACCCACCTGCCGCGAGCAAGCTCAAGGCCGGCATTCCTGGCGCCACCGGGGCCACTGTTTTGCTCAAGCGCGACAACGCGTACGATGTCTTCGGGATAGGATCTCGCCAGGTCGAGCGTCCGGTCGCGCGACTTGTCGTCGACGATGATGACCTCGACGCTGACATTGCGCTGGGCGACGGCGCTGGCAATCGCCCGATCGATGGTCGCCTCGGCATTGTAGGCGGCAATCACGAAGCTCACGTCAGGCTGCACGCTTGCCCCCTTGCTGCGGCGAAGACAGGCCGTATTGGCGGATTTCACGAACCCCGACGAGGCCGCTGACGACGCCGACATGCATAATGCCGCGAAGCAGGCTGCGGTTCCGGCGGACGGGGTCGATGGCGACCGGAATTGCCGACAGGAAACTGTAGGCGGCCTTTGCCGCGGCAAGACCGACCTGCTTGAGACGGGCAAGGCCGTGTGCGTTGCGCCCCAGAAGATGACCGTGCGTCTGCCCGACGCGGAACCGGCGGCGGCCTAGCCAGTCGAATGCCGCCCTGGCAGGTGGCACCGCTTCGTCGACCCAAGCCTCCGGCGAAAAGGCGATGCGACCGCCGGCCTTGACCATCTGGTCGAAGAATTCCGTATCTTCGCCGCCGGTCTGGCCACGTGCCAGGCTGAAGCGCCGGCCGCGCAGGCTCTCAGCGCCCATCCTGAGCAGGACGTTGCAGGTGTAGCCGGTGCGGATCTCGCCGCTCACCCAGACCGGCGAGGTCGAGTGGAAATCGCCTTTGCGCATCCAGGCGGGCGCATCCGGCAAGTAACGGGCTTGCACCGGCCCAAGCACCGTCGCTGCACCAGTTGCTTCCGCCGTCGCAACCAGTTCGGCAAGCCAGCCAGCGGTAGCCGTCTCGTCGTCGTCGATAAAGGCGACGAAATCCGCCGCACTGGCATCGAGGCAAGCGTTGCGCGCGATCGAGATGTTGCGGGCCGGGGCGTGCCGGTAGGTCACCGGCAGCTTCAACTCCCCCGCCAGCTTGGCGACCAGCGTTTCAGCCGTCGGCGTATCGTCGTTGTCCGCGATGATGACACCGATGTCGAATCCCGTGGGCATATCCACGGCCGCTATGGAGCGAAGCGTGTCGGCAAGCTCCGGCCGGCGAAATGTGCAGACGCAGATATCGATGCTTCGATTTTTCCTGACCGGGTCCATCACGCTACCCCGCGCTGCGGTCGCGGTGCGAGCAGTTGCAGCCAGAAACCGACCGACCAGCCGAAATGCATGACCATTGCCGAGACCCCGGCAAGCGCAATGTCGGCTTTGCGCTGGCTGACGGCGGTCCAAAAGCCGTAGCCGAGGCAGACCGACGCCCACAGCAAAAGCGGCACGGCCGCCAGCCAGTGGACGAAGGAAAAGGCGGCGAGAAGAACCACCGGGAACACCAGAAGCGGCACCATCTGCCGGATTTTCGGGATCATGCGATGCTTGAGAACGTTCTTCGCGCGGCCACGGCCATAGCCGAGATACTGAAAATAGAGGCCCTTCAGCGAGGAGCGCGGGTAGTAGACCATTTGCGTCTTGCCGGTCATCCAGATGCGGTAACCGGCCTGGCGGAGCCGATAGTCGAGTTCGGCATCCTCATTGTGGCTGAACGTCTCGTCATAGCCGCCGACCGCGATGAAAGCCGATATCCGCATCAGGGCATGGTGGCCATGATCGACCCATTCCCCCGCCGAAAGATGCCGGTGCTTGGAGCCGCCGGTGCCGAGCCTGGAGTTCTGCGCCGCTGCCGCTGCTTTCTGCACCATGCCGCTGCCACTGGTCAGCATCGAGACGACGACCGAATCTGCACCGGTGGCCTGCGCTTCTTCGACCAGCCGGTCGCAATAATCCGCGGGATAGCCGCCATGCGCGTCGATGCGAATGAGATAGTCAACGCCGTCCCCGAATCTGGCAACGGCGAGATTGATCGCCGCGCTCTGCAAGCGCTTTTCATTGTGCAGCAGGACCATCCGCTTATCTTTTGCGGCGATGTCCGCGACGATAGTCCTGGTGCCGTCCGTGCTGCCGCCATCGGCAACGATGATCACGGCGCCCAGCCTCTCGGCCGCAGGGCGGAGCTCTCGAAGCAACGCGCCGATATGGGCCGCTTCGTTCAGGCACGGAACCACGATCATGCAGGATGGAATTTCGGTTTGCGTCATCGGCAGTCCTTCTATGCCAATGCTTCGGCAGCATATGGACCGGGAGCCGCAGTCAGCCCGCGGAGCTTTTCGACGAGCGCCCGGCAATCGGCGCGGTCGTAGCTCCAGGTGCGCGGATTGCGGGCGAGAACACGCGCCTTCAATGTCTCGAACCGATGCTGCTCCATCGTGCCGACGGCGGCTTCGAGCGCCTCGGGCGTGGCTTCTGGCAAAAGAACCCCAATGCCTTGCCGGTCGAGGAATCGGCCGGTTTCGGTGGCTCCCATCGAAATCGGCACGGCTCCGAAGCGGCAGCCCTCATAAAGCCGGTTGGGCAATAGCCATTCGGAGTTCAGGCCCTGCTCAAAAAAGTCGATGGCCCAGGAAAAGTGAACCTCGCGGTAGATCGCCGCCATATCCTCGGGATTGCGGTAGGGACCGCCAAACGAGAGCCAGGGCTCCGATTCGACGAAACCGTGGAAATCGGGAAATTCGGACAGCGCCGGCCGGCCCCTGAGGACGATTTCAAAGCGGCCGTCGAGGCGGCGCGAGAAGTCGGCCAGAAGCTCCAGGGAACGGCGGCAGCGGAGCGCCCCGAACCAGCCGATCCGCCAAGGCGGCGCAACGGGGTTCTCCGGCGCCGCCCGGTCATCCAGCGAGGGCGCGGCCGGCTCGAAATACTTGTTTTCGAGCAGTTCGACCGGGGCGGCAATCTGTCCGAACGGCTTGAAATAGTTGGCGATGAAGGCCGGAGAGCTGGTCACCAGAAGCTTCACATCCCTGGCCAGGAAGCGTTCTGCGCCGCGCATCGCCCAGCCCAGCGGATCGTCGCGAAGCAGCAGGCGATGAATGTCCAGGCACTCGTAGACGATCGGCACCGTTGCCTGGAAGGCCGACCTCGCGCGGCGGGCAAGCGCCAGCATTTCCAGATTGCGCGCGATAATGAGGTCGGGCCGTGGCATCGAGCCCAGCTTCGAGCCGGTCGAGACGACCGCCTTCATGATCGCGGCCAGACGTTGGGCGAATCGGCCATCACGAGTCGGGCCGAGATCGATCGGCTGCAAGCCCTCGACATCAGCAACTGCGCTTGCCGTACGACGAAAGCCGGCCAGCGTAACCTGGGCGCCGCCTGCCTTGAGCATTATGATCCGCCGGCGCACTGCCGGGTCGGAGACGTCGTGTACCAAGTACAAGACATGCAGCATGAAAACTCGACCGCTGTTGGCCCGCCCGCTACGATGCTAGTACAGCTCTTGCTGCATCGCAACATTTTTGGTTGCAGCGTAGCAAAGATCCACATTTTTTGTTGCACTGCAAAATCGATGGGTTAATCTCGCTCTGCTTGGGCCGCATGGACCGCGCGTTGGCCTGCCATCGGGCTGCGCGCCAATAATCACGACGCGAGGACCATCCTTGGCGTGCAGCATTTTCGGCCAACCCGCCTGCAATCCGCCCCCTTCGCACCCGTCGATGGAAGCACGGGACTACTCACGAAATGAGGTCATTCCATGAAGATCGCGGTTGAAAACACCGTCTGCCTGAATACCGGGGATGCAGCGATCCTCCTGGCGATCCGCCATGTTTTCAAGACGATCGTGCAAGAAGATATCCAGTTCTACGTCTTCGACAGCCAGCCGGAGGTGGCGGCGAGGCTCTACACGAAGAAGGACTATCCGGATCTCGCATTCCACAAGCTGCTGTCGGAATCGCTGTTCCGCTACAAATACGGCAGCGGACTGAAGAACCTGTTCAAGCCGCTCTACAATCGGCTCGTGCTCACTGCCCTGCGGCGGTTCGGCACCGGCGTTCTCGGGCGTTTTTTCAGCCCAAGCAATCGCCGTGGTCTCGACATCTACAGAGACGCCGACCTCGTGGTCACGACAGGCGGAACCTATCTCGTCGAGACCTACAATCTGGAGCGGCGGCTCAATCAATTCCGGATTGATGCGATTCTGGGCAAGGACCCCGTCTTCTTCACGCAATCGCTCGGCCCGTTCAACAAAAGTTACAATCGCCAGGAGTTGAGCCCGATCTTCGACCGGAGCCCGCTCATCCTGCTGCGCGACGAACGTTCGAGAGGCCACATTGTGGACATGGTGAAAGACCCCGGCAAATGCCACGTCGTGGCCGACGCCGTCTTTACCCTGGCCGACACCGACAGGATCGGAAAAATTCTGGCCTCCGGCCAGTCGACAACCGTCACCGGCCGCGTCGCCATTTCCGTCCGTCACTGGAACTATGTCAGCGACGGCGAGGGTGGCATGCGCCGCTACATCGACTCGATCCGCGAGATCGCGACCATCCTGGTCAGGGACCACGCCAAGGAGGTCACCTTCGTCTCCACCTGCCAGGGCGTGCCGGAATACGCCCATGATGATTCCAAGACGGCGCGGACGATTGTTGCCGAACTCGATCCGGAGATCGCCAAGCATGTCAGCGTGGACGCTTCGTTCCACACGCCGGAGCAACTGATGGCACTGGTGAAGGGCTTCGACTTCGTCGTCGCAACGCGCATGCACATGATGATCATGTCGCTCTGCGTCGGCACGCCGGTGCTGCCGATTGCCTATGAATTCAAGACCAAGGAACTTGCCAAGCGGATCGGCGTCGCCGACCTGCTGCTCGACATCGACACGGTGACGCCCGAGGAAGCGAGCGAGAAGCTCGGCAGACTTACCGCCAATCTCGACCTCTATCGCAGGACGAGCCTTCAGGCAGTACTTGAGGAGCATACGTCGGCGATGTCGGCGGGTGCGCTGTTGAGGCCGGTGATTGCCGGCCTAGCGGGCGTTGCGCATGGCGCTGGAAAGCGTGCTGAACAGGGCGCTGCGCGACTGGCGAAGGGCAAGCATGAGGACCAGTCCGATCGAATAATTGAGGGCAACCGCCAGGACCACCGCGAGCAGGTCTGACTGGCCGGTCAGCGATGCCGGCAACTCGCGGTAGACGGACCAGGCAAGCAGCGACGAGGCTATGAAAAGCCCCTGCATGACCAGGAAGTCGGCTGCGGTCACAGGGCCGACCCGGTGGACAAGAACGGCAAGTACCGGGACGCGCAGCACATAGCCGCTGATCGCGTAGGCCGCCGCGACACCGACGGCGCCCCAGTGCAATCCGATGATGAAGGCGGCGACCGTCGTCAGCGACGAGTAGATGCCCCAGTGGAACATGGTCTTGGTCTTGCCCTGGCAGATGAAGATCCATCCGGTGGTGCTCGAGACGGACTGGATCAGGCTGGCAATGCCCAGCCAGGCGAAGATCGGCGCCACCGCCGTCCAGCGCTCGCCGAAGAGAAGCCCGACGACCTGGTCCGACGTCAACGTCAGCGCCGCGATGCCGGGCATGGTGATGGCCGCCAGCATCCAGTTGGTTCGCACATAGATATCGCGAAACCGTGCCTTGTCCTCATGGATGCGGCTCAGCAGCGGCACCATCACGCGTGTCAGCGGCTGGTTGATGTTCTGCAGCGGAAACAGCAGGAGCTTGTAGGCGCGGTCATAGTAGCCGAGTTCGATCGCGCCCGAATATTTTCCGATCAGGATGTTGTCGAGATTGCGCGAGAAGAAGTTGGCCAGATTGAAGCCGGTCAGATTGGCGCCGAACGATAATATGTCGGTATCGACCTTCAGGTCCGGCCGTGACGGCGTCCAGCGCGCCACCTGCCATGCCGCGGCGAGCGCGACAACAGCCGAAACCGCCGGGCCGATGACCAGCGACCAATAGCCCAGCCCCGCATAGGCGGCCACTGCGGTAGTCGCAAGTCCGGCAGCGGCGGTAATCACATCGTTCAATGCGAGCTGGCCAAAGCGCAAATGGCGGTTCATCAGCGCCAGCGGCACCGCGGCGAGACTGCCAAGAAGCAGCGGCAAGGCAGAGCCGATGGTGATCCCGACCATGCGTTGATCGCCATAGAAGGCAGCGATGGCGGGCGCGAGGCATGCAACCACCACGGCACTGCCCAGCCCCACCAGCGCACTGATCCAGAATACCTGGTTGAGCTGCTCGGTGCTGATGTCCTTGCGCTGGACCACGGCCTGCTGCAGGCCAAGGTTTTGAAGCAGTCCGACAAAGGCCACGATCGGCCCGACGGAAGCCACCAAGCCGAAATCCTCGGGCACGAGCAGACGCGCAAGCACGATGACCGAGAGAAACTGGATCGCCATCCTGAAGCCTTGCGCGCCGATCGTCACCACGCCGCCGCGCAGGGCGACGCGACCGAACTGGGGGGGCGGGTTGGCATTCATGCCGGGTGCCTGGCTTCGGCCAGCTGGGCAACGATCTGCGCAAAACGTTCGTTGAGCACGTCCGCGTTGAAATCCTGCTCGATCTTGCGGCGCGCCGCACGTGCGATGCGTTCGCATTTGTCCGGGTTCTCGGCCACCCAGACAAGCTTGCGGGCCAACGCCGCAACGTCTCGCTCCGGTGCGAGGAAACCTGTCTCCTGATCCTCGATCAGCTCGGGGATGCCCGAGTGATAGGTGCTGACCACGATCAGTCCGGCGGCCATGGCCTCCATCAGCGCCACCGGAATACCCTCTAGATCGCCGTCTCGCGCGGCAACGCTGGGCAGCAGGAATACGTGGGCATCTCGCAGGCGCTGCTTGACCTCGGCGTGCGGACGCGGCCCGAGGAAAGTCACCCGGTCGGCAATGCCGAGATTTGCGGCGAGCTTCTTCAACTCTTCCAGCAATTCGCCACCGCCAATTACCGAATAGACCCAGTCACGCCGCGGCAGGCTGGCCAGCGCCCGAAGGGCGAATTCGATGCCCTTCTTTTCGGTCAGCCGGCAGACCGAGATGAAGGACAGTGTGTCCCGTTCCCAGGAACGCCAATGGTAGCCGATCTCACCGGGCCGCACGCCCATATGGTGAACCATGACCTGCGCGGGGGGTGCGCCGACGCCCATCAGGGCGTCGCGGAAAAACCCGTTCACCGGGAGCTGGAGAACGCCCTTTTCGAAGACCACCTTGTAGCGCGTGAGCGTGTTGTCATGCAGCGGTTCGCCGACATCGCGGCCGTGGAATATGGTCACCAGCGGAGCGGAAATCCGGCCTCGTTTCATGGCGCGGGCGACGCGCATGCCGTTATTGCCGAAATGCGCGACGATCACATCGGCGTTCTGCAATTTGCGCGCAAAGGCAATGTCGACGGCGGTCGAGAGTTTATCCCAGAACCTGCCCGACCATCTCCTGAGCGTCGGACGAAAGCGCCCCAGCCCACCCCACCAGCAGACGACCTTGCCAGGGAGAGCCTGCCAGCGGCCGTCGATGTTGCTGTCCTTGCCGAAGGACGTCTCGTTGCAGACGACGCCGACTTGCATGCCGCGCTCGAGGCACCCTTCTATCTGGTCGAGGACGAAGGTCTCCGACAAAGAGGGGAACTTATCAACTACGAAGCAAATCTTCATCGAATGGACGATCTTTCGAGGCCGGTCGGCGATCTGCTCGCGCGGATGAGGGCTGATGCCCGTCGCCGCCATGCGAGGCGCTTCAAGCGTCTGGTGTGGTGCGTGTCGTTGTCCCAAAGCAGCTCCCACCCCGGTCAGGCGCGAGAGCCGGCTTTTAGGCGACATGCATGGCTTTGGACGAAATGCATCAGGCGGCACGCTCCAGCGCGCCTTGCCTGGCGCGGTCGAGAACGCCGAGAAAAGTCGCGAACTGGCTGTCGGGGTTCATTTGCGGCCGCTCCGAAAACAGCTGCGCCGCCGCCGACAGACGGTCGTACTCGGCCTTGTCGCTCCATAGCCGCCTGACCGCGGCGACCCAGTCGTCGAGCGGTGCGTCGTAGTCGAGCACCACGCCGCCGGCGCCAATCGCTTCCGGCAGGCCGCCGCGGCGGGACCCGACGACCGGAATACCGCTGCAATGGGCCTCGGACGCCACCCGTCCCCACGCCTCTTCCCATTTGCTGGGCGCCAGCAGAATCTTGGTGCGGCCATAGACGGTCTTCATGTCGCTGGTGCGGCTTTCCAGCCTGACGTTGCGCAGCGGCGCGATGATCTGTTCGATCTGCGCCCGGTGGTCGTCGTCGAGCTTCCAGCTTTCGACGAACAGGAACGGGATTTCGGGGCATTGGCCGGCGATGCGCACGGCGAGTTCGAACCCTTTTTCATTGTAAGGATTGATCAGCGTGACGAATTCGCCGGTGGTCGGCGTGCTATAGAGCCCGGGATTGATGGTCGGTGGAATCACGGTCGAATCGATGCCGAACTTTTCCTTATAGGTGCGCGCTGTGAATTCGGAATTGGCGATATAAAGCGCCGAATGCAATTCGCGCAGGTCGCCGGCCAATTCGTGGAATTCGACGTTCCGCAGGTAGACCACTAGTGGCACGCCGAGCGCCTGCAGCGCCTTTCCGATCGGCACCGATTTGTGGCACTGCACGACGGCGACATCGGGATCGAGCCGTTCGACCGCGAAGCGGGCCGCCTCCCAGGGAAACCATGCCCGCACGACCGGATAGCCGGGATAGCTGTCGATGACCGCACGCTGGCGAAGCAGCTTCATCTTGGCGCGCGCCTTGAAACCGAACATGCCGTCACCGAACAGCGCCGCCAGAACCGAGGCGTCATGACCGTGCTCGCGCAGCTGCTCGACCAGATGGTGCGTGCTCGACTGAACGCCACCGCTGAACTGCGGGGTGTAGCCGTTGCCGCCTGCAAACAGAACTTTCATGGACCTGGCTCCTTGCTGGACCGCCCTAGCGTCACGCCGCCATTCTGCCGATGCTGTGGTATTCGATGCCGTGGCGGGCGATGACCTTCGGGTCGTAGAGATTGCGTCCGTCGAAGATGACGGGCGTGGTCAGCGCGTTCTTCAGGGCATCGAAGGACGGTGCGCTGAAGCTCTTCCACTCGGTCACGATCAAGAGCGCGTCGGCGCCTCGCAGCGCGGCCTCCTTGGTGCCGCACAGTTGCAGGTCGTCCCGCAGCCCGTAGATCGCCTGGCATTCCTGCATCGCCTCCGGATCATAGGCCTGGACATTGGCACCGGCGGCCCAGAGCGCTTCCATCAGCGTGCGGGCCGGGGCCTCGCGCATGTCGTCGGTATTGGGTTTGAAGGCCAAGCCCCACAGAGCAAATGTCTTGCCCTTGAGATTGCCCTTGAAATAGCGGTCCACCTTCTCGAACAGGACCGACTTCTGCTGGTTGTTGCGCTCCTCGACGGCACGCAGCAGCTTGGCGTCGAACTTGACGGCCTCGGCGGTCTTGATCAGGGCACGCACATCCTTCGGGAAGCACGAGCCGCCATACCCGAGGCCCGGATAGATGAAGTGGTAGCCGATCCGCGGGTCGCTGCCGATGCCCTTGCGGACCTCCTCGATGTCGGCGCCCAGTTGCTCGGCCAGGTTGGCCATTTCATTCATGAAGCTGATCTTGGTCGCCAGCATGCAATTGGCCGCGTATTTGGTGAACTCGGCACTGCGCACATCCATCACGATCATCTTTTCGTGGTTGCGGTTGAACGGCGCGTAGAGCTCGCGCATCACCGCCTCGGTCTCCTCGTTGCTGGTGCCGACGATGATGCGGTCGGGCTTCATGCAGTCGCTCACAGCGGACCCTTCCTTGAGGAATTCCGGATTGGAGGCGACGTCGAAAGCCAGATCCTCGCGCCCGCGCGCCTTCAGCGTTGCGGCGATCCTGGCCTTTATCCTTTCGCAGGTGCCGACGGGCACGGTCGACTTGCCGACGACGATCTTGGGCTCCTCCATCTCACGACCGATGGCCTCGGCGACGGCCAGCACATATTTGAGGTCGGCCGAACCATCCTCGCCCGGCGGCGTGCCGACGGCGATCATCTGGATCTGGCCATGCCTGATCGCCGCGGCGGCGTCGGTGGTGAACTTGATGCGGCCGGCGGCATGGTTCTCCTTGACCATGTTTTCGAGCCCCGGCTCGAAGATCGGGACATGACCCTGGTTGAGCCGCTCGACCTTTTTTGCATCGATGTCGACACAGACCACCTGATGGCCGACTTCGGCAAGCACCGCTGCCTGTACAAGACCGACATAGCCGATTCCAAAGACAGTCAAATTCATTCGGTTTCATTCCTGTTCAAGGCTTCGGGCCTGTTCGAGCTTCGGGCTTCGGACCATCTTCGGCCCGGCCGGTTCAGATGCGCTTCTAGTTTGTGTTGCATGCCAGCGATTCCGGGAATTGGCAGGGCTGGCCAAGTGCGGTGAATGCAACGCGATCCACCTGCATGGTGAGCTTGCGGCCCGGATCCGAGAACGGCCCCATCCAGCCCTTCATCGTATCGCTGCCCCACAGGCTGAAATAGATTCTTTGCGAATGGGTGGGCAGCTTCGCCGGATCGGTGATCTCGTGGACAAGCTTGCCGTTGACGTACCAGCGCAGCCGGTCCTTTTCCCAGACAAAGGCGTAGTCGTTGAAGGCCTTGTCGGTGCCGCCGGCGACGTCGACCAGTTTCTCGTTCTTGCCTTTGCCGGCTATGTAGGCGTTGACCTGAACCTTGGACGTGTCCTTAGTCAGCACCTCGAAGTCGATTTCATCATGGGGCTGCTTGTCGGCATCGCCGACGAAGCTGAAGAATGCCGCGTTGACGCCGGAGCCCGTGTCGGTCTTCATCCGCGCCTCGTAAGTGCCGTAGCCGAAGCGCTGCTTGGTCTGGATCTCGGCGCAGGCGAATTCGCGATCCTTCAGCTTGCGCTTCTCGAAACCGAGCGTCAGCATGCCGTCGGAAAGCCCGATCAGGCTTTTGGACCAGGTGCAGTTCTGATGCTTGCCGTTCGTCCAGCCGTCGGAAATGTACCAGCGCGCGCGACTGAGGCTGGTGAAATCATCGACAAAGGACGGCGCGGTTGGGAGATCCTGGGCGCGGACGGGCACCAGGCCCGCAACCAGGCTGACGAGAACGACCAGCAGAAACGCGCCGTCTGGACGGAGCCGCCGCAGCTTGCCTGGGATCGGGCGCGCGAACGGGGTGCCGCGGGTTGCCGGGGCGGACGTGCTTTTAGGATCTGCATTCATATCAAACTCACCTTGTGCTGTGCGCCCCCAAAGCGATCGTCGAACCGTGACGAAACAACCTGATCTTGATCTCTGTCGCTCCCAAGCTCCGTGTTGTGCCTAAAACCATTACGCCGACCCGGGGTGTTCGCTCAGCCCGTACCGGAATCGGCAGGCTTCACAAAATCGCTCCTTATGTCGGGGTCGTTCTGCCGATTCCGCTCGAAGATTTCATCCAGCGAATGACGGAGATCCTTCATCATCTGCATCTGGCGCGACAACGCTGCGATGCGCCGCTCGCAATTCAGGATCGACCTGGTCAGTTCGCCGACTTCTGAAGACCTGCGAGAGGAGACCGCTCCGTTCTCCATGGCCTCGACCAGAAAGGCGGCATTGGTGGCCGTTGTCCTGTAGCGGTTCTCAAGTCCGCTCTTCTCCGCCTCGACTTCGGCCGCGATCTGGTCCAGCAGCCTTGCCAACCGATCGAGGCGCGAGGTGTCGGTCTGCGTGTCGCGCGCCGGATCTCTCGATCGGAAGCGAAAGATCGAGGCCATGCAGTCAGCGCCCCATCATCGTCGAGCTGGTGACCGGCCTTGGCGCCCGTCCACATTCGAAAGACATTTCTTGCATCGTCCAGCTCCTTCGACAGGGGATGTCTCGGGCCCGTTCGGTTGGCCATCCAAAATTGCTGCACCGCAACATAGATTGCCATTCCCTGCGCGCATAGGCAACCACCTAGATCGTAAACTCATGAATCTCGTTGAAATGGTGCGAGCCGACCGAAGGGTAAGGGCGTGGCTACCGCCATCGCACGTTGACGGGCCTAGCTTTCGCTGGCCGTGCTGGTTCCGGCCATGAGGAAGCGCAGCGGCGGTACATGCTGACGCTTCGCGGCGAGGCCCGCGCGGCGAAACAGCGCATCCAGCTTGTCGGAGGCGACGCCGCGGACGACGGCCGTGAGGTTGGACGAGCCGGCCAAGGCGTAGGCCGCGGCCGGCGCCAGCCCGCGCTCAGCCTTGACGTCTAAAAACTTCCGCAACCGGTATTTGTCGCGGATGTGCCGCTCGTGCCTTCTCAGCGCAGCCTTCGATGCCTCCGGCAAACTGTCGATCGCCAGCAGTGCCAGGTCGGCATCGGCCAGATGCTTGAGGTCCTGGGTCTTGTGCCGTCCGCTCAGCGAATCGGCGCGCACGATCGCGCCGTAGCCACAGGATTTGATGACCTTGAAGCGCGCACCATGGGCAACCGCGCGCGCATAGAGTTCATAGTCTTCACCCAGGCGCAGCTTCTCGTCGTAGCGCAGCCCATACCGATCGAGGAAGGCGCGGCTGATCACTGGCTTGAGGAAGCCCAGTTCCCCTCGTTGCACACGGCGCCTGGAGATGTTGGCGTCGATGAAACCCTCGAAATCGAGGAATTCCGGTTCGGGCGAGAACGGTGGAGCGACGATTTTCGAAACATCGGTTGCCGCGTCGTCCCTGACAAGCATGATGTTGTCTGCAGCGAAATCCCAATCGGTGCTGGCGAACAGTCTGTGAAACCTGCCTTCGAAAAAGAAATCATCAGCGTCCAGAATGCTGATGAACGGCGACCTGGAACCGGCTATCGCGGCGTTGCGTGCAAAGGATGGGCCGCGATTGACGTCGAAGCGGATGACGGAAAGGCGGCCCGTGCCGTCGCCGGCCGCGTGGGCGACTTTCGCGGTATCGTCGGTGGACGCGTCGTCGACGACGACAACTTCCGCAACCTCAGGCTCGCGTAATGCCGATGCAATGGCAGCCGGGATTGTCCGCGCCGCATTGCGGGCGGCGATGATCACGCAGACCTGGGATGATGTCATGGACATGCCTCTCGATTGCAGAAGTCGTTGCGGATTTCCTCGCCTCGTCCGCTCAATGCCCCATCGCCCATCTGAAATGCATCGGCCCAAATGCCTATGCTGCAATTGCGAAGCAAGCATCGCCAAAATCATCGACGCCGTCCAGTTTTTCATTTTGCTGGGTGTCATGGCCCGGTTGGGCAGGCGGCGAGCCTCAATCGGGATGGCTCCAGAAATGCGCCGCTTGGCAGAGCCGTTCCTACACGCTCCATCAGTGCGCTCGACTGGCAGAAAACCAGTTGCTGATCCTCGCCGACCGGACGGCGGTGGGGCGGAGCGAGAGCGTCGAGGCCCGCAGTGTCAAGGAATTGAAAGAACAGGGATGCCTACCGCCGGTGTTGTTGAAGGCGAGCAATTCGTCAGAGGACCGGCGGGCTTGACCCACAGGTCACAGGGACATCGCAGACCACGGCCAGGCCCGAAATCAGTGAAGGCCTCTCCTGGCGCTGAGTTTCTCGCCCTCGGCCGCTTCGTTCGAACTCAGCTTTCGTTCTGTGTCGCGAATTTTGTCGGCCGGGGTCGGGGCATTTCTGGCGACCATGGCAAAGACCAGCAGAAAATAACCGAGTTGGATGACTATGGCACAGCCGATGACGCGAAAAAGCGTCGTACCGAGCGAGGCGCCGCCCAAATAGGACCAGACGATCACGATCGCCAGCGCAAAACACATTCCGATAATGAACTTTGGCAGTGACATACCCGATAGCCCATCAACCGGCTCGGGAAAAAATGTCGACAAGCCCACCCCGAGCACCTCCCTTAAACTCTGCGAGCTTATTTAGGTTGCCCGCTTCTGGCCGGTTGCTTCCGGCCTAGCCCAATCTGTCCATAGTCCGACAGAAACAATTTGCAACTCTATTGAGCCGCGCAATAGGCGGCAAGGGCAGCTGCGGAATAATTTTAAACGAATCCTCGGGATCGACTCTGCCATGGTGCAATGCACACGTCGGCATCACCACTGATTGCCGGATATCGACTCGCTCTAGTAAGAGTTATAATATCGACTAGTATTTTATCATGAGATCAGTCGATATTTTGAAATTCTAAATGACGGCAAAGCTCCGTAGCAGCGTATAAAGAGCGAATCGCCTAAAATCAGCCCCAAAATTGGACTAGCTTTTCCAAAATTGCCCATAATCTGTCTCTTTTGCGACATAAAGGCGAAATTTTGTGCAGGACGAGTTTATTATTTAGTCAGTTCATGACGCGACTATTACAGCCGGCTGGGAAATTGTGTGTTGCGCTGCAACATTTTTTTGGTATCGTGCGCCAAACCATCCGTTCAACGTATGGAGTTTACGCATGAGGGACGTAGCCAAGCCGGCCGATGCGGATTTTTCGCAGGCCGGCCTCGATTTTCCGCCACCGATCGGCGGCCTGCTCAAACGCAGCTTCGATATTGCCGGTTCGCTGATCGGCCTGGTCGCTCTCAGCCCGCTGTTCGTGATGATAGCGCTGCTTGTCAGGTTTTCCGATGGCGGGCCGATTTTCTATGGTCACAGCCGAATCGGCCGCGGAGGACGGATTTTTCCGTGCCTCAAGTTCCGCACCATGGTTCCAGACGGCGAGCGGGTGCTTGCTGCCTATCTCGCCGCGAATCCGGAGGCCAACGCCGAATGGATGGCGACCCGCAAGTTGAAGAACGACCCGCGGATCACGCGCGTCGGAGCGGTGCTGAGGAAGCTCAGCCTCGATGAGTTGCCGCAGATCATCAACATCCTGCAGGGCGATATGAGCCTGGTCGGGCCTCGTCCCGTGGTGCGCGATGAGCTGGAGATCTATGGCAATTCGGCCGTCTATTACCTGAAATCGCGCCCCGGCCTGACCGGGCTCTGGCAGGTCAGCGGACGCAACGATGTTTCCTACGACAGCCGCGTCGCGTTCGACAGGCACTATGTCGAGAACTGGTCGATGTTCGAAGACATTCGCATCATCATCAAGACCGTACCTGCGGTCTGGATGTCGCGAGGCTGCTACTGACGGCCGCTTGCTGGCCGTGCATCGAGGAGCGACTGTCCAGAATTCGGGCCCGGAACTCAGGCCCCTGACTCAGGCATCGGCAGCTCATCGGGCGGGGCAAACCAGATCGGAAACGCTCAGTTGAAAGCAGATATAATCGATATCTTTTGCACCGGCATTCTCTCCAGACGCATGCGGCGAGTACGGCTTTTGACGACTTGCCTCACAATGGCGACCGGCCTGACGCTGTCGCTAGCGCTGCCACAGTTTGCCTTCGCCGACGACTATCGGCTAGGAGCACAGGACAAGCTGACCATCCGCGTGGCGGAATGGCAGACCGTCGAAGGCACGTTCCGTGACTGGTCGGCCATCAATGGAGAATACACAGTCGGCCCCGCTGGAACCTTGTCGGTTCCCTTCGTCGGCGAGATGCCCGCATCCGGCAAGACGACTTCGGAGATCGCGGCATCGCTCGGCGAGGCGCTGCAGCGCAAGCTCGCTCTGGCCGACAAGCCGGAGGCTTCCGTCGAAATGGCGCAGTACCGGCCATTCTACATCTCTGGCGAGGTGCAATCGCCCGGCCAGTACCCTTGTGTGCCTGGGTTGTCCGTGCTGAAAGCGATGAGCATTGCCGGCGGAGCCCGGCGGAACCCGGAGAGCGGGCAGCGCTTCGACCGCGACCTGATCAATGCCAAGGGCAATTTCGACGTACTACAAGACCAATTGGTCAGGCTGACCGTCAAGCGCGCCCGCGTCGAAGCGGAACTGGCGGACAAGCCGACATTCGCGGTGCCGAAAGAGGTGGCCGACGATCCGAAGCTGCCCAGCATTGTTGCCGATGAAACGGCGATCCTGGCGGCCGACCAGAAGAAACTCAAGCTGCGCTTGCAGGCGCTCGACGATTTGAAGGCGCTGCTGCAGAGCGAGATCGATTCGCTGCAGAAAAAGATCGTCAACCAGCAGAAGCAGGTCGATCTGGCGAAGGAGCAGCTCAACGGCATCGGGTCGCTGGCGCAAAAGGGCCTGGTCGTCAACACGCGGGTTTTGAACTCGCAACAAACCATCGCCGACCTTGAAGGCCAGATCCTGGATTACGAAACGGCAATTCTCACGGCCAAGCAGTCGATCAGCAAGGCCACCCAGGACGCCATCGATCTCGAGAACACCCAGAACTCCAGCCTCGCGACCGACCGGCAACAGACGGAAGCCGATCTCAACGAGGTGACGCTGAAGCTGAATATGGAAAAAGCCTTGATGTCCGAAGCCTTGTCGGGCAGCCCCATGCCGCAATTCTACGGCAACAACGAACCAGCGGCCTTGTCATTTTCCCTGGTGCGGGTGGTCGACGGCAAGACCAGCGAAATCACCGCCGATGAAGACACACCGGTGCTGCCAGGGGACGTGATCAAGGTCAAACCGGCGCCCTTGGCCATCCAGTAGCTTCTTTCCACCGGAGCGAAGCACCAACCCCGCAGGCAGCGGTCTGCGGGGTTTTTGCGTTTGGTATCTTATAGATCAGAAAACAAGGCGGCCTTCGGGCAGGAACCGCCTGGATCCGCCCGCTCTAGCCTCGCACGGCGTCCGGTTCCTTTAGGTGGTTCACGGCGCTCCACCGGGAAGGAGCGACGGCCGGCACCCTCACCAGCTTGAAGTAGCTGTAGTACAGCAGAAACGATCCCATGATGTAGGGGTTAAGGGTCTCGACCTCGACGAAGGAGCGGATGAACAGAAGCACCATGACGCCGGCAAGAATCACGGAGTCGGCTTGCCATGTCCTGAATATCAGCGCCGAGACGTGACCCCAGAGCGTGCGCAGGATGATCAGCGAAAGCAGTGTCGCGCCGACGAAGCCGAGTTCCACCAAGGTCTCGATGTAGGTGTTGTGGAAGTGGAAGCCGCTTCGGGCGGCGATGTAGAATTCGTTCCACAGCCGCTCGGCCTCGGAGAAGCCCTGCACCCAATAGGCCGCGTAGCCGACGCCGAGGATGGGCGATTGCTGCGCGGCATTCCAGCCCTGTTGCCAGAGGTAGGTTCGTCCGGTGAGCGTCGAATCCTTGCCGAAAAGGCCAAGGACAAAGTCCATCAGTCCGAGATTCAGCGCAATCACGGTGCAGGCGACCAGCCCGCCCGCACCGATCATGAAAATCACCCGGCGATGTCGGAGCGAAAGCAGCTTGCCGATGGAAAGCAGGGCGACCAGAGCGAGAACCGCCGGGGTCGATGCCATCGAAGTGGCCGAATGCGACACGACCAGCAGATAGCCCGATAGAAGGACAATCGGTACGATCAGCAAAAAGCTTATCCGGCCGCGCCTGAGAAAGGCGAGGTAGACAACGCAGAAATAGATGCCAAGCGATGCGACAAAGCCGATCTGGTTCTTGGAGCTGAACGCGCCGACGAAATTATACGTCCCATCGAGAACGTCGTAGGAATAGCTCGCGACCTTGAGCGAGTAGAGCAGGACGACGAAAATCCCGATCAGGGCGCCTATGGTCAAGGTCCGGACGCTGACGGTGCGCGCGGCAATATAGGCGCAGGCGATATGGGAGCAATATTGGACGGCCGTCCTTGCCGTGGTGCCGGGAGCCGCCGACCAGAACACCGAGAAGCAGACATAGGTTGCAAAGGCCAGCGGAAGCCAGGCGCTGGAAGCGTGCCTTAATATCTTCCGATAGTCGACCAGGATGAGCGGCAGCCAGACCGCATAGTAGGCCAGGATCATGGCCTGGCCGAAAATGGTCGAGTAGGAGAACGCCCAGATCGAGACGGCAACGGCAAAGCTGCCATAGACCGCGTTCTTGTCCGGATCAATCAACAGAGATTTTGGAATCTTCATCTCGGTAGCGGTTTTCCGTCCTTGCAGCTCAATGCCGATTTCATGGACCGCTCATGGGCCGATTCGTCGGATCGATGGGAGCCTCGCCTGCAGGCGCTCGCATTGTGCAGTGCAATATAACCCATCCGGCGCCGCCTGTCACCCGGATGCCAGCCGGCCAAGTCGTTCCAGCCGTTCTCCGCAATACCGGACGAGACGATTTTGGCCAGGAGGCGGTGCCGTCCAATTGCCTGGTGCTGGCCCATCACAAGCTGTTCTGAGGCTGCAAGTCCGCGCTTGAACTTGTCGGCCGTTGACTTCACATTCGCCGCCGATTGGGAGGAATACGACATGTCGATGAGTTTCGCGGGACGATTTGCCGGACGATCTGCTGTTATCACCGGCGGCGCCTCAGGCATCGGCCTGGCCGTCGCGCAAAGGATCACTGACGAAGGTGGGCGTGTTTCGGTCTGGGATCGCGATGCGGCCCAGATCGAGCAGGCCAAGGCCATTGTTCCAGGCCTGCACAGCGTCACCCTAGACGTCGCCGACCCCATAGCGGTCGAAGCCGCCGCCGGAGAGACGATCGAAGCGCTTGGCGCAGTCGATGTCCTTGTCACCAGCGCTGCCATCACCGGACCGAACATGACGACCTGGGAGTATTCCGTAGAGGATTGGCGCCGGGTCATCGACATCAACATCAACGGCGTCTTCTTCTGCAACAAAGCGCTGGTCCCGCATATGCTCGAACGCAATTACGGCAGGATCGTCAACATCGCCTCGATTGCCGGCAAGGAAGGTAACCCGAACGCCTCGGCCTACAGCACCTCCAAGGCGGCGGTGATCGGCATGACCAAATCGCTCGGCAAGGAACTGGCCAAGACCAGGGTGACGGTGAACTGCGTCACGCCGGCGGCCGTGCGCACCGCGATCTTCCAACAGATGAGCCAGCAGCACATCGACTTCATGCTGTCCAAAATACCGATGGCGCGTTTTGGCGAGGTCGAGGAGGTGGCGGCGCTGATTTGCTGGATCGCGTCCGAGGAATGCTCGTTCACGACGGCTGCCGTCTTCGATGTCTCCGGCGGCCGGGCGACCTACTGAGGCCGGCCCGACGCAAACCGCCCGACCGGATCGCGGCGCCTTAGTCGTGAAGCTCTCGCGAGATCGGCGGGCCGATCGAAAAATCGCTGAATGTCACCTCGAAGCCCTCGCGCTGCGGCGAACAGCACATCATGCCGACATCCACCGTTTTCGACGGCGGGAAATAGGCAAGCCGCACCGGTTTCCAGCGCTTGTCAGACGCGTCCAGATACTGGACGCGGATCGTCTCGGCATGGCGGGTCAGGCGGATCCTGACCCCGTCGGGGCCGGCGGGAATGCTGGCCAGCGACCAGTCGGAGGCATCGTTGGTGACGACGACGGAAAAATACATCAGCGCGTCGGTGTATTCGATGCCGGCCTTGATCCAGTGCGTCTCGCTCAGGCGGACCATAAGGCCGGCTTGGTCGTAAAGCACCTCATACTGCCCCTTGACCGTGACTTCGGCGCTGAAATCGCCCTCGACCTCACGATAGAGGAAATGGCCATTGTCACGCCGGAAGCCGTAGAACGTCTCTCGCCAGAAGTCGGTCTCCTTGCCGGTCCGCACATGCACCGTATTGTTGCCGAAGGCATGGTGCGGCGGCGGATTGAGCCAGGTCAGGTCGGTATTCTCAGATGTCATCGATTTGCTCGCCTGCCTGGCTGGTCTGCCGCCGTTTCTTTACCCGGCAAACGTGTAAGCGGTCTTCACCGTGGTGTAGAACTCTGCGGCATAGCGGCCCTGCTCGCGCGGGCCGTAGCTCGATCCCTTGCGCCCGCCGAAAGGCACGTGGAAGTCGACGCCAGCCGTCGGCAGGTTGACCATGACCATGCCGGCTTCCGAATTGCGCTTGAAGTGCGTGGCATGCTTGAGGCTCGAGGTGCAGATGCCGGAGGTCAGGCCGAACGGTGTGTCGTTGGCCACCGTCAGCGCCTCATCATAATCCTTGACGCGGATGACGTTGGCGACCGGTCCGAAAATCTCCTCGCGCGAGATGCGCATGGCGTTGGTGGTTTCGGTGAACAGCGCAGGCTGCAGATAGAAGCCGCGGGTTTCGCGATCGAGCCGCTCACCGCCGAAAGCGAGATCGGCACCTTCCTGACGTCCGATGGCGATATAGTCCTCGTCCTGTTTGAGCTGGCTCTGGTCGACCACCGGCCCGATCTGGGTCTTGGCATCGAGAGCATCGCCGACGACCAGCTTGGCCATGCGGTCCTTGAGCGCCTCGACAAAGCGGTCACGGATGCCGTCCGTCACCACCAGGCGAGACGAGGCCGTGCAGCGCTGGCCGGTCGAGAAGTAGGCACCGTTGATGGCGCAGTCGACGGCGACGGCAAGGTCGGCATCGTCGAGCACGACAAGCGGGTTCTTGCCGCCCATTTCGAGCTGGAACTTGCGCATGTGCTCGACGCTGGCGGCGGCGACGCGCTTGCCGGTGCCGACCGAGCCGGTGAAGGTGATGGCGTTGAGGTCGGGGCTGTCGAGCATGGCCTGGCCGACCACCGAACCCTTGCCCATCACCAGGTTGAGCACGCCCTTGGGCAGCCCGGCGCGGTGCAGGATGTCGACAATGGTCCAGGCGCTCTCCGGAACGAGTTCCGCCGGCTTGAAGACAATCGTGTTGCCGTAAGCCAGCGCCGGCGCGATTTTCCAGGCCGGAATGGCGATCGGGAAATTCCACGGCGTGATGATGCCGACGACGCCGACCGCCTCGCGGGTGATCTCGACGCCGACGCCGGGCCGCACGCTCGGCACCAACTCGCCCGACAGACGCAGCGTCTCGCCGGCGAAGAAGTCGAATATCTGGGCAGCCCGCACAGTCTCGCCGATACCCTCGACCAGCGTCTTGCCTTCCTCGCGCGCCAACGCCCGGCCGATTTCATCTTTCCGCGCGGTGATCTCGTCCGACGCCTTCCTCAGCACCGCATGGCGCGCCAGCAGGCCCGATCGGGACCATGCCGGAAATGCCGCTTTCGCCGCCGCGATGGCCTGCCGGGCATGCTCGGCGCCTCCCGATGCATATTCGCCGACCACGTCGTCGAGATTGGACGGGTTGATGTTGCGGGAGCCGGCATCGCCTACCCACTCGCCATCGATGAGGTTCTTTCGAAACGGGATCATGTCGCTGTCTTCCTTGTCGTCCTTCGATCGCCGTCTATCTGGACCACCGACCGCCACACCGCAAGGCCGAAGGCGGCAAACTTCTCCTGCTCGGCCGGCATGTGATAGGTGTCGGGGCGGGAAAAGACGATTCTAGTGTGGTGCGACGCGGTTCGCACGGGAGGAAAGCATCATGTCCGACAGCGCCTTGCCGCTGGTGATCAGCGTACCCGAACCGCGCACGCTCGACCTGATCTTCACGCCGGCTGCGCTGGCGAAATTTCGATCGAAATACCGCATCGTCGAAACGTCGCCCGAAGGGGTGGCGGCGCTGCCGGCGGGTATCCTTGCCGAGACCCGCTACATCGTCGGCCAGCCACCGATCGCGCCGGAGACGCTGGAAAAAATGAAGGCGCTGCGCTGCATCTTCAATGTTGAGAGCAACCTCATCAACAACATGCCCTACGAGACGCTGTTTTCGCGCGGCATCCATGTCGTCACCACCGGGCTGGTGTTTGCCGAACCGGTGGCCGAGCTCGGCCTCGCCATGGCGCTCAACCTCGCCCGCGGCATCGTCGACGCCGATCTTGCATTTCGTCAGGGCAAGGAGTTGTGGGGCGGCGACGGCAACCAGACGGCGCGGCTTCTTTCCGGTGCGGATGTCGGCATTATCGGCTTCGGCGATCTTGGCCGTGCGCTCAACCGGCTGCTGTCGGGCTTTCGCACGCGGACAAAAGTCTTCGACCCATGGCTGCCGCCGTCGATCCTGATCGAAAACGGCGTCGAGCCGGCCTCTCTCGACGACGTTCTGTCGAACAGCGATTTCGTCTTCGTCGTCGCTTCGGTGACCAGCGAAAACCAGGGTTTCCTCGGTGCCGAGGCATTTGCCAGGATGCGCAAGGGAGCCGCTTTCATCCTGCTCAGCCGAGCCGGCGTGGTAGATTTCCCGGCACTGATGGATGCTGTCCGCAGCGGCCATATCGTCGCCGCCAGCGATGTTTTTCCTGAGGAGCCGCTGGCCCAGGATCACCCGGTCCGCACATTGCCGGGGTTCCTGCGCTCCGCCCACCGGGCTGGCGCGCTCGACATCGCCTTCAAGCGGATGGGCGACATGGTGCTGGAAGACATGGACCTGATCGACCGCGGCCTGCCACCGATGCGTTCGAAGCGGGCCGAGCGTGAGACCGTTTCGCGAATGCGCTCAAAGCCGGTCGACAAGAATTAAGCCGTCCGCCCGACGGTCGCACATACTCAGACGCTGAAGGACCAAAACAGGCAGGCCAGTGTCGCCGCGGCGAAGACGACGAAGAACAGGCTTCTCAACAGGATGTTGCGGCGCAGCTCGTTGATGAAGAGATGGCATCCGACGACGGCTGCGACAAACAGGAGCCGCCAGTTCAGCAGTGTCGAGAGCACATCGCGCTGACCGAAAGCAAATCTCGCGGCGAGACATCCAACGATGACCGCAAACAACACGATGACCGTCCAGAAGATCGCATCGGCGGCATGTGTCAGGACGATGCCAGCGAGCCTGATCGGCAGAACCATCATCAGCAGTGCGCTGAAAAAATACACCGCCGCGAGCGGAATGAACGTCCCTGCATCGGCGACGTCGCTCAGACGCTTGGCGCCGATCGCGCCATAGGGATAGCCATGCCTGGCCACCGCCAGGCTGAGCGCCATCAGCAAGGCCGTCAGCACGGCGGCCAGCGCGAATGAGGTCAGGGCTTTGCTCATAGGGTTCCCGTTCCAAGCGAATCGAAGTCAGAACGTTGGTAGCCCATGGTTTGAAAATTGCTAGTAAGCATCGTGCAGTGGCGCGGCAGGGTTCCTCGGCGCATTCACTCCGCAGCTTGAAGACGTCGCCCGTCAATAATGGTCTTGATCTCGGCGCGGCAAGAGCCGCAATTGGTGCCGGCGTGAAGGGCGGCGCCGATCGCCGCGACGCTGGTGCAGCCGCCGCGCACCGCTTCCGCGATCTGGTTGGCACCGACCCCGAAACAGGCGCAGACGATGGCGCCGCGGTCGACACTCTTGCCGCCCGGCCTGCCGGCGACAATCGCCAGCCGCGCCTGCCGATCGGCATGGTCGGCACCCAGCTGTTCGACCGCCCAGCCGCGCGACACCGCTACCGGGGTAGGCGCAAGATAGAGCGCGCCGACCAGCCGACTGCCCGCGAAACGGGCGAAGCGATGGTGCCCGCCGGCGATGTCGTGATAGGCGAGCGTCTCGCCTTCCATGCCTAACAGGGACGCGGCAAACACGGTCCAGTCGCGGCTGTCCTGCAGCGCAATTTCAAGCCGCCAGCCGGCGGGGCAGCGGGCGAGGCCCCAGTAATCGGCGTCGATGGATGCGGGCCGTTCGGCAAGCACGGCGAAGCCGAAGGCCGTGGCAGCGAACCGCTCGATGCGGGCGGCAACATTCTTCGAGGCCGGCTGGCCTGAAATCGCATCGGTCGTCGGCGCGACCAGTGCATCGACCCGCGAGCGGGCGGAGAACTGATTGGTCCAGTGCATCGGCACGAACACAGAGCCTTGGCGTTGGCGCACTGTCACCAGCGCGCGGACCAGCACCTCGCCATGGGCAGTCGAGACGCGCACGATGTCGGCATCGCCGATACCATAGTGCTGCGCATCCGCCGGGTGGATTTCGACGAACGGTTCGGCCATGTGCTGCGACAAGCGCGGGCTTTTTCCCGTGCGCGTCATGGTGTGCCAATGGTCGCGGACCCGCCCGGTGTTGAGCACCAGCGGGTAGTCCGGGTTGGTGCGGGTTTGTGCGGCTGGGCGGATGGCAATGAAGCGCGCCTTGCCATCGGGCGTGTAGAAATTGCCGTTGGCGAAGAAGCGGGTGCTTTTGTCCTCCGGCAGGCCAGAGGGGGGTGCCTTGGCTCGGCGCTGGCCATTGGAATGGCGCCAACTTCTCATAGGTCCCTGCATCAATCCCGGCATACGCGCCTATAGTAA
>NZ_JAMYPH010000015.1:0-165539 GCF_040320265.1 Mesorhizobium sp. M0751
CCCCCTCTGTCCTGCCGGACATCTCCCCCACAAGGGGGGAGATCGGCAGCTGCGGCGCCTCGTTCAATCCTGCAACGTTGGAGATTGGCGAAAGCCAGTGTGGCAGCCAATCTCCCCCCTCGTGGGGGAGATGTCCGGCAGGACAGAGGGGGGCGCGACGGAACACGCCCCATGCCGGCGTAACGCAGCGACGACGGCTTCACGACGTCACCCCCGGCAGCTTTACCGCGCTTGCCGCTTCCACCGCCGCGCCGCTGCGTACCATGGCGATGGCCTTCTCCATGTCGGGGTGGAAGTGCCGGTCGTTGTCGAGATGCGGCACCTCTGCCCTGACAAGCCGGCGCACCGCCTCCAGTGCCGCGCTCGAGGCCAGCGGTGCGTGGAAATCGCAGCCTTGTGCGGCGGCCAGCAATTCGATGCCGATGACGGCCGTCGCATTCTCGACCATGCCGATGAGCCGACGCGCGCCATGCGCCGCCATCGAGACGTGGTCTTCCTGGTTGGCCGAGGTCGGGATCGAATCGACGCTGGCCGGATAGGCTTTTTGCTTGTTTTCAGAAACCAGTGCCGCGGCCGTCACCTGAGGGATCATGAAACCGGAATTCAGACCCGGCTTGGGTGTCAGAAAGGCCGGCATGCCGGACAGCGCCGGGTCGACCAGCATGGCGATACGCCTTTCCGACAACGAGCCGATCTCGCAGACGGCAAGCGCGATCATGTCGGCGGCGAAGGCGACCGGCTCAGCGTGGAAATTGCCGCCCGAAAGCGCTGAGTCGTCCTCGGCAAAGATCAGCGGATTGTCGGTGACGCCGTTGGCCTCGGTGCCGAGCGTGTCGGCGGCCTTGCGGAGCACGTCGAGCGCTGCGCCCATCACTTGCGGCTGGCAGCGCAGGCAGTAGGGATCCTGCACGCGCTCGTCGCCGACGCGGTGCGATTCACGGATGGCGCTGCCAGCCATCAAATTGCGCAACGCCTCGGCCGTCTCGATCTGGCCGCGATGCTTCCGGAGCAGATGGATGCGGGGATCGAACGGCGCGTCAGAGCCCTTGGCGGCATCGGTCGACAGCGCGCCGGCGACCAGTGCCGACTGGTAGAGCACTTCTGCTTCGAACAAAGCCGCAAGCGCATAGGCGGTCGAAAACTGTGTGCCGTTGAGCAGCGCCAGGCCTTCCTTGGCGCCCAGTGTCACCGGCTCCAGGCCGTGCGAAACGAAGGCGACCTTGGCGGGAAAGCGGCCATGCGGGGTAAAGCACTCGCCGACGCCGATCATCACGGCGGTCATGTGCGACAGCGGCGCAAGGTCGCCGGAAGCGCCGACCGAGCCTTGCGCCGGCACCACGGGGATAACGTCGTTGGCCAGCATCGCTTCGAGCAGTTCGATCGTCCGCGGCAGCACGCCGGAGGCGCCCTGTGCCAGGCTGGCCAGCTTCAGCGCCATCATCAGCCGGCAAATTGCGACGGGCATCGGCTCGCCGACGCCGGCGGCATGCGACAGCACGATGTTTCGCTGCAACGTTTCCAGATCGGCGGCGGGGATGCGGACGCTGGCCAGCTTGCCGAAGCCGGTATTGATGCCATAGACCGGCTCGCCCTTGGCAACGATCCTGGCGACGGCCTCGGCGCTGGCCTTGATCTTCGGCCGGCAGGCATCGTCGAGCCTCAGTGCGGCGCCACGATAGATAGCGCGCCAATCGGCCAGCGTGGCATTGCCTGGCCTTAGCTTGAGTTCGGTCATTGTCCCCTCCAGATGCGGGCATGCAGCGGGTTGAAGCCCATGCGGTAGACGAGTTCGGCCGGGCGTTCGACGTCCCAGATCGCCAGATCGGCGGATTTTCCGGCCTCCAGCGTGCCGGTCTGTCCAAGCAGGCCGAGCGCGCGGGCAGCCTCGCGGGTGACGCCGGCAAGGCATTCATCGACGGTCAGCCCAAACAACGTCGCGGCCATGTTCATGGTCAGCAGCAGCGAGGTCAGCGGCGACGTGCCGGGATTGTTGTCGGTGGCAACGGCCATCCTGACACCATGCTGGCGAAACAAGGCGATCGGCGGCTTCTTGGTCTCGCGGATGAAGTAGTAGGCGCCGGGCAGGATGGTCGCCACGGTTCCGGCCTTCGCCATCGCCGCCGCACCTGCCTCGTCGGTATATTCGAGGTGGTCGGCCGATAGCGCACCATAGCGTGCCGCAAGTTCGGCGCCGTGCAGATTGGACAGCTGGTCCGCATGAAGCTTGACCGGCAGGCCCGCCGCCTTGGCCGCATCGAACACGTGGGCGATCTGCTCGGGCCAAAAGGCAATGCCTTCGCAAAAGCCGTCGACGGCATCGGCCAGGCCCTCGGCAGCGACGGCTGGCAAAATCTCGTTGGCGACAAGATCGACAAAGGCGTCCTTGTCACCTTTTGCTTCGGGTGGCAGTGCATGAGCGCCGAGGAAAGTGGTCCTGACCGTCACCGGCCGCTCACCGCCAAGTCGTCGCGCGGCGCGCAGCGACTTCTTCTCGTTTTCGAGGTCGAGACCGTAGCCGGATTTGATCTCGACGGTGGTGACGCCCTCGGCGATCAGCGCATCGAGGCGCGGCAGCGACTGGGCGACCAGTTCATCCTCGCTCGCTGCGCGCAGTGCCTTGACCGAGGAAACGATGCCGCCGCCGGCCTTGGCAACCTCCTCATAGCTGGCGCCAGCCAGCCGCATCTCGAATTCATTGGCACGGTTGCCGGCGTGGACCAGATGGGTGTGGCAGTCGATCAGGCCGGGCGTGATCCACCGGCCTTCGCAGTCGGTCGCCTCGGCGTCTTTGCCAAGTGCTCTGGGGCGGAGTGCTGCCGGCATGTCGGCTTCCGGCCCGGCATAGACGATCCGGCCGTTGCGCGCGGCGATTGCACCGTGCTCGATGATGCCTGACCCGGCGCTGCTTTCGGCCATGGTCGCGAGGCGCGCATTGCGCCAGAGGCGAACCTCCCCTGCCCGGCTTTTGCTCTGTGCAGCCATCATCTTTTCCGTTTCAATCGGTGACGATTATGTATATACATATCAAAAGCACTGCAAGCGCTATCATCGCACGGCCAACCGGGATTTGGAGAAAAACGTGACGGCAATCTTTGCGGAACAGGCGCTTCTGCCCGACGGCTGGCACAGCAATGTGCGGACTGTCATCTCCGACGGCAAGATCGCCGCGGTCGAGGCGAATATCTCGCCCCTGCCTGGCGACGAGCGCCATGCCATCCTTTTGTCCGGCATGCCGAACCTGCACAGCCACGCCTTCCAGCGCGGCATGGCCGGCCTTGCCGAATTGCGCGGCCCTTCCGCCGACAGTTTCTGGAGCTGGCGCGAGGTGATGTACCGTTTCGCGCTGTCGATGACGCCGGACCAGGTCGAGGCGGTCGCGGCCCAGCTCTATGTCGAGATGCTGGAGGCGGGCTTTTCCCGCGTCGGCGAGTTTCATTATCTCCACCACGACCGCGACGGCCGGCTCTATGCCAACATAGCCGAGATGGCGGAGCGGATCGTTGCTGCAGCGTCCGAGACAGGCATCGGGCTGACTTTGCTGCCGGTGTTCTACGCGCATTCCTCTTTCGGCGGCGCTGCGGCAAATGAAGGCCAGCGGCGGTTCATCAACGATGTGAACCAGTTCTCGCGGCTTGTTGAGACATGCCGCGAATCGGTTCGCACTTTGAATCAAGGCGTCGTCGGCGTCGCCCCGCACAGCCTGCGTGCCGTGACACCGGAGGAACTGGAAAACATCACAGCGATGGCGCCGGAGGGGCCGATCCACATCCACGTCGCCGAGCAGATAAAGGAGGTGGAGGACTGCCTTGCCTGGTCAGGGGCGCGGCCGGTCGAATGGCTGCTTGCCAACGCCAAGGTCGACCAGCGCTGGTGCCTGATCCACGCCACCCACATGACCGACACCGAGACGGTGCAAATGGCCAAAAGCGGCGCCGTTGCCGGTCTCTGCCCGATCACCGAGGCCAATCTCGGCGACGGCACCTTTGCCGCGTCGCTGTTCATGCAGCATGGCGGCCGCTTCGGCATCGGCTCGGATTCAAACGTACTGATCGGCCTGCCGGACGAGTTGCGGCAACTCGAATATTCGCAACGCCTCGCCCACCGCGCCCGCAACGTTCTGGCGGTGGCCGGCGGCTCGACCGGTCGCGCGCTGTTCGATGCGGCGCTCGATGGCGGCAGTGCCGCGCTGGGCGCCGGCCCCTCGCAGATCGCCGCAGGTGCCTCGGCCGATTTCGTCTCGCTCGACGGCAAGCATCCATCGCTGGCCGGCAAGACGGGCGATGCAATCCTTGACGCCTGGATTTTTGCCAGCGGCACCAAGGTCGATTGCGTCTGGGTGCATGGCAGGAAACTGGTCAGCGACGGCAGGTATGCGAAGCGCGATGCTATCGCCGAGCGGTTCCGCAAGGTCATGACGGCGCTTTCGGCATGAGCATGATCGGGACAATAAGCGCGGATTCTGGAAGCGCGGACGGCGGCGAGGTTCTTTCGCTGCACCAGCGCATCCTGTCCGACATCAGCGAACGTATCCTGTCGGGTGCCTGGGCGCCCGGCCACCGCATTCCGTTCGAGCATGAACTGACGGCCGAATACAATTGTTCGCGCATGACAGTGAACAAGGCGCTGTCGCAACTGGCCAAGGCCGGGCTGATCGAGCGCCGGCGTCGCTCCGGCAGTTTTGTCCGCCGGCCGCAATCGCAGGCAGCCGTTCTCGAAATCCACGACATCCGGATCGAGGTCGAGGCGCTTGGCCTGCCCTACCGCTATGAGCGTATGGCGCGAAACAGAAGGCGCAGCAGCGCCGACGACCGCGCCCTGCTGGAACTCGACGTCGCCGGGCCGGTGCTGGCCCTGGAGTGCCAGCATTTCGCCGGCAAGCGGCCATTTGCCCACGAGCAGCGGCTGATCAACCTGGCTGCCGTGCCGGAGGCCGCCGAAGAGGCGTTTTTCGACACCGCGCCCGGTCCGTGGCTGATCGGGCGCGTCCCGTGGAGTGCCGCCGAGCATCGCATTCGCGCGGTTGCCGCCGAAAAGCACATCGCGGCGGCACTCGACATCGAGACCGGCGCGCCGTGCCTGGTGATCGAGCGACGGACATGGAGCGCCGAGCACCCCGTCACCCATGTCCGGTTCACCTATGCGGCAGAGAACCACACGCTGGTGGCGCGGTTCACGCCGTCGCAGGGGTGAGCTCCTAACCCTCCCCCTTGAGGGGAGGGTCGCGGAGCAAATTGCAGCACGGCGGCATTTTGTGACGCGGGGTGGGGTCGGAGCAACCTCGCCGACCCCACCCCGTCTCGCAGTCTCCGCTTCGCTTCGACTACTCGCCGACCCTCCCCTCGAGGGGGAGGGTTAGAGCCGCAATCTCAAATCGCCGCAGTAACAATAATCTCGACCAGATATTCCGGTCCGGCAAGTTTCGCTTCGCCGGTGGCGCGGGCCGGCGTGTTGCCCTGTGGTACCCATTTGTCCCATTCGGCGTTCATCTCGGCAAAGGTGCTCATGTCGGCCAGCCAGATGATCGCCTGCAGGATCTTGGTCTTGTCGGTGCCGGCCTTCGCCAGCAATTCGTCGATCGCCGCCAGAATGTCCCTTGTCTGGGCGCCGACGTTTCCGCCCGGCTTGCCGACCTGACCGGCCAGATAGACGGTGTTGCCGTGGATGACGATCTGGCTCATGCGCGGGCCCACATCGACGCGACGAATGCTCATTGGATATTCCTTCTCCTCTTGTCAGCTGCGCCTGTTTAGGGGCCGGGTTCGCCGGGGGCAAGGCCGCTCGAGCGGAACCTCTTGAGCCAAGCCAACGCACACAACATGACGGCCCGGCCGCAATTCCGCCCGATTGGCTTGTTGACTAATGTAATAACATCACATATCGAATCCACCCCTGCAGCACCGATCGTCGCCCCATGGATCGTCACATGAGCCAAACCTGCCTGACCTTCCGCGACCTGACGCTGGGCTATAACAGCCACCCGGCGATCCACCACCTCGATGGTACGATCCGCAAGGGATCGTTGACGGCGCTCGTCGGCGCCAACGGCTCCGGCAAGTCGACGCTGATGAAGGGCATTGTGGGCGTCCTGAAGCCGATGGCCGGCGCAGTGATCCGGGCGCCCGGCGTACGTGCCGCCTATCTGCCGCAGCAATCGGAGCTCGACCGCTCCTTTCCGGCCCGGGTCGTCGACCTGGTTTCGCTTGGCCTGTGGCCGCGGCGCGGCATGCTCGGCCGCTATACAAAGGAAGATCGCGACTCGGTCAGCAAGGCGCTGATGGCCGTCGGGCTCGGCGGTTTCGAGAAGCGCCCGATCGACACACTGTCGGGCGGCCAGCTGCAGCGCACGCTTTTCGCCCGCGTGCTGTTGCAGGATGCCGAGCTCATCCTGCTCGACGAGCCGTTCAATGCCGTCGACAGCAAGACCGTCGGCGACCTGATCGCGCTGATCAAGCGCTGGCATGGCGAGGAGCGCACGATCATGGTCGTCGTTCACGATCTCGATCTGGTGCGGCAGAATTTCCCCGAAACGCTGCTCCTGGCGCGCCAGCCGGTCGCCTGGGGCGAGACCAAAGAGACGCTGCGGCCGGAGAATCTGTTGCGCGCGCGCCGCTTCCACGAAGCCTGGGAAGACAACGCGCCTTGGTGTGAGCCCGGCGAGCATGATCACGAGCACGGCAGCCACGAGCACAGCCACGACCATCATCACGGCTCCGGCCCGAGGGCGGCATGATGGACGTGCTTTATGGTCTTTTCGTCGCTCCTTTCGCCGACTACGCCTTCATGCAGCGGGCGCTCGCTGGTTCGATGATGTTATCGCTCGGCGCTTGCCCGGTCGGCGTGTTCCTGATGCTGCGGCGCATGAGCCTGTCAGGCGACGCCATGGCGCATGCCATCCTGCCCGGAGCTGCCGCGGGCTTCCTGTTCTATGGCCTGGAAATCCTGCCGATGACGATCGGCGGACTGATCGCCGGCATCATCGTGGCGCTCGGCGCCGGCGCCGTCTCGCGCTTCACCATCCAGCGCGAGGACGCCTCGATGGCGGCCTTCTATCTGATTTCGCTGGCTATCGGCGTGCTCATGGTGTCGGTCCGCGGCTCCAGCGTCGATCTCATGCATGTGCTGTTCGGCACCGTGCTGGCGCTCAACAACGAGGCGCTGACGCTGATCGGCGGCATCGTCGTGGTGACGCTGGTCAGCCTCGCCATCTTCTGGCGGGCGCTGGTCGCCGAATGCCTCGACCCTTTGTTCCTACGCTCGGTCAGCCGGATGGGCAGCCCGGTGCATTTCATCTTTCTCGGCCTCGTCGTGCTCAACCTCGTCGGCGGCTTCCAGGCGCTCGGCACCTTGCTGTCGGTCGGGCTGATGATGCTGCCGGCAGCGGCGGCCCGCTTCTGGACCTCGCGCGTCGAGCCTATGTGCGTGCTGGCCACAGTGATCGGCTTTGCCTCCTGCATTGCCGGACTGCTGTTATCCTACCATGCATCGCTGCCCTCCGGCCCGGCCATCATCCTGTCCGCCGGCGTCGTCTATTTCGCCTCGATCCTGTTCGGCACGCGCGGCATCCTGCGCGCCCGCATCGTCCATCACCGCCACAGAACCGCCTGATCCCACCCGATCCCCAACCAGGAGACCTGTCCATGCTGAAATCGATCCGCGCCGCTTTGGCCGTGAGCGTTATAACATTAACCGCCCTTGGCGCGTCGTCGGCGTTCGCGGAGCCGTTGAAGGTGGTCGCCAGTTTCACCATCATCGCCGATTTCGCCAAAAATGTCGGCGGCGACAGGATCGATCTGACCACCATCGTCGGGCCGGACGGCGACGCCCATGTCTACGAGCCGAGCCCGGCCGATGCGGTGGCGATGGCCAAGGCCGACATCGTGCTGGTCAACGGCCTGCATTTCGAAGGTTTTCTGCAGCGCCTGGTCGACGCGAGCGCCACCAAGGCTTCGATTGCCGTGCTGACCAAGGGGGTAACGCCGATCAATTTCAAACCCGAATTCGCCGAGGCCGATGCCGAAGGCGCGAATACCGACGGCAAAACGGCGACCGATCCGCATGCCTTCCAGTCGATCGCCAATGCCAGGATCTATGTGAAGAACATCGCCGACGCCTTTTGCACGGCCGACGCTGCGGGTTGCGACAGCTATAAGGCCAATGCAGCCGCCTATACGCAAAAGCTCGATGCACTTGAGGGCGAAGTGCAGGCGGCGATCCAGTCGATCCCGCAAGAGAAGCGCGTCGTCATCACCTCACACGACGCCTTCGGCTATTTCGAAAAGGCCTACGGCTTGACGTTCCTGGCCCCGGAAGGCGTGTCGACCGAGTCGGAGCCCTCCGCCGCCGACGTCGCCAAGCTGGTCAGCCAGGTGAAACAGGACAAGGCGGCGGCGATCTTCGTCGAGAACATCACCAACCCGCGGCTGATCGAGCAGATCGCCAGCGAGACCGGCATCAAGGTGGGCGGCACGCTCTATTCCGATGCGCTGTCGCAGCCCGACGGCCCGGCGGCGACCTATATCGACCTGATGCACAACAACATCGCCCAGATCAAAGGCGCGATCCTCGGCAGCTGAGCCGACCGATCCGGTTCATCCAGCCGGGCTGGCGCATGATGCGTCCTGGCGACATGCGGCGTTAGCCCGGCTGGATTTCTGCCGTCGAAATCTCTATCTGCGCGGATGGATTTCTTTTCGCGCGGATTGCCGACCGGGTCAGGGAGTGGCAAGACTGCCGCTAACCAGATTGCGAGGACCCCAGCCATGGAATACCGTCAGATCAGCGAGGACTATTCGGTCTCGGGCCAGATCCAGCCCGAGGATGTCGCCGCCATCAAGGATGCCGGCTTCAAGAGCGTGATTTGCAACCGGCCGGACAACGAGCAACCGGGCCAGCCATCCGCCGACACCGTCAAGGCGGCGGTCGAGGGCGCCGGGCTCGCCTTCCGCTACATCCCCGTCATCAGCGGCCAGATCACGGCCGAGAATGTCGAGGACCAGGCCGAGGCGCTCGACGAACTCGAAGGCCCGGTCTTCGCCTATTGCCGGTCCGGCGCCCGCTGCACCAATCTCTATGGGCTGATCCAGCAGCAGAAGGGGTGACGTAACTCCGGTCCTGGAATCCGTCCGTCAGCTGGCTAGCGACGTCGCCTTGCCATGAGTGCATGCAGGCCGAAGAAGGCTCCAAACAAAGCGGTGTATAGGGCGAGACCACTGAGCGAGACCGTGCTGACCAATAGCAGGAGGAAGCCCGCGAGGCAGATCGCAAAACCGATGCCGCACCACCAGCGCGATTTCGGTTGAGACAGGATGCCCCCGAAACCAATCTTTCGATCCCACCATGACCAGCTTGGATCGCGCAAAAGCTCTGCGTTCCAGCTATCATAGCTGGAACGCAGAAAGATGAGCCCGCCGATTGTGAACGGCACCAGCCCAACACAGAAGACGATGAAGCCGGCGAGCTGAAAGTTCGACATGGTTCACACTAAATCGGCAGCGCGCCGGTTTCCTTTAGCGTCTCCAGCACGATCGCCGTCTTCACGTGCTGCACCGATTCGTGCGGCAGCAGCACGCTGTTGACGAATTCCGACAGCGACTTCAGGTCCGGCGTCACCACTTTCAATATATAATCCATCTCGCCGGTCAGCGCGTGCGCTTCCTGCACCTGCGGCAGCCGCGCGACCAATTCGCCGAAACGCCGCGCATTGTCGCGGTTATGGGTGGCGAGCGTCACCGAAATGACGTTGACCAGGGAAAAGCCGAGCTTGTCGCGGTCGAGCACCGCCCGGTAGCCCTTGATATAACCGTCCTCCTCGAGCCGCTGGCGACGGCGCGAGCATTGCGACGCTGACAGGTTCACCCGTTCCGACAAATCGTTGTTGGTCAGCCGTGCATCGCCCTGCAGCAGAGCCATTATCTTGCGGTCAAACTGGTCGATGCGCGCCTCATCCATGAATTTCGGCTCCACAGTGCACAACTCGCGCATGATCAGACCATTTCAAGCGTTTGAATGCAAGCAATTTGCATCCGCTCCGCGCTATGATTGGGCTCAGATATGGCCGAATGCGGCCAATGCCAGATTTCGGGCCAGATTTCGGAGCAATGCCATGGGTCCCTTCCCGCACGACGCACCGCCCGCCAAGATCAGCAAAACCAATCCCGCCGGTACCGACGGCTTCGAATTCGTCGAATTCGCGCATGCCGAGCCGGAAAAGCTCGCCGAGCTGTTCACCCGCATGGGCTATGTGCCGGTGGCCAAGCACCGCAGCAAGGACATCACCGTCTGGCGGCAGGGCGACATCAACTATGTCGTCAATGCCGAGCCGGGCTCGCATGCGATGAAATTCGTCGATAAGCACGGCCCTTGCGCGGCCTCGATGGCCTGGCGTGTGGTCGATGCCAGGCATGCCTTCGATCACGCGGTAGCCAAGGGCGCGACGCCCTATGAAGGCGCCGACAAGACGCTCGATGTGCCGGCGATCGTCGGCATCGGCGGCTCGGTGCTCTATTTCATCGAAACCTACGGCGAGAAGGGCTCGGCTTACGACGCCGAGTTCGACTGGCTGGGCGAGCGCGATCCCAAGCCTGAAGGCGTCGGCTTCTACTATCTCGACCACCTCACCCACAATGTCTATCGCGGCCAGATGGACAAGTGGTGGGATTTCTACCGCGACCTGTTCGGCTTCAAGCAGATCCATTTCTTCGACATCGACGGCAAGATCACCGGTCTGGTCAGCCGCGCCATCACCTCGCCCTGCGGCAAAATCCGCATCCCGCTGAACGAGTCCAAGGACGAGACCAGCCAGATCGCCGAATATCTGAAAAAGTACAATGGCGAGGGCATCCAGCACATCGCCGTCGGCACCGACGATATTTACGGCGCCACCGATAGGCTGGCCGCCAACGGCTTGAAGTTCATGCCTGGCCCGCCCGAGACCTACTATGACATGTCCTTTGCCCGCGTGAACGGCCATGAAGAGCCGATCGAGCGCATGAAAAAGCACGGCATCCTGATCGACGGCGAAGGCGTCGTCGACGGCGGCACGACCAAGATCCTGCTGCAGATTTTTTCGAGAACCGTGATCGGCCCGATCTTCTTCGAGTTCATCCAGAGGAAGGGCGACGAAGGTTTTGGCGAGGGCAATTTCCGCGCTCTGTTCGAATCGATCGAGCAGGACCAGATCAAGCGCGGCGTGCTGAAGGTGGACGGCAAGGCAGCGTAGCCAGCTCGGCCGAGATGGCTTGTGGTTTGATCAGTTATGACCTAAATTCTGGTCATAAGAGGTCTGACCATGAATGTTCCGATGGCAAAAGCGAAGGCTCAACTCTCCGAGTTGGTGAAACGTGCCCAAGCCGGCGAAGAGATCCATCTGACGCGGCATGGAGAGGTGGTGGCGACCTTAAGCGCGCCCACCCGGGCCGGCGGGAGCAAAGGCCTTTTTGGAGCCCTGAAAGGCCAAATTCGGATATCGAATGATTTTGATGAACTCGGTCCCGAATGGGACGAGTACATCAAATGAGCCGCCAATATCTGGTGGATACTCATATTCTGCTTTGGGTGCTCAACGCGGATTCACGCCTTTCGGATCACCATCGCGACATCTTTCTTGCGGGCGAGGATGTGGTCGTCAGCGTCGTCTCGGTAGCAGAGATCGCCATTAAGAAATCGCTCGGCAAAGTCACGCTCACAGGCAACATCGTGGAAATCTTGCGATCGAACGGCATTCCGATCCTCAGTGTGAATGAACTACACGCAGCGAGGCTTGAGCATCTGCCGTTCCATCATCGCGATCCCTTCGACCGTCTGCTCATCGCACAGGCTCAAATTGAAGGTCTGACGGTGGTCACTGCGGATCGACATTTCTCAGCCTACGACGTCGCGTTGGTCTGATCATCCAGCTCCAGCCGCTCGACTTCGGCTTTCCTCAGCTTCACATCGTAATCGAGGAAGAACTCGTCGAGTTGCGGCGGCGCGACCGAGGTGCCGGACAGCATCGCGTGCACCTGGCCGCGATGATGGATGTCGTGGATGAAGAGATGGGCGAGCAAATCGCCGATCCGTTCCGGTATCATGCCGTTCTCGCGCCGGTCGGTGACGACGCGGCGCTCGAGATCCTCCTCCGACAAGCAATCACAAAAGGCAATCAGCCGCCGGTCGGCCTCCGTCCGCTTGCCAAAGAGCGCGTCCGCTTCGTCGAAGAGCAAGAACTCATCATAGGCCGCGGCGCCGACGCCGCCCTCTTCGAGAAAATCGAGATAGAGATAATCGACCGCCAGGATGTGATTGAGCGTTGCCTTGATCGATGGGAAGAAGCTTATCCTTTCAGCCTCGAATTCGCCGGGCTCAAGCTGCAGCACGGCACGATAGAGCCGGTCGTTGGACCACAGATTGTTGCGCGCCATGCGGCGGAAATGACCGAGCAGGTCCATGACTTCACGCCGGTAACTGGACCAAAGACACACCTGCCCACATGAGAGCAAATCCAGCGAGAACAATCAGCAGCAGCCCGATCATGCGCCGCCGCATGGCTTGCGTTTCCTCGTCGCCTGCGACGTTCGTGTTGGTGACGGTGTGGAACATCATCGCCTTGCGCGGAAAGCCGCTGCGGTTGGTCAGGCCGGGCGAGCGCGCCTCGATGCGATAGCTCAGCCGGATCGCCAGGATGAAGATCGCCAGCATGGCAAGTGCCCAGACACCGCACAGCAGATAGAATGTCTCGCCCGTCACTCTCTTGCCCCCTCGTATTTCTCGACCTTCTGCTCGATGGCGCCGAAGATCGAATGCCCGCCCCTGTCCTTCATCTCGATGCGCACGGTATCACCAAAACGCAAGAACGGCGTTTTCGGTTCGCCGGCTTCGATGGTCTCGATCATACGCAACTCGGCGATACAGGAATAGCCGGCGCCGCCTGCCGAGACAGGCTTGCCCGGCCCGCCATCGAGCTTGTTGGAGACGGTGCCCGAACCGACAATGGTGCCGGCAGCCAGCGGCCGCGCTTTTGCGGCATGAACAATCAACGCCGGAAAGTCGAAGGTCATGTCGATGCCGGCGTTCGCCCGGCCGAACGGTTTGCCGTTGACATCGACCAACAGCGGCAGGCTGACCTTGCCGCCGTCCCAGGCATCGCCGAGTTCGTCCGGCGTTACCGCCACCGGCGAAAAGGCTGATGACGGTTTCGACTGGTAGAAGCCGAACCCCTTGGCGAGTTCGGGTCCGGTCAGGCCGCGCAGCGTCACGTCGTTGACCAGCATGACCAGCCGGATCGCTGCCCGCGCCTCATCGAGGCCTGCACCCATCGGCACGTCGTCGACAACAACGGCAACCTCGCCTTCCATGTCAATGCCAAGGGTCTCGTCGATCGTGCGGATTGGGTCGCGCGGTGCGAGGAAAGCGTCCGAGCCGCCCTGGTAGATCAGCGGATCGGTCCAGAAGCTTGCCGGCATCTCGGCGCCGCGCGCCTTCCGCACCAGCTCGACGTGGTTCACATAGGCCGAGCCGTCGGCCCATTGGTAGGCGCGCGGCAGCGGCGAATGGGCGTCATGCTCGTGAAAGCGGGCCGACGGCACTGCATTATTCTCCAGAGATTCGGCCATCGCAGCGAGATGCGGCGCGATCCGATGCCAGTCGTCGAGCGCGGCCTGCAGCGTCCGCACCAGGAACGAAGCGTCGGTAAACCGCGTCAGGTCGCGCGACACAACGACGAGCTTTCCGTCGCGCGTCCCGTCCTTCAATGTGGCAAGCTTCATGCGTCCTCCCAAGGCGTTTATTCGTAATATTTGCCCGCATAGATAATTCTGGCTGCGGCTCTCCAGGGATTTTCATTTGCCAGCAATGCCAGGTCGCCGCGCCGACTACCATCGGTCCAGGTGACGGCCCAAGCGACAGCCGATTCAAGAAAAGTGGCTAACGAATTGTTTTCCCAGCCATTCCAGCTGATGTCAGGTCCTGCCGACCGCAATGCCTCCTTGCGGTCGGCGTCCTCACGGTCGTTTCGCAGCGCATCGAGGAACCGGACGAAAGACGGCAAGTCTTCCACCCTATCGAGAAACAAGGAGAGCTGCGCCCAGGATGTCTCCTCGGATTTCTGCACCTCTTCCCAAAGCTTGTCGTTGGTCACGTCTCACTCCCAAGCCCCACAACAAGGCCGTCGCGGGCGATCGTCAAGTCGCCGGCCCATGTTTTCCTGACGGCGGCAATCCAGTCGGCCTCGCCGATCTCGGGATCGTCGGCGGGAATGAGGTGGTTGAGGACGAGTCGCTTCACCTTGGCATCGCTGGCGATGCGGCCTGCCTCTTCGGCAAAACTATGGCTGGCAAGCAGGTGTTCTCTCAGTCTTGCACCGTTGCCGGTCTTAGCAACCAGCCGCTCGATACCCACTTCCAGCACGGCCTCGTGGACCAGAACGTCGGCGCCCTCGGCGAAACCCGCCAATGGCGGAAAGAACGCCGTATCCGACGAAAAGACGACGCCTTTCCCGGCTTGCTCGAAGCGCAGCGCAAAGCAGTCGGTCACCGGCGGGTGGTCGACGCGCAAGGCCGATATTTTGAGACCGCGCTCTTCGGCCACTTGGCCTTCAGCAAACTCGACGATCGACACCAGGTCGCGGAGATCCGGCCTGCCTTCATCGGCGATGCGGATCTCGATGTCGAATTCCATTGCCTGGCAAAAGCGCTGCCAATAATGGCCGATGCCGGGCGGGCCGAACAAAGTGACGGGCGCCGCCAGGCCGGCCGTCCAGGCGGTGTGGATGAGAGGTCCGAGTTCCAGCACATGGTCGGAGTGCAAATGCGTGATGAAGATCAGGTCGAGCGCCTTCAGACTGACGCCGGCGTCGGTCAACCCGCGCGTTACGCCCAGCCCGCAATCGACGACGAGGGTGCGGCCGCCAATCTCCAGCAGCGACGAACTCGGCCACGGTCCGCCCGGCCGGAGCGCCGGGCCACCCTTCGAGCCGAGAAGCACCAGACGATCCGTCATGTGACGGCGCTCAAGACCAGTCGCCCTCGGGCGTGCCGTTGAAGCGTTTCTTCAGATCGGCCCAGCAGTCGATGTAATTGTCCTGCCGGGTTTCGAGCTCGGCGCCATAGCGGGTCACCATCTGCGGAAAGCGGGTCTCGAACATGAAGGCCATGGTGTTGTCGAGCTTGACCGGTTTCAGCTCCGCGCGCGAGGCTTTTTCGAAGCCAGACGCATCAGGCCCATGCGCCAGCATCATGTTGTGCAGGCTGATGCCGCCGGGCACGAAGCCCTCTTCCTTGGCGTCGTACTGGCCGTGGATCAGGCCCATGAACTCGCTCATGATGTTGCGGTGGTACCAGGGCGGCCGGAAGGTGTTTTCCGCCACAAGCCAGCGCGGCGGGAAGATGACGAAGTCGATATTGGCGGTGCCTTCCTCGCCGCTCGGCGCGGTCAGCACGGTGAAGATCGACGGATCGGGGTGGTCGAACAGGATCGCGCCGACCGGCGAAAAGGTCGCAAGATCATATTTGTAGGGCGAATAATTGCCGTGCCACGCCACCACATCCAGCGGCGAATGGTCGATCTCGGTGACATGGAACTGACCACACCATTTCGCGATCAGCCGGCACGGTGTCTCCTTGTCCTCGAACCAGGCGCAGGGCGTCTTGAAATCGCGCGGATTGGCCAGGCAATTGGCGCCGATCGGGCCGCGATCCGGCAGCGTCAGCTTGGCGCCGTAATTCTCGCAGACATAGCCGCGCACTTGCGGATCCACCAGTTCGACCTTGAACACCAGACCACGCGGCAGCACGGCAATCTCGCCCGGCCTGAGTTCGATAACACCCATCTCGGTGACGAAGCGCAAGGCTCCAACCTGGGGCACGACCAGCAACTCGCCGTCGGCGTTGAAGAAATGGTCGTCGGCCATCGAACGGTTGGCGACATAGACATGTGCCGCCATGCCGGTCTGGCCGAGCACGTCGCCGGCGGTGGTGATCGAGCGCATGCCGGCGATGAAGTCCGTCGGTTCCTTCGGCATGGGCACGGGGCTCCAGCGATACTGGCCGAGCGCGAGCTGGTGGTCGCCGACGTTCGGCGCGCTTTTCCAAAGCGGATAATTCGCCGCTTTGAAGCGGCCGGTGTGCCTGACGCTCGGCCTTATCCGATAAAGCCAGGAGCGCTCATTGGTGCCGCGCGGCGCGGTGAAAGGAGAGCCCGAAAGCTGCTCGGCGTAGAGGCCGTAGGCCGGCCGCTGCGGCGAGTTTCGCCCTTGCGGCAGCGCGCCCGGCAAAGTCTCGGTCTCGAAGTCGTTGCCGAAACCCGGCATGTAGGAATAGGCCATGGAATCCTCCCGAATTCATAGTCTCGGAGCGTCTGAAGGACGCTCCGAGTTGACCAAACTGGTTTCATTTGTAACCATTGAAAATGTAACCATCAATGGTGATTTCGGCATGGGGCGCCAGCCTGCTCAGTCAAGGCCAAAATGGAACCGGAAATCCTCGAACTCGAATCCTTCCTGCCTTATCGGCTCTACCGTCTTGCCGATGCCGTAAGTCGCGAATTCGCAAGGGTCTACAAGGACCGCCACGGCCTGACCCGGCCCGAATGGCGCACGCTTGCGGGACTTGGACAGCACGGCACGATGACGGCGACGGCGCTCGGCGACCAATCGGCCATGCACAAGACCAAGGTTTCGCGCGCGGTAGCCGAGCTCGAACGGCGCCGCTGGCTCGTCCGGACTCCGGACGAAAAGGACCGCCGTATCGAGCATCTGACACTGACCAAGGCTGGCGTTGCCGCCTATCGCGAGATGGTGCCGCTGGCGAAAGCGTTCGAGCGGGAGTTGCTGGCGAAACTGAGGAATAGTGACCGCGCGGGAATTGAGGCAGCGTTAGCCGCCCTGGAGGGTCGTTTGGGACGAGCCGAGGTTGGGGCCGAAGCCAATCGTCTTGAACGAAGGGGCTAGCCAGCGCTTGGCATTTGTCGAGTAAGCGACCAGTCTTCAGCAACAACTTCGATCGTGTCGTCGCGAAAATAAAACAGGAACTGCCGCGAGTTAGGTCCATCTTGCGATAGAATTTCCCAATCGTTTTCGCCGATTGGCCGGCTATCGCCGATCACCTCGTAGAACTCGCCCCATTTGGGAGCCTGCCTGCTGTAAAGGCCTTTACCTGAAAACCAGGCGTGATCATTTGTGGAGTCCCATCGCCAACGACTGCAACCGATGAAACGAATGGTTCCTGTCTCTCCCTTGCGGGCGTCATAGGCCCATGAGTTCAGCAGAAAGGTAAGCTGAATCGTTTTACCTTCAACGGTCAGCTCTGTATCGGGAGCGTTGGGCTCCGCATTCCAATCCGGGTTCAGGTGTCGGAAAGATAAAGACGTCACCAGTCCATAACCACCTTGCCGGAATTGCCGCTCTTCATTGCCTCGAAGCCGGAGATGTAGTCGTCGATGCCGATGCGGTGGGTGATCAGGCCACTGACATCGAGAGGACCCTGCACCAGCGCGATCATCTTGTACCAGGTCTCGAACATCTCGCGGCCGTAGATGCCCTTCAGATGCAGCATCTTGAAGATCACTTTGTTCCAGTCGATCTCGAAGCCGGTCGGCGCGATGCCGAGAATGGCGATCTTGCCGCCATTATTCATGGTGTCGATCATGTCGCGGAAGGCAGGCGCAGCGCCCGACATTTCGAGGCCGACGTCGAAACCCTCGGTCATGCCGAGCGCCGGCATGACATCGCGCAACTTCTCCTTCGAGGCATCGACGACATGCTGGACGCCGAGCTTTTTCGCCAGTGCCAGGCGCACCGGGTTGATATCGGTGATAACAACTTTTCGCGCCCCGACGCACTGCGCGACGAGCGCGCCCATGATGCCGATCGGTCCGGCGCCGGTGACCAGCACATCCTCGCCGACGAGATCAAAGGACAATGCGGTGTGAACCGCATTGCCCAGGGGATCGAAGATCGCCGCGATCTCGTCCGGCACGTCGTCGGGGATCGGCACGACATTGTGCTGCGGGATCGCCAGGTATTCGCCAAAGGCGCCCGGCCGGTTGACGCCGACGCCAAGCGTGTTGCGGCACAGATGCCCCCGGCCCGCCCGGCAGTTGCGGCAATGGCCGCAGACGATATGGCCTTCGCCCGAAACACGCTGGCCGACCTTGTACTCGGTGACGGCCGCGCCGAAATCGGCGACGGTGCCGACGAATTCGTGGCCGGTCACCATCGGCACCGGCACGGTCTTTTGCGCCCACTGGTCCCAATTGTAGATGTGCACGTCGGTGCCGCAGATCGCGGTCTTCCTGACCTTGATGAGCACGTCGTTGGGGCCGATCTCCGGCACCGGCACCTCTTCCATCCAGATGCCCGGCTCGGCCTTGGCCTTGACCAGCGCCTTCATCATGTTCGACATTCTTTTGTCCCCAGAACCTTTGTCGCTTGAATTTCTTGATCCGGAATCGCTTTTCGGTCCCGGCCGTTCAGGAAATCACGCCGAGTTCGCGACCGACTGCGGCGAACGCCTCAACCGCACGATCGATGTCGGCGTTGGAATGGGCGGCCGACATCTGCGTGCGAATGCGCGCCTGGCCCTTCGGCACCACCGGGAAGGAGAAGCCGATGACATAGATACCGCGCCTCAGCATCCGCGCCGCCATCTCCTGCGCCAGCGTCGCGTCGCCCAGCATCACCGGGATGATTGGATGGTCGGCGCCGGCCAGTGTAAAGCCGAGCCTGCCCATCTCGGAGCGAAACCGCGCTGCGTTGGCATATAGGCGCTGACGCAACGCATCGCCATTGCGGACCAGTTCGAACACCCGGATCGAGGCGCCGGCGATCGCCGGCATCAGCGTGTTGGAGAACAGATAGGGGCGCGAGCGCTGGCGCAGCCAGTCGACCACCTGCTTCCTGCCCGACGTGTAGCCGCCGGACGCGCCACCCAATGCCTTGCCGAGCGTGCCGGTGATGATGTCCACCCTGCCCTCGACGCCGCAATGTTCGGCCGAGCCACGGCCATTCCTGCCGACGAAACCAACTGCATGGCTGTCGTCGACCATGACCATCGCATCGTATTTGTCGGCGAGGTCGCAGACCCCCTTCAGATTGGCGATGATGCCATCCATCGAGAACACGCCATCGGTGGCGATCAGCCGGAACCGGCAGTCGCGCGCCTCTTTCAACCGCGCTTCGAGATCGGCCATGTCGTTGTTGGCGTAGCGGAAGCGCTTTGCCTTCGACAGCCGCACGCCATCGATGATCGAGGCGTGGTTCAGCGCATCGGAAATGACCGCATCCTCCTCGCCGAGCAGCGTCTCGAACAGGCCGCCATTGGCGTCGAAGCAGGAGCCGTAGAGGATGGTGTCCTCCATGCCGAGGAAATCAGAAATGGTCGCCTCGAGCTGCTTGTGTTCCTCCTGCGTGCCGCAGATGAAGCGCACCGACGCCATGCCGTAGCCGTAGCGGTCGAGCGCCTGCCTGGCCGCTTCCCGCAGTTCGGCGCTGTCGGCGAGGCCGAGATAATTATTGGCGCAGAAATTCAGCACCTTCTCGCCGCCCACCTCGATCTCGGCCGATTGGGTCGAGGTTATCACCCGCTCGGATTTATAGAGGCCTGCCGATTTCAGTCCTTCAAGCTCGCTGTCGATGTGGGAAAGGAATGCTTCGGTCATGATCAGGCCCTGTTGAGATCGATGAGGACTGTCGCGCCGCGCGGACGAAAAATCCATCGCAAAAGCGACCGCTTCGGTGGCGGCAATGGCACGGCAGAGGCCACGATGTTCAAATGCGGAGGTACCGCGAAAGATTGCAATAACCACTTTGCGGGTTTCCCGCCACGGTCCCCGCCGCCGGCCTGCTGCCGTCCCAAACCTGTTAACACTTTGAAGCCAAAGGTTGTCGCACAAGAATTCGTTGGCGAGAGGCCGCCTCAGAAAATGTCGCAGCAGCCGGTGCACGCCGTTTCGGGCAGGCTCATACTCCTGATCAAATCCGGCTACTGGCTGGCTCTGCTGATCATAGCCGCCATGGTCATGGCCTCTTTCATCCTGCTGCAACAGGTGATGGCGACCCAACGGCACAATCAGGCGCTGCTCGGTATCGTCAGCACACAAAAAGCCCTGTCGCAGCGCATCGTCTTCCTTGCCGGCGCGACAGGCAGCGCTCAGCGCGATCAACAGCGCGCCCTGGTTACCGCGCTCAAGCAAGCGACGGTGGAGTTCGAGAAGAATTACGATCTGCTGCTCGAGCGGACCGCCGCCGATCCGGTGTCGCCGGCAAGGTTCGACCCGAAATCGATCGAGAGCGTGCTTTTCGCCAAGCCGTACCATCTCGACTATTTCTCGGTCGGGCTCATCGCCAACGGCGAGCGCCTGATCTCTTCATTCGAATCGCGGCTCAACACGACCGGCAGCGGCGGCTACAAGGGCGGAGAGGAGCGCGTCAACCTGGACGCTTCCGTTGCCAACGCAACATTGTCGGGCTACGCAGCACTCGGCCAGCGGATCAGCGCCTACGCGGACCAGCGCTCCGAAAGGCTCCTCGATCTTCATCGCACATTGTTTTACTCGACCATCGGCGTCATCCTGCTGGTGGCACTTTTCATTTTCCGGCCGATGTCGAACGCCATCCTGCGCCGGACGCGCGAGCTGGTCGATGCGCGCAATTCCATGGCCTTTATTGCCGTGCATGACGGGCTGACCGGCCTGCACAACCGTACCTTCCTGACCGACCATTTCGATACGTTCATCAGTGGCGCGCAGCGAAGGCGTGAACGGGTTGCCGTGGTGCAGTTCGATCTCGACCGGTTCAAGCAGATCAACGACGCGCTCGGCCATGCCGCCGGCGATTATGTGCTGGTGGTGACCGCGCAGCGTGTGCGCGATTCCTGCCGGACGTCGGACCTCAACGTGCGTCTCGGCGGCGATGAATTCGTCGTCGTCCTCAACGACGCCGGCAGCACCGAGAACATCGATATCGTCGCCAGGCGCATGCTGGCCAAACTCAATGAGCCGGTCATATTCCGAGGCACGACGATCCATCCGGGCGTAAGTGCCGGGATTGCGGTCTACCCCGTCGACGCCGACAATGCGCAGGACCTGCTCGTCCATGCCGATCTGGCGCTCTATTCCGCCAAGAAGCAGGGCGGCGACAGCTTGTCGTTCTTCTCCGATGAGCTGAGGCGCGAACTCGATTATCGCAAGCAACTCGAGCTCGACGTCAGGGTCGCTATCTCGGAGAAGGCGTTCGAAGTCTACTTTCAGCCGCAGGTCTCGCTGTCGGACGGCGCCATCAGTGGCATCGAGGCTTTGGTTGGCTGGAGGCATGCCGAGCGCGGCATGATCGCGCCGGGCGAGTTCATTCCAATCGCAGAAAAATGCGGCTTGATGTCCGAGATTGGCCGGATCGTCATTGCCAAGGCGATCGACGAAGCAGCCGAATGGAACCGCGCGGGCATCGCCTTCGGACGGATCGCCGTCAACGTGTCCGGTTCGGAGCTGCGCGAGGCAGATTTTGAAGTCTTCCTGTTCGATACGGTGGAAAGGGCTGGCCTGCCAGCGCACAAACTATCGCTGGAGATCGTCGAATCCGTCATTCTCGACGACGAGAAGACCGGTATCGCGGCAAAGCTGCGGCACATCCGCGCCGCCGGCATCCATCTTGAGCTCGATGATTTTGGCACCGGCTATGCATCGCTCAGCCATGTCAATCCAAACGAGATCGACCGGCTGAAGATCGATCGCCGCTTCGTCCAGAACATCAACGAGAACAGCGGCAACACCAAGATCGTGCGTGCCCTCACAGAACTCGCCCGCGGTCTCGGCATCTCGATCGTTGCCGAGGGCGCTGAAACCGAAGCCGAGCTCGACTCGCTGATGGCGATCGGCTGCGACCAGGTGCAAGGCTATTCCATCGCTTTCCCGATGCCGCCGGACAGCGTGCGCGAATGGTTGGCGGCGCGGACACCGAAGAAGGCCAGGCTGACGGTGCTGCAGGGCAGCCGGGCGTAGATCCGTCATGGTCCGGCCTTGCGAACCGACCTGATGAGCCGAGGCGGAAGGTCATCCTCATCGCCGGGAAATGCTGCCAGCAATTGTCCAAAGCTGGGCATACGCGCCAGTTTTTCGTAGTCTTGGAACGACAGAATGACCGCCTGCTTGCGGCCACGCCGGGTAATGAGGGCCGGTTCTCCCGTGATGACCTGATCGAGCAGCGCCGAGAGTGTGGCCCTGGCATCCTTCAGTGAAATTTCGCGCATGGCGTTTTCCTAGCGTAAATTTCTAGCTCTCGACATTGGCCCGCAGCGCGGCCAGCACCGCTGCAAATTCCGCCAACCTGTCGTCGGACAATCCCTTCCGCAGCCGTTTGTCGAAGGCTAACGCGGCGGTGCGCAATTTCAGGAACAGCGCTTCTCCGGCTTGGGTCAGCTCCACCTGGTGAACCCGGCGGTTCTCGGGATCGCGGCGCCGCATCAGCAGGCCTTGCGTCTCCATGGCGTTGAGGTGGTGGGTCAGCGTTGCGCCCCGGATGCCGATCATGCCGGCGAGCTCGCGTTGGTTGGCCAGCTCCCGCGACTTGACTGACAGCAAAGTGACCCAGACCGGCAGCGTGCCGCCGGCCTCGACCAAGGTAGCGTCGAAAGCCTGCGCGACCAGCTTGGCGGTGCGGGCGAGATTCATCCCGATCGGCGGGCGGTCAAACGGCGTCATGGTCCAACACTAGAACAAGGGCAAAGCCTATGGAACGGCTCGAGCTTATGCATTGACATCTAATCATTTGATATCTATCAATATGGTTAGCGGTGGGCAAGAGAGGAAATGCGGTCATGCAATATGTCTACATCATCGTCCTCGGCCTTCACGTCATGGCGGGTGTGTTCTGGGCCGGCACCACCATCGCGGTTGCCCGCGAACCGGAGATCAGGGCGGAACGTTTCTTCCGGCCGCAAATGGGCGCGGCCGGCGTGGTTTTCCTCACGGGTTTGCTGCTGTGGTATTTCTTCCACAACGGCTCTTTCGGTTCCATGGAGAAAGTCCTGGCGCTGGGCATCTTGACGGCGTTGATCGCCGCCGGGGTTCAGGGCGCGCTGGTGGGTTCCGCCAGCAGGCAGCTGGCTGGCGCTGATGCCGCGAAGCAAACCCAGTTGCGCGCGAAGATGACAAAAGGCGAGCGCATCGCCGGCGGACTGCTGGTCATCACCGTGTTCTGCATGGCCACCGCCAGGATGTTTTGAGCGTCCTGCCGCAATCGCAAGATCGTACGGTGCCCGGCGATGGCCGGCGGCGTGCGCGGCGCGCAGACCGGACCAAAGTACCATGGTGGCTCTCCGTACGGAGGTTCGGCTGCGCGCCACCAATCAATCCAAAATATTTCTCAGATCCGCAAGCCGAACCTGATGCCGTCATAGATGGCGGCGTGGATGTTGCGCGAGGCGACTGCATCGCCGATGCGGAAGAGCACGAAGCCACTCTGCGGATTGCGCACCGGAAAGATGTCGCCGCCATTGACCAGCTTTTCGTAGTCGACCGCGCCGGCGTTCTTCGACAGCGGCTTCAGCGCCAGATAGAGATCGTCGAGCGGCAGCGTGCCGTGCTCGACCACCACCTGGTCGACCCGCCGCTCGCCGCGCCAGCCATCGGCGAAGTCGGAAGCGAGCTCGGCGATCAGCTGATTGCCCTCGCGCCGCACCGAACGCAGCCGTGTGTTGATGGTCACCGTGACACCCTTTTCCTGGAAGGCGCGCATGTAGGGCACATGGTTCATGCCGCCCATTTCCGGGGCGAAGAAGCGCTCTGGTGAAACCAGCTCCAGCCTGGCGCCGCTGTTGGCGATCAGTTCGGCAGCACCCATGCCCTGATGGCCGCCATTGTCGTCATAGAGCAGTACATTCTCGGCCGGCTTGACGCTGCCGGCCATGATGTCCCAGCTCGAGGTGACGAGATCGTCGCCGGCCGTCAGAGGCGGGTTCTGCGGCAGGCCGCCGGTGGCGATCACCACCACGTCCGGCGACAGCGCCAGCACGTCGTCCTTCTCCGCCCAGGTATCGTAGCGGATCTCGACACCAAGCCGGTCGAGTTCGGCCAGGCGCCAGTCGATGATGCCGATCAATTCCTTGCGGCGCGGGTTCTGCGTTGCCAGCCGCACCTGGCCGCCGGCCTGGCTCGATGCTTCCAGCACCGTCACCTGGTGCCCGCGTTCGGCGGCGACGCGCGCTGCCTCCAGCCCGCCGGCGCCGGCGCCGACGACCACCACCTTCCGCTTCGGACCCTCGGTTCTCGGGATGATATGCGGGATATCAGCCTCGCGGCCCGTCGCCGCATTGTGGATGCACAGCGCCTCGCCGCCCTCATAGATGCGGTCGAGGCAATAGGTGGCGCCGACGCAAGGGCGGATCTCGTGCTCGCGGCCCTCCATCACCTTCCTGACGATGTGCGGGTCGGCAATGTGGGCACGCGTCATGCCAACCATGTCGAGCTTGCCGGCGGCGATTGCGTGACGCGCGGTGGCGACGTCGGAAATCCGCGCCGCATGGAAGGTCGGGAATTTCGTCGCCGCCCTCACCTCCCCGGCGAAGTCGAGATGCGGCGACGACCGCATGCCGGTCACCGGGATGACTTTTGTCAGAGCGGCGTCGGTCTCGATCGAGCCACGGATGATGTTGAGGAAATCGACCTTGCCGGAGCCGGCCAGCCGCCTGGCGATTTCGACGCCCTCCTGTTTCGACAGGCCTTTCTCGAAATCCTCGTCGGCGACCATGCGAATGCCGACGACGAACTTTTCGCCGACCGCGGCACGCACTGCGTCGAGCACCATTCCGGTGAAGCGCAGCCGGTTGTCGAGCGAGCCGCCGAAATCGTCGTCGCGCTGGTTGGTGGCCGGCGACCAGAAACCGTCCATCAGATGGCCGTAGGCCTCGAATTCGATGCCGTCGAGGCCGGCAGCCTGGCAGCGCTGCGCGGCCGCCGCATAGTCGGCGACGATGCGCTCGATATCCCAGTCCTCGATAGTCTTGGGAAAGGCGCGATGGGCCGGTTCGCGCACCGGCGAAGCCGACAGCACCGGCAGCCAGTCGGCCTTGTTCCAACCGGTGCGGCGGCCGAGATGGGTGATCTGTATCATCACCTTGCAATCGTGCTCGTGGCAGGCATCCGTAAGCTCGGCGAGCCATGGCACGATGCGGTCGTCATAGACATGCAGATTGCCAAAAGCGGCCGGGCTGTCGCGCGAGACGATCGCCGAACCGGCGGTCATGGTCAGCGCCATGCCGCCCTTGGCCTTTTCGGCATGGTAGAGCCGGTACCGCTCCTTTGGCATGCCGTCCTCGGAATAGGCTGGCTCATGGCTGGTCGACATCACCCGATTCTTCAGCGTCAGATGCTTGAGCTGATAGGGCTGGAGGAGCGGGTCGTTGCTAGTCATCGTCTTCCTGCTGTTTCAAATTGTGCTAATAAGCGGCAAATTTTTGTTTTTACGCATGTCGCTATCCCAAAATCGCTGCGCAGTTTTGGGTGGCATGCAGCAAGGAACCTGCTCATGACCGATACGAAAAACCTCACCCAGCTCGGCACCAACGTCGAGGCGCCACAGAGCCCCGAAGCGGCAGTCCTGGAAACCGTGCCGTTTTCGCGCGGCGATGGCCCGCCCGCCATCGTTCGCTTCACCTGCCCGGAATTCACTTCGCTCTGCCCGGTCACCGGCCAGCCGGACTTCGCCCATATCGTCATCGACTACGCACCCGATACGCTGCTGGTGGAATCGAAGTCGCTCAAGCTGTTTATGACCTCGTTTCGCAACCATGGCGCCTTCCACGAAGAATGCACCGTCATGATCGGCCGCCGCATCATCGCCGCGACCAAGCCATTGTGGTTGCGCATTGGCGGCTACTGGTATCCGCGCGGCGGCATTCCGATCGACGTGTTCTGGCAAACCGGCGCACCGCCGGAAGGTGTGTGGCTGCCCGACACCGGCGTCGCCCCCTATCGCGGGCGCGGTTAAACGGGCTGAATGGCCGTCAGACATGGTCGGCACCGGTCCGGCAGAGGTTTGTTGTAAAGAACGGAAGGACCGCATCACGATAGCGCGGCCGGTCGTATCGCAGCAGATCGACATGGCGGGCACCCTCGAACCAGACCAGCTCCGAGCCAGCGGCGGCGTTTTGCAAGGCCAGTACCTGTCCGCGATCGATGAAAGGATCGATGCTGCCGGCAAGCAGCATCAATGGCTTGCCGATCTTGCCGAGGCGATCGACCGGCCTGACATCGTCGGCGCTGAACCCGAGACGAAGCGGCATTTGCGCCAACAAGATATCCGCTTGAAGGTCGCGCAAGACGTGGAAGGGCATGCGCCCAGCCGTGGTCTCCCGCAAGGTTGCGTAGAGCTGCTCCAACACATAGGCATCGGCAGGCGCCTGCGGCGCAGCAAAGACGAGGGATGCGGCGCCCAACGATGAGCCGAGAGCGCCGAGTTTCCTCCCGGGGAAGCGTTGCCTTGCAAAGGCCAGAATGCGAGCAGCATCCTGTCCTTCGGTATAGCCAAACCCTCGAACGGTGCCGCCGCTCTCGCCGTTTCCCGAGAGATCGAACAGGGCAACAGAATAACCCGCCTCGAACAGCAGTCTCGCCCTTCCAACCATTGCGAGCCTGTTGGCCCCGCGCCCGTGCAACAGCACGATTGCGCCGCAACTGCCAGGCCGGTTGGCCACCCAGCCGACAAGTTCGGGGGCGTCGGCCTGAATGAGCACGACACGCTCGACGGGCAGGTCGCCAACCGCCGCCAAGTTCTGCCGGGGTTGGCGGGCAATCAGCATCGTCCCGGTGTGCCAGATGACCAGGCAGGTTAAGACGCAAAGTCCAGCCAAGCCTATCGCGAGAAAAAGGCGAACTCTCATTGACGATCACCTCGAAGCGACCTCATCGGCTGATCATTCACACTGGTATTGGCTTAGCGCCCATTCGCCGGTCACCGAGAGCAGGTCCGATATTTTCCAGTCGCCGTCGACCTTTTTGAACTTCCATTCCAGCCGATGCGGGTTACCGGAGACGACAAAAGCGACGACGACTTTGGCCTCGTCGCCGTTGACCGCTTCAATGGTCTTCAGGCTCTTGTCGATCTCCGCCTTATCGTATTCGGAATTGTCGAGCGCCATGTTGGGATCGAGGCACTCGCCCTGCCCCGACTTCCGCAGCGCGTCGCTCTTGTCCAGCACCGACTTTGCCGGGTCGGTGAAATGGCCCCGCTGAGCCGGATCGACCTCGAGCCCGGCATGCTCGTAGAACGGCTTCACCACCGCCGTCGGCGAGCCCGGCTGCACGGGTGCGGCCGGCGCGATTTCTGCCGGCGGCAAAATTGCCGGCGGAGGTGCCGCACTGTCGGCCGGCGCGTTTGCGGGCGGCGCGCCCAACAGGCCCTGAGCGGCGGCGCTGCTCAATCCGGCCAGCATGCACGCAGTGGCCAGAACCCAGGGACGGCAGCAAGCCACGGCATCACTCCGGCGGCTGCCCGGCCAGGCATTCGAGCGCACTCAGCGTCCAGCCGCTGGTCTTCGAGGTAATGTCGGCGACCTTCCACTGGCCGTCGATCTTCTTCAACGACCAGACCATTTCGCGTTTGGAATCATCGCCTTCCGGGAAAAGGTTGAACGTCGCCGTCACCTCGGCGCTGTCGCCATTGAGCGTTTCACCCAAGGTCAGCGTCTTGGCCACGGTCTTCTCGTCATAGTCCTGCGCATCGAGACCAGGGGCGAAGTCGATGCAGGGAACTTCATCCGGATGGTTCTTTGCCGCGTTGTCGTTCAGTTCGAACAGTTTCGTCACCGGCGCGGTGAAGCGGTCGCGATATTGCGCATCGGCCTCGAATTTGACCGACGGGACATAAAAGAACTTCACGGCGTTGGCAGCCGGGCCGGCAAACGCGGCCGCCGGCAAGGCCATCGAAAGCGCGGCAACAAAAAGTGGCAGTTTCATGCGTGTCCCCGATTGTTCACTGACGGAAGCTATCAGTACCACGCATCTTGCCCGTCGGCTTTCTTGCGGTCCATGAAATCCTGCAACGCCTCCTCTGCTGGCAACTCAGGCGTTCAGCCAGACGTTCTGGAGATCCATCTCGAAGGTTTGGTGGACACCGTAGTTCTTCACCTTCTCGTTCATGTGGCTGAACAGCTTCTGCCAAAACGGCTGAATGATGACGCCCGAATCCTGCAGGATCTGCTCGATATCCTTCATGACCTCGCGGCGCTTCTCGACGTCGATCAGCGAGAGAGCCTGCTTGAGCTTGGCATCGAAATCAGGGTTCGAGTAGCCGGTTTCGTTCCAGGCCTCGCCGGTGCGATAGCCGAGCGCCAGCACCTGGACGCCAAGCGGGCGCATGTACCAGATGGTCATCGAATAGGGGTATTTCGTCCAGTCGTTCCAGAAGGTCGAACCCGGCAGCACGGTGCGCTTCACCTTGATCCCGGCATCGCGCAACTGGCCGGCAATAGCGTCGCCGGTGTTCTTTTGCCAATCGTCCTCGACGGTGATCAGTTCATGCTCGAAGTCGGCCTGCCCGGCCTCGGCCATAAGCTTCCTGGCCCCCGCGGCGTCGCGTGTCTTCTTGGGCAGCGCGTAGTATTCCGGATGAATCGGGCTGACGTGGTGGTTTTCACCAACAGTGCCTCGCCCGGCGTAGCCAAGTTCGAGCACCGCTTTGTTGTCGACGGCCATCTGGAGGGCGTTGCGAACCCGCTTGTCGTCATAGGGCTTGTTCGTGATGTTGGTCCGGGCGACGAGCGTGGTCGCTGTCGCGACCTCAGATTTGACCAGCCCCATCTTGTCGAGAATGTCTATAAAGTCGGCCGGCGTCTCGAAGTTGAGATCGATTTCGCCGGAGTCGAATGCATTTATCGAGGCGTTGAAATCGGTTCCGTAGTCGATGAATTCGACGCCGTCGAGAAGCGCTTCACCGCCCCACCACTTGCCAGTCTCACGACGCTTGACGACCGCTTTCTGGCCAACAGCATAAGACACCAGTTCGAACGGCCCGGTGCCAATCGGCTTCTCGATCGGATTGGCGCCGTCGGCGTCGAAGTTGCGATGGACCACGAGCGCCGGATAGTCGGTGAAGTTCGGGATCAGCGAGATGTCCGGCTCGTTCAGCTTCAGCTTCACCGTGTTGTCGTCGACCTTGGTGATCGCCCCTTCCCTGGCCTTGCCGGTCTTTGCATCGATCAGCGCACCGACGCGCGCGGCCATGGAGTTGCCGGCGGCAGCCTTCTCGCACCAGCGCGTCAGGTTGTAGACCACGTCATCGGCGCCGAAAGCATCGCCGTTGTTCCAGGTTATGCCCTTGCGCACATGCAGAACGTATTCGGTGGCGTCGTCATTGACCTCCCAGCTTTCGAGCAGAACCGGCTCGAAAGTGAACTGGCGCGTATAGCGGACAAGCGGCTCCAGCCAGCAGCGCGAAATGTTCGCCAGTTCCACCCAGTCGTAGGTGCGCGGGTCCTTTTGCGCCTTCACCGACATCGAAACGTGCAGCGTTCCGCCTTTCTTCGGCTCTTCAGCCAAAGCCCGCTGCGGCACGGCAAGGCCGATCATGCCGTAGGCAAGGGCCGTCGATGCGCCGAAAGCGCTTGCCAGCGCCAGAAACTCGCGCCGGTCGACACGACCTGCACGCGCCTCGCTGGCCATCGCTTCGATGGCGCTCGGTATGCGATCGCCGTTGCTTCTGAAGAGTGTCATTTTTTCCTCCCTTATGGTTCGCATCGGGTCTTCGCCCGTTATCAACTAACGCTGTCCGGCAGTTTCTCCTCGCGCCGCGCAATCAAATCTATGAGACCATCGGCGACGCCCTCATCGAGCTTCGGCTCCTCATAGTCGGCGAGCATGTTGCGCGCTTTCTCGCGGCCGCGGGTGTCGTGGTCCTTTGCTCCTTCCGCCTTCCACTGTTCGAACGAATTGAAGTCCATGATGCTCGGTATGAAGAAGGCGGACTCGAAATGTTCGAGCGTGTGCTGGGTGCCGAGGAAATGGCCCTGTGGTCCGACCTCGCGGATAGCCGCCATAGCCTCCTTGAAATCGTCGAACGGCAGCCCGCCAGCATATTTGTACCAGCCGACAAGCTGCTCGCAGTCGGTCGCAAATTTCGAATAGCCGCAGGTCAGGCCGGCCTCGAGCCAACCCGCGGAGTGCCAGATGTAGTTGGCGCCGGCAAGGATGGCGGCATGCATCAGCATGTTCGCCTCGTAGCCCGCCTGGGCGTCGTTCAGCTTCGAGCCGACATGGAAACCGGATGTGCGCCACGGCAGCCGATACTTCCGCGCCAGCGCGCCCATGAGATACATCATCTGGGCCGCCTCCGGCGTGCCGCCCATGGGAGCGCCGGTCTTCATGTCGACCGTCACCATGAACTGTCCGTAGATCTGCGGCGAACCCGGACGCAGGAGCTGTGTGAACGCGACACCCGCCAGTGCTTCGGCATTGACCTGTGCGACCGCTCCGACAGCAGAGGCCGAAGTCGAGGCGCCGCACAACGCGAAGGGGGCGAGAATCAGCGGCTGGTTATGGCGCGCATAAACTTTCATCGCGTCCAGCATGGTGGCATCCCAGACCAGCGGCGAATTGCAGTTGGTGATCGCCACCAGGACCGGGTTGTCGCGGACATAGTCCTCGCCGAACACGATACCTGCCATCGCCATCGTGTCTTCGGCCCGATCCTTGGAAGTGACGATGCCCATGAACGGCTTGTCGGAGTGCTTCAGCGCCGAATGGATGATGTGGAGGTGACGCTTCGGCACCGCGATTTCCATCGGCTCGCAAATGATCGAGCTCGACGAATGCAGCGCCGGCGCCATGTAGGCGAGCTTGTGGAAATTGTTGAGGTCGGCGAGTGTGCCGTAGCGCCTGTTGTTGTCGAGGTCGCGCACGTAAGGCGCCCCGTACATCGGCACGAAGATGGAGTTGTTTCCACCCACACGTACGGAACGCTGGGGATTCCTCGCATTGAGCGTGAACTCTGACGGGACCTTCGATACGAGGTCCATCAGCAGGGCGCGGTCTATGCGGACCCTTGTCTCCGAGACATCGGCGCCCGCCGCCTTCCACATTGCGATAGCCTCGTCGTCGCGGAACTCGCATCCCACCTCTTCGAGGATGGAGAGCGACTCCTGGTGGATCAGCTCCACCGCCTCGTCCGGGACCATCTGATACACCGGAATCTTGCGAACCAGGGTCGGAAATGACGCCACGGGAGCGCCCCGCAGCGCCTTGCGCCCCAGGCGGCCGCCGCTGCGGCGGTTGGTGTGTTCGCTCACTTCAACGGCCGGTGCGTTCATAGAGGCTCCATATTCCTGTTGGTGACCAATCTAGCCAGACAAAATGCAGCTGTGACGCTGGAAAATCCTGATCTCTTGTATAAGCTCAGCTTATGCGAAACTTACGCCACCTGCTGCCGTCGGCCGGCAGCCTGATCGTCTTCGAGGCCGCCGGGCGGCTGTCGAGCTTTACCGCCGCCGGGCGCGAGCTCGGCATGACGCAGGCTGCCGTCTCCTATGCGATCCGTGGGCTCGAAGAGCAGCTCGGCGCGAAACTCTTCCAGCGCCGCCACCGGCAAGTCAGCCTGACCGAAGCCGGCGACCGCTTTCATGCTGACGTCTCGCTCGGCCTGTCGCACATCCGCAAGTCGGCGGAGGATCTGCGCCAGATCGCCGTCGGCGCTCATGTGACGCTCGCCGCCTCGACGGCCTTCGCCTCGTTCTGGATGATGCCGCGCCTGCAGCAGTTTCGCGACGAATTGCCGGGCATCGACCTGCGCATCCAGACCGCCGACCGCGATCTCGACATCATCGCCGAGGACATCCCGCTCGGCGTCCGCGGCGGCGAGCCCAGGGAATGGCCTGATTATCATTCGCTGCCGCTGGCAGACGAAGTGATATTCCCCGTCGCCGGCGTTAGCTACGTGGCACGGTTCGGGCTGCCGGAGCATGTCGCGGACCTTCAATCGCACCGCCTCATCCATCTCGAAGAGCCGTTTCGCGAGGCCGCGAGCTGGGACGAGTGGTTCGCCTCGGCCGGGGTCGACATCGCCGATGCCGGACGTGGCTTGCGTATCAACGACTATGCGCTGGTGATCCAGGCGGTCATGGAAGGGCAAGGCATCGCGCTCGGCTGGGGTCACCTCGCCGAGCGGCTGCTGGCATCAGGGCTGCTGGTGCGCGTCACCGGCCACACGATGACGACCGGCAAGGGCTTTCATGTCATCTGGTCGAGGAACCGCGAGCTCAGCGACAACGCCCGCAAGGTGCGGGACTGGCTGGCGGCGCAGGCGTGAGGCCGATAAATGCCCGGTCAAACCGTCACGACGATCTTGCCGAACTGTTCGTTCGATTCGAGATAGCGGTGCGCCTCGACGATCCGGTCGAACGGAAAGGTTCTGGCGATTGCCGGCTTCAGCGAGCCCGAGCTCAGTCCGTCAAGGATGAACGCCTTGGCGGCCTGCAGCCGGACCGGATCGCGCACGATCTCATGGACGAGATAACCGCGCAGCGTCAGCGTCTTGGCCAGCACTGCAGATAGCGGAAAGGGTGTCGGGTCAGGGCTCAAGCCGCCATATTCGATGAGAATGCCACCCGGTGCCATCGCTGCGGTCAGAGGCTCGAAGATCGGCCCGCCGACGGCATCGAACACCACGCGCACGCCGTCCGGGCCGGCGATTTCCTTCAGCCTGGCTTCCAGATCCTCCTCTGCCGAGGCGATGACGTGGGTCGCGCCGAACTCAAGCAGAGCCCGCTTCTTGGCAGATGTCCGTGTGACCGCGATCGGGGTCGCGCCAATCATGTTGGCGATCTGGATCGCCGCAAGTCCGACGCTGCTCGATGCCGCAGTGATGACGACAAAGTCCTGCCTGCCAAGTTGGGCAATGTCGATCAGCGCACCGTAGGCCGTGAGATATTGCATCCATGCTGCGGCGGCCTCTTCCCAGCTCAGTGATGGTGGATGCCTGACGACGAGCTCGGCGGGATATGTGGCAATCTCACCATAGGCAGGCCAGCGGACCATCGACAATGGCGGCACGATGCTGACGGCATCGCCCGGCGCAAACCCGTCCACGCCTTCGCCGACCATCTCGACGATACCCGCCGCCTCGAGCCCAAGACCGGAAGGCAACGGCGCGGTCTGGATGTAGGTCCCCGAACGCAGCAGCGCCTCGGCCCGGTTGAGACCCAACGCCTTGACGAGGATCTGGACCTCGCCCCGCGCGGGCGCAGGAATATCGACATTCTCGATGCGCAGAACCTCGGGACCACCGAGCTCATGAAAGCGAACAACACGTGCCATCGGTCACAACTCCAAAAGATTTGAATTGAATGTGCTATGCCAGCCGCGGTCAGGCGGATAAATAGCTGCTCGAGTAGAGCAGTAGAAACTGTAGGTTTTGAATATGGATCGCCTTACGAGCATGGCCGTGTTCGTCAAAGCCGTCGACCTGGGCTCGTTCGCGGCCGCGGCCGCGGCTCTCGATCTGTCCGGGCCGATGGTCGGCAAGCATGTCCGGTTTCTCGAGGAGCGCCTGGGCGTGCGCCTCATCAACCGGACTACGCGCCGCCAAAGCCTGACCGATTTCGGGCGCGCCTATTATGAACGCTGCCGGCTGGTGCTTGCCGAAGCGGAGGCCGCGGATGCACTCGCCGCCGACCAGCTTGCCGAACCGCGCGGAAAGCTGCGCGTGCTCATGCCGGTGCATTTCGGCCGGCGCTGCGTTGCCCCAGTCCTGTTCGGGCTTGCGCAGCACTATCCGGCGCTGGAACTGGACCTGTCGTTCAGCGATGCCCTCGCCGACCTCGCAGAGGACGGCTGCGACCTTGCCATCCGAACCGGCGATCTGGAGGACCAGACCGGGGTGATCGCGCGCCGCATCGCGCGCCAGCACATGGTCGTCTGCGCGTCGCCGTCCTATCTCGACCGGCACGGCCAGCCGCAGGCGATAGATGACCTCGGCAGGCATCATGCGATCATCTACCGCCGTTCAGGGCGTGCCGTTCAGCCATGGCTGTTTCCGCGCGATGGCCACCCCGCGATTGAGGTCAGGCCCGTCAGCAGATTGCGGCTCGACGACCTCGATGCCATCGCCGATGCGGCGGCGGCCGGCATGGGGCTCGCCTGGCTGCCATATTGGCTTGTTCGCCAGCGCATTCAGGCGGGCGCACTTGTTCCGCTGTTGCCGGAACAATCCCGGTTTCTCTACGACGTTCATGCCCTTTGGTTGCAGACGCCTCATCTGCCGATGAAAGTCCGCCTTGCCGTCGATGCACTGGCGGCAGCGCTGCCCAAGCTCATGAGTTGAAGGCACGGTCGCGGTCGGCTGCGTGGATTTCCTCAATTGCGCCCTCCCGCATCGTCCACGAATCCGCCTATAGTGCTGCCATGCCCATCCGCCAGCTTTCCGAAACGATGATCAACCAGATCGCCGCCGGCGAAGTCATCGAGCGTCCGGCAAGCGTGGTCAAGGAACTGGTCGAGAACGCGCTTGACGCCGGCGCAAGCCGTGTCGAGATCGTCACCGCCGGCGGCGGGCTGAACCTGATCCGCGTCAGCGACGACGGCTCGGGCATTCCGGAAAAGGAACTGGCGCTGGCGATTGCACGCCATTGCACCTCCAAGCTAGCCGACGACATCCACGACATCCGCTCACTCGGCTTTCGCGGCGAAGCTTTGCCGTCGATCGGCTCGGTGGCGCGGTTGTCGATCCGCTCGCGCACCGCGTCCAGTGAAAACGCCGCCGAGATCGGTATCGACGGCGGCCGCGTCTCCCCCGTCAGGCCGGCGGCGGCCAATCGCGGCACCACGGTCGAGGTGCGCGACCTGTTCTTCGCCACACCCGCCAGGCTCAAATTCATGAAGGGCGAGCGCGCCGAAAGCTCGGCCATCGGCGACGTGGTCAAGCGCATCGCCATCGCCTTCCCCGCCGTGCGCTTCACCCTGGCCGGCCCGGACCGCTCGACGCTGGAACTGCCGGCGACCGACGACAGCCCGGAAGGCCGGCTGCGCCGGGTGGCGCAGGTGATGGGCGCCGACTTTCCCGACAATGCGATCGCCATCGACGCGGTGCGGGACGGCGTGCATCTCGCCGGCCATGTCTCGGTCCCCTCCTTCACCCGCGCCAACGCGCTGCAGCAATACGCCTATGTCAACGGTCGCCCGGTGCGTGACAAATTGATCGCCGGCGCCATCCGCGGCGCCTTCGCTGACGTGCTGCCGCGCGACCGCCATGCCGTCACCGTGCTGTTCTTGACGCTCGACCCGGCGATCGTCGACGTCAACGTCCACCCGGCCAAGGCAGACGTGCGCTTCCGCGATCCGGGGCTGGTGCGCGGGCTGATCGTCGGCGCCATCCGCGAAGCGCTGGCCAATGCTGGCATCCGCCCCGCCACCACCGGGGCCGCCGGCATGATGGCGGCGTTCCGGCCAGGCGCGGCATCCTATGCGCATGGCGGCCCGGCCAACGGTCACCGCAGCTACGAGGCCGCTTACCGGGCCTCAGGCTTTGCCGGGTTCGATCCTGGCCGCTCGCCACAGCGGCCGCTCGATATGGGCGGCGGCTTCGGCGAGGACGAGCAGGCGGCCTTCGACGCCGGGCCGCTGCACAGCGCCGACGCGCGCGCCGGGCAAAACGAAGCGGCGGAGACGCTGCTCGGCACGGCGCTGGGCGCCGCGCGCGCGCAAGTGCATGAGAACTACATCGTTGCCCAGACCAGGGATTCGCTTGTCATCGTCGACCAGCACGCGGCGCATGAGCGGCTGGTCTACGAGGCCTTGAAGAACGCCCTCCACTCACGCGCGGTGCCGTCGCAGATGTTGCTGCTGCCCGAGATTGTCGATCTGCCGGAGGAAGACGCCGAACGGCTTGCCATGCACTCCGAGACGCTGGCCCGCTTCGGCCTCGGCATCGAGCGCTTCGGCCCCGGTGCCGTCGCGGTGCGCGAGACGCCGTCGATGCTCGGCGAGACCAACGTCCAGCAGCTGGTTCGCGACCTCGCCGACGAGATCGCCGACAATGACACGATCGACACGCTGAAGGAGCGGCTGGACAGAATAGCCGCGACCATGGCCTGCCACGGCTCGGTGCGCTCCGGCCGGCTGCTCAAACCGGAAGAGATGAACGCGCTGCTGCGGCAGATGGAGGCGACGCCGGGCTCCGGCACCTGCAACCACGGCCGCCCGACCTACATCGAGCTGAAGCTTGCCGATATCGAGCGGCTGTTTGGGCGGCGATAAGCAACTCGCAGGGCGCAGCCCCGACCCGGACCTTCGGTCCAACCTCCCCACAGGGGGAGGTAGGGAGCCTAGCCGCCGACGCCTCGCGAGGAGCTTACCCTCCCCCTTGTGGGGAGGGTCGCTGCGAAGCAGCGGGGTGGCGGTACGAAAAGAGCCGCTTAATAGCGGCTCTTTTCGAGTCAAGAGACAGCCCCAACCCTCTGATTCATCTCTTCAAATTCACCACGATGACGCCGCCCAGCGCCAGTGCGCCGCCGATTATGCCGAGCAGCGTCGGCACTTCGCCCAGCCAGAAGAAGCCGATCAGCGTCGCCACCGGCGAAACCAAATAGAGGAAATTGGAAGCACGCGCGGCGGGCAGCCGGGAAAGTGCTGTTGCCCAGGCGGCATAGGCGATCAGGCTGGGCACAATGCCGAGAAAGATGACGGCGCCGAGCCCGGCGGTATCGGCAACCGCCGCCTGCGCTAGGCCGCTCGGCAGGAACGGCGACAGGCAGAGCGCGCCAAGCACCATGTTGGAGGCCGAGATGGTCAGCGGGTGGTGGCGGGCAAACAGCGGCTTCTGGACAATGGTGTTGACGGCCGAGCACAGCGCCGAGCCGAGGACAAGCAGCGCACCATTGTTGAAATGCAGCCCTTGCCCCTCGCCTATGGCGATGATGCCGATGCCGGCGAAGGACAGGAACGTGCCGGCCCAGGCCAGGCCCGAGAAGCGTTCGCCGAGCAGCGCCATGGCCATGATGGCGGTGAAGATCGGGCTGACATTGATGATGAAGCCGGCCGCACCGGCCGAAACGGTCAGCTCGCCGAAATTGAGCATCACCGTGTAGAGCGCGACGAAAACGGCACCACCGAAGGCAAAGCGCCAGAGTTCATCGAGCCTGGGCAGAGCCGGCCGCTTGACCGCGAGGAAGATCGCCGCCGGAACCGCGGCTATGGCAAAGCGCAGCGCGCCAAGTTCCAGCGGCCCGAAGGCGGCAAGGCCGGCGCGGATCGCCGGAAAGGCCGAGGCCCAGCCGACCACCGTCAGCGCCACCGCGACGGCCGCCGTGGCATCCATGCGCTGTGTCGTATTCAACGTGCCGGTGTAAGCGCTCATCTGGGTGTCCTCGCGATCCAATGCCATGAAGTAGAGAAACGCTATTGCGGGCCGGTTGACAAACGAACAAATCGAGGATCACCTGTGACTATGGATCACAGCTTAGACCCGATGCTGCCGCTTGAAACGCTGCGCGCCTTCGACGCCGCGGCACGCACCGGCAGCTTTTCGGCGGCGGCCGAGAAGCTCAACATCACCCATGGCGCCGTCAGCCGGCAGATCGCCAAGCTCGAGAACTGGCTCGGCCTCAAAGTCTTCGATCGCGGCGCGCGCGGCGTCTCGCTGACCGTCGAAGGCAACCGCCTGCATCTGCGCACCACGGAAGCCTTTGCCCTGATCGCCAGCAATGCGGACCGCTGGGTCGAGCCGCGCGGTACGGCGGTGGTGCGGCTGACCTCGATCCCCTCGGTCAGCGGGCTGTGGCTGATGCCGCGCATGGCGGCGCTGGAGAACCACCCGTCCAAGCTGCGCATCGTGCTCGACGTCGACATCCGCCAGGGCGATCTTGCCGACGAAGGCATCGACCTGTCGATCCGCTGCGGGCGCGGCCACATTCCGGGCCGGATCTCGGTGCAGCTTTTCGAAGAATATGTGTTCCCGGTCGCCTCGCCGGAATTGGCCAGGGAGATCGGCCGCGGAGACCCCGCCCGGCTGCTCAACTATCCGGTGATCAATGATTCCGACGCTTCGGCCTGGCGCGCCTGGTTTGCGGCGCAGGAGATGGACTATCGGCCGCGGCCGCACGACCGGCGTTTCGAAGATTACAACCTCGTGCTCGACGCCGCCGCGCATGGGCTCGGCATTGCGCTGGCGCGTCCGCCGTTGACGGTGGACCAATTGAAATCGGGCCGCATCGTCGCCGTAGACGAACGCCGTGCGCTGAGCCCGATATCATACTGGCTCGACCGGCCGCTGGGGCGCCCGCGCGCAGCCGCCGCCGAACTCGCCCGGCGCATCGCCGTCCAGGCCGGGCTGCCAGCGGAGAAGATCGAAGAGTTTATCATCGCCGAGGAATGAGATGCCGGGCGTCCACTTTGCCGGCTTGAAGGATGGCAGCGAGGCTGAGAATTAAAAGCCCGCCTAGTCGGCACAAGCAAAAACAAAGATGCGGTTTAACTGCCCGACCGTGTTGTAATGACCTATTGCCGATGTCGGTGCTGCCCCTCATCCGCCTGCCGGCACCTTCTCCCCGTATAGTGACGGGGAGAAGGGGCTGGCCGCGACCCTCGGCGCCTTTTCTGCAGCGTTCGCGATTGGCGAAAGCTTCAGTGCAGGTGTCCTTTCTCCCCGTCACTACACGGGGAGAAATGTCCGGCAGGACAATGAGGGGCAGCGCAAGCCTAAAGTGATTACCCCGGGCTCATGTATCACGGCCCTCTGTCCAGGTGCCATCCAATCCGTGCGCTCGCAACAGATCGGCCAATCCGTCGCCGGGAAAAGGCGTCAACCCGAGTTCGCTGCCCTGCTTCATCTCGTTCCAGCTTGACCTCGCCGCAATTTGTGGCGATGACATCGTCATGAATTTCGGCACCACCCCATGATGAACCGTTTCGAAGGCCCCGGCGGCAAGGAAGCCCGCATCCGCTATCTCGACGGCGACTTCCAGGTGACCAGCCCCGGCGCCTTCGTGCGCTGCGCGGTGACCGGCGAGAGCATCCCGCTCGACGAGCTCAAATACTGGAGTGTCGCCAGGCAGGAACCCTATGTGAATGCCGCCGCCTCGCTGCGCCGCGAAATCGAAGCGCATCCGGAACTGCGCCGCCGACGCTAGTCCAGCGCAAATGGAAGCCGCCCCGTTGCGACGCTTCGCTCCCGCCCCTGCCTCGGCGTCAGGCCGGCAACACCAAAACCTTAGGTTATCCGGAAATAAAAACCCGCCTCGAGGGCGGGTCACCGGTGAATCATCACCATACGCAAATTAGTAGCATAGCTGCCGGCACAAAGCAAGAACAAAATAACGCTCAACCGGCGGAAAGCTGCAAATTCCCCATCGCCTCGGTCTCAAGCTGCTGGTCAGCCTTTAAGCCGGCGCTGCCGCCAGGCATCCAGCGTCTCGTCGATGATGCGTTGCGGCACATGGTCGAGCTCGAAGACGGTGTCGATCTCCAGCACATCGAGCCCGTTGAGGAATTCCGGCGGTGCTGCGCCGTGACGCAGGCGAGCAGCGTCCTTGGCGGTGGTAATGAGGCCAAGCCCGGCTTTACGTGCTGTCGCCGCCAATTCGGCAAGCTCGTCCGCACTGTAGAAATGATGGTCAGGGAACGGTCTGGTCAGCGCAAGCTCGCCTCCGGCCTCGCTCACGGTGTCGAAAAACTTGTCGGGATGGCCGATGCCGGCGAACGCCAGGAACCGCCTGCCAGCCAGCGTCACCTTGCTGCTCGGGGCAGTGTGCGCCTCGAAGATCGGCCTGCCGGCGCGCGCTGCCTGGCGCACGACCGTGTCGGCTGCGGTGCCCTCGCCCATCTTCAGCAAGGCGCTGGTGAAGACCAGTTGGTCGACGATCTTTGCCCGCAGCGGCCCGCCGGGGATGACGCGGCCATTGCCGATGCCATGGCGCGCGTCGACGACGACCAGCGCATAGTCGATGTGGATGCGCGCGCTCTGAAAACCGTCATCCATGATCAGGAAATCGCAGCCGAGCTTCTCCAGCAGAAGCCTGGCGCCGGCGGCCCGGTTCGGCGTCACCGCGACCGGCGCGTGCTCGGCCAGAAGCAGCGGCTCGTCGCCGACGTGCTTGGCGGCATCGTGGTGCGGATCGACGATATGCGGCTGCGCGAAGGAGCCACCATGGCCGCGCGACAGGAAACCCGGATTGAGCTGCATACGCCGGGCCTGCTCGGCCAGCGCGATCGCCACCGGCGTCTTGCCGGTACCGCCGACGGTGAAGTTGCCGACGCAGAGCACCGGCGCCTCGACTTTTTCGCGCGGCGCGTGCCGCATGCGGCGACCGGCGACAAGCGCGTAGACGGCGGAAAGCGGCGACAGCGCCGTGACCCGCCAGTCCGGCTCTTCCCACCAGAAGGGTGGCGCTTCCGAGGTCACGTCAGCGCCCATTCGCGCCCTTCAGGCGCGACTTGACGACCAGCGGCTGGATATAGGGCTCGAGCGACCTGAGCGTATGTGCCAGCGCACCGCGCATCTCGTCGACGGTCGCCGCACCCGCCGCCATCATCTCATGGCGGGCCGCCTCGTTGGTCAAAAGGAAATTGACGGCGCCGGCCAGCATATCGCGGTCGCGCACCAGCTTGGCGCCGCCACTGTCGAGCAGGCGCTGATAAGCCTCGCGAAAATTCTGGACGTTGCGGCCGGCAAGCACCGCCGTCTCCAGCATGGCCGGTTCCAGCGGGTTCTGGCCGCCCTCGGAAGTCAGCGAACGGCCGACAAAGGCGATTTCCGTCAGCCTCAGATAAAGCCCCATCTCGCCGATCGTGTCGCCGAGGAGAATATCGGTATCGGCGGTGATCCTGTCGCCCTTGCTGCGCTGCGCCAGCTTCAGGCCCATGCCGGAAATCTGGGCGGCCAGCTGCCCGGCGCGATCGGGATGGCGCGGCACGATGATGGTCAGAAGCCCGTGGTGGCGCTTGTGCAGCATGGCGTGAACTTCGGCGGCAACCGCCTCTTCGCCGTCATGGGTCGAGGTCGCCGCCCAGGTCGGGCGACCGCCGATCTGGCGTTTCAGCGCCGCCAGTGCCCGCTCGTCGGCCGGCGGCGGCGCGGTGTCGACCTTGAGATTGCCGGATACGGTGACCGGCCGGGCGCCGAGCGAAAGGAAGCGCTCGCCATCGAGATCGGACTGGGCGACGACATGGGCGAGATTTTCGAACAATGCTTCGGCAATGTTGGCGCGCTTCTTCCAGGACTTGAAGGAGCGGTCGGACAGCCTGCCGTTGACCAGAACCTGCGGCACGCGGCGGGCGCCGAGTTCCAGGATGGTCATCGGCCAGATCTCCGATTCGGCGATGATCGCCAGGTCCGGTTGCCAATGGTCGAGGAAGCGGCTGACCGCCGGCTTGAGGTCGAGCGGCACATATTGGTGGATGATGCGGTCGCCCAGCCGTTCTTCGGCGACCTGCGCCGAGGTGACGGTGCCTGTCGTCAGCACGATGTTGACGCCGTAATCGAGAATGCTCTCGACCAGCGGCACGACGGCGATGGTCTCGCCGACGCTGGCTGCATGGATCCAGATCACCGGGCCCTCGGGCCGCTCGCGTCCGGCGACGCCGTAGCGCTCGCGCCGGCGAATGCGGTCCTCCTTGCCTCTGGACGTGCGCCAGGCGACGTAAGTTCCGACCAGCGGGTAGGCAGCGGCCCCGGCGAAGCGGTATGCCGTCAGGAAGGCGCGCGCCCAGCGCATACTCATTTCGAACCGTCCACAAGGCGATAGGCCTCGGCGGTCGCGGCATTGAGCGAGGCCGTGACCTCCTGGCGCTTGCGTTCCATTTCCGCGGCGTCGGCGTTGGCCGGCACGAAGACGGGCGTGCCGACGACGATCGAGGAGCGGCCGAAGGGCAAGTTGATCGTCGTCTTGTCCCAGCTGCCCTCGATCACCTTGCGGCGGCTGGTGGCTATCGCGGCAGGCAGGATCGGCCGGCCGGACAGCCGCGCCAGGAGGACGACACCGAGCCCCGCATCGCGCGGCGTGCCGTGGGGAATATCAGCAATCATGGCGACATTCTTGCCGGTGGCGAGCGACTTTTTGAGGGCGATGAGCGCCTTGGCCCCGCCCTTGTCGAGATGCCTTGCGCTTTCGCGCCCGCCAGAGCCGCGCACCGCCTCGATGCCGAATTTCTCGACCATCAGCGCGTTGAGCTCGGCATCGGCGCTGCGCGACACCATGGCGACCAGCGGCCGTCCCTTGGGATAGTAGGCCGGGGTCAGCAGGTGCTGGCCGTGCCAGAGCGCGATGATGCCAGGCTCGAGCTGCGCATAGGCGCCGCCGGAAAACTTCGCCGATCCTTCGACCAGGCGGTTGGTCACGCGGACAAGGCGGACGAAATACGCAAACAGCGCGGCAAGCGCGTTCTTGACGAATCGCGACTGCGCCAGCGGTTCGCGGATCTTGCGCCAGAACGTCTTCGGCTTGCGACGTCTGACCGCCGGCCGCGGGGCTGATCGCTTGACCGCTTCATGGTTCATCGATGTCAACCGACAGCCTTGTTTTCGGGGTCGAGCAGACGGTGCAGGTGAACGACGAAATAGCGCATATGGGCATTGTCGACGCTGGCTTGTGCCTTGGCCTTCCAGACGGCGTGTGCCGATTGGTAGTCCGGATAGATGCCGACGATGTCCAGCGCGTCGAGATCGCGGAATTCGGTGCCGCCCAGCTTCTTGAGTTCGCCGCCGAACACCAAGTGCAAAAGCTGTTTCTTTCCGTCTTCAGCGGCCATGTCGATCCTTCACATATCGTGAGTTTGGGACAGGTCTAGACCAAAGCCGCCGACTTTGGAACTATTGATAGTGGTCAATTGTCCAGCCCGGCGATGACGCCGGCGAGCACGGCGAGGAGTTCGCCGCTGCCGGCGGCGAGCGGTCCGTGACGGATCACTTCGCCGGCATAGAGCGGCGCGCGGCCGTGCCGATCGAGCAAGGCGCCGCCTGCCTCGCGCAGGATGAGATCGGCCGCGGCGATGTCCCAGTCATGCGCATTGGCCTTGACGAAGGTGGCATCGAGCTGGCCGCCGGCGATCATCGCCAACCGGTAGGCGAGCGAAGGAATATAGGGCACGCGCTTCAGCCGCTTGTGCCATTTCGCCGGCAGCAGGTCGATCATCGGCTTCGGTCCGGCGATTTCGGCCGTTTCCGACGGCGGACGCACGCTGATGCGCTTGCCGTTCAGGAATGCGCCCTCGCCCGGCAGCGCCCAATAGATTTCGCCCTTCGCCGGGCAGTCGAGCACGCCGGCAAGCGTGCGGCCGTTCTCGACCACAGCGACGCTGACGCACCATGTGGGCAGGCCCTCGAGGAAGCCGCGCGTGCCGTCGATCGGATCGACGACGAAGGTGCGGCGCGCGACAAGCCTTACCGGGTCGTCTACGGTTTCCTCCGATAGCCAGCCATAGTCAGGCCGGGCCGCCAGCAAGGTCTCGCGCAGATATTTGTCGGCGGCGTGATCGGCTTCGCTGACCGGCGAGGTGCCGCCCTTCATCCACACTTGCGGATTATTGTTGAAATACTGCATGGCAATGAGCCCCGCCTCGCGGGCGGCGTCGCGCAACAGCTGCAGGTCTTCAGTAGCGCCGGCCGAGACGGCCGGGTCAAGCTCCGGCAAGGGTCATTCCTTCGATCAAAAGCGTGGGCGCGGCGGTGCCGAAATTGCGGTCGAGATCACTCGCCGGAACCATGTTGAGGAACATCGTCTTCAAATTGGAGGCGATGGTCACCTCGGCGACGGGATAGGCCAGCTCGCCGTTTTCGATCCAGAAGCCGGACGCGCCGCGGCTATATTCGCCCGTCACCATGTCGACGCCCTGGCCGAACACTTCGGTGACGTAGAAGCCGGTCTTGAGCGACTTGATCAGCTCTTCCGGCGTATTTTCCCCGGGCTCGATCGCGAGATTTGTCGACGATGGCGAGACCGACGAGCCGCTGCGCGAGCCGCGCCCATTGGTGACGAGTCCGAGTTCCCGAGCCGCCGAGGTCGACAGGAACCAGTGGTTGAGCACGCCCCTGTCGACCATGAACAGTTTCTCGCCCTCGACGCCTTCGCCGTCGAACGGGCGCGAGGCCTGTCCGCGGCGCCGGAGCGGCTCGTCGGTGACGGTGATTGCGGCCGAAGCCACCTTCTTGCCCATCATGTCACGCAGAAAGCTGGTCTTGCGGGCCACCGCGGCGCCATTGATGGCACCGGCGAGATGGCCGGCAATGCCGCGCGCGACGCGCGGATCGAACACCACGTCGACCGGCCCGGTCGCAGCCTTGCGCGCGCCAATGCGGCGGACAGCGCGCTCACCGGCCTTGCGGCCGATGTCTTCCGGCGCGTCGAGATCGGAAAAATGCTGGCGCGAGGAGAATTCGTAGTCGCGCTCCATGCCGGTGCCCTCGCCGGCGATCACGCTGGTCGAGCGCGAAAAACGCGAGGCGACGTAATGGCCGACGAAGCCGTGCGAGGTGGCGAGCACCAGGCCGCCGAGCCCGGCACTGGCGCCGCTGCCGGCCGAATTGGTGACGCCCTTGACGGCAAGCGCCGCCGCTTCGGCGGCAAGCGCTGCCTCCTTCAGCTGGTCCGCCGACACCTGAGTAGCGTCGAACAGATCGAGGTCGCGCGGCTTCTTGACCAGCAAGGCCGGGTCAGCGAGGCCCTGATAGGGATCTTCGGGCGACACCTTGGCCATGGCGACGGCGCGCTCGGCCAGCATCTTGGGGTCGGATGCCGCCGTTGCCGAAACGCTCGCTACCCGCTTGCCGACGAAGACACGCAGCGAGACGTCTTCGCTCTCGGACGCTTCTGTGCCTTCGACCTTGCCGAGCCGCACCGAGACGCCGGTCGAACGGCCGCGCACCGCAACCGCATCGGCGGCATCGGCGCCGGCCCGTTTGGCAGCCTCGACCAGGGCCGCGACGCGGTCGGTCAGTTTCGCTGCGTCGAGCGTATCGGTCATGCGCATAATCCTGCTATTTGCGGCTGGCTGAAGGGCAGCCGCTGCTGCACCATCTATTGTCCCGGTGCAGCTTCTGCAATGGGAGAAGGCGCAACCCGGGTGCATCAAGCGCCCAAACAGGGCCGCAGGCGCTGGGCGAATGAGCGGCGAGCCGAGATCGACAATCCCTCAGGGAGCGGCCACCGGCGTCCAGATCACGTCGTCGATCCTGAGCGCGCCGGTGGCGAGCATCACCAGCCGGTCAAAGCCGAGCGCCGCGCCGCTCGCCTGCGGCATGATGGCGAGCGCGGCGAGGAAATCCTCGTCGATCGGGTAGCGTTCGCCATAGACACGCTGCTTTTCGTCCATTTCGGCGGCAAAACGCCGGCGCTGCTCGGCCGGGTCGGTCAACTCGCCAAAGGCGTTGGCGAGTTCGACGCCGCAGCAGTAGAGCTCGAAGCGCTCGGCGGTGCGCGGATCGTCGGCGCTCGGCCGGGCCAATGCCGCCTCCGAGATTGGATACCCGAAGAGAATTGTGGCGCGCCCCTGCCCCAGCGCCGGCTCGATTTTTTCGACCATCACCCGGCTGAACAGGTCGGCCCAATTGTCGTCGGGCGCGGTCCGCAATCCGGCCTGGGCCAGGGCGGCATGCAACCCCGCGCGGTCGGTGCTGCCGTCGGCTGCAACAGTCGCCAGCAAATCGATGCCGGCATGGCGCATGAAAGCGTCGGCGACGCTCAACCGTTCCAGCGCGGCAAACGGGTCGGCCTCGCGGCCGCGGAAGCTAAAACGCTTCGCTCCGGCCCGTTCGGCCGCCAGCGCGACGAGCTCGGCGCAATCGCGCATCAGGCTCTCATAGGTCTCGCCGACGCGGTACCATTCGAGCATGGTGAACTCCGGATGGTGCAAGGGGCCGCGCTCGCGGTTGCGCCAGACGGCCCCGAGGCTGAAGATGCGCTCCTCGCCGGCGGCAAGCAGCTTCTTGCAGGCGAATTCCGGCGACGTGTGGAGGTAGAGCGGCTGGCGGGTGCCATCCGGCCCGATCGCCTCGGTGGCAAAGGCCGACAGGTGCGCTTCATTGCCGGGCGAGACCTGCAGCGCCGATGTCTCCACCTCGACGAAGTCGCGGCGGGCGAACCAATCGCGCATGCCGGCGGCAATGGCATTGCGCAGGATCAGCCGCGGCCGGCGGTCGGCATGGACATGCGGCGTCCACCACGGCGAGGCGGCGGTCATCGGCTTCAGGGGAATTGCACAGAGGGCTGGCGATTGCGGCCAAGATGCGCTAGGCCGCACGCAACGGCCTCTCCAGCCGATTTGCGCCAACAAATTTTATCAGGATGGAAACCCGTGAAGGTCATCGCCAGCTCCTTACGCAAGGGCAACGTCGTCGAAAAGGACGGCAAGCTTTATGTGATCCTCTTTGCCGAAAACATTCATCCTGGCAAGGGTACGCCGGTCACCCAGCTCGACATGCGGCGTATCTCCGACGGGGTAAAGGTTTCGGAGCGTTACCGCACCACCGAGCAGGTCGAGCGCGCCTATGTCGAGGAGCGCGAGCACACGTTCCTCTACCGCGACGGCGAAGGCTTTCACTTCATGAACCCCGAGACCTACGACCAGGTCGCGGTGCCGGAAAGCGTGGTCGGCGACATGGCGCCTTATCTGGTGGAAGGCATGCCGGTGCAGATCTCGCAGTACAACAACATCGCCATCTCGCTGGTGCTGCCGCAGCGCGCCACCTTCGAGGTGGTCGAGACCGAGCCGGTGACCAAGGGCCAGACGGCATCGTCGTCCTACAAGCCGGCAACGCTGTCCAACGGCGTGCGTACCCTGGTGCCGCCACACATCAGCGCCGGCACCCGCGTGGTGGTGATGACCGCCGATGGCGCCTATGTCGAGCGCGCGAAGGATTGAGGCGCGAAGCCTGACACGCCTCGCCGAAAACGTCGAGGCTGCCGGTCATCGTCTACCGCTTTGTGCCAGGGGCTTTCGAGCATTGGGACGCTGCACGCAGACCGAAGCGTCAACGCCCTGCCAGTTCTTTCCTATTGCACGACGCCAGCGGGCAATCTCTGAGCCTCGAGCAACGCCGACCGTCCCTTTCGCCAGGTGCCAGGTGGAATCCCGACGAACTTTTTGAAGGCGCGATTGAAGGCGGCTTCCGACTCGTAGCCGACCTCGGCACCCGCTTGCGCGATGCTCATTTCAGGCCGTTCAAGCAAGCGTCCTGCCAGTTGCAGACGCCAGCGAGCAAGATAGTGCATGGGCGAGACCTCGACATAGTGGGTAAAGCGGCTCGCAAACGCCGTGCGCGAGAGCCCTACTTCGCGGGCGAGCCGGTCCAATGTCCATTCCTCCCTGGGGCGAGCGTGGATGAGCCGGAGGGCCTCGCCGACATGTGGATCCCGCAGGCCTGACAGCCAGCCGCGCGAATCGTCGGGCAGGGTCTCGAGATGCCGGCGGATGATCTCGACAAACATCAGCTCGCTCAGCTTGGCGAGGATCGTTTCACAGCCCGCCCGCCCACTGCCACCTTCGGCCAGCGCCAGCCGAAAAAGGTCGATAACCCAGCTGCTTCCATCGGCGGGCTTGCGGGCACACAGGATGGCCGGCAATGCGGCCAGCAGAGGATTGAAGGGGCGTGCATCGCAGCCAAGATACCCGCAAATGAACCGGGTCCGCTCGTCTCCGCCGCCACCATGGATCACCGCGAACGGCAGGCTCTCGTCTATCGGCCGATAATACATCGCCATATTGGGTTCGCCTCGCGCCCCGGGCGAGGAGCTCAAGACGTTCGGAACACCACCGGGGAAGACAACGACATCACCGGCGTTTACGAGCACCGGGGGGACGGAATCGTCTGCCAGCGCGGCCCAGCACGAGCCCGACATCACGGCATGAAAAGAAATGATGTGCTCTGCCTCCGGCATGACGGCGGCGGCAATGTCGGCCGTGCCCGGCGACTCGCCAACCCAGGGAGAGCTGGCGTCGACGTCGAAATAGATCGCACCGGTGAGGCGAACGGCTCGGAGCACATCGGAAAGGACATCCATGCACTACACCTCCGGAAACGATCGGCTGCTCCCTTTGACAACGCTTTTTCGGCCAGGCATCTCGAACTATCCGGCAATACAGCCGCCCGAGCAACTACCCATCCGGTCTAATCCTCCCCTGAACGATCGGGCAACAGAAATGGACGATGTGACATTTGCGGGAACAACGGACGGGACTAGCGTTTCATCGACCGGCCGACAGGTCCAATAACGGGGAGGAATACCATGCACGATCAAGACATCACCAAATCCGCAGCAAGCCTGCGGATTCCGCGTCGAGAATTCATCACAAAGGGCAGCGCGGCGCTGGCGGGCCTAGCGGCATTCTTCGCGAGCCAACACGCCTATGCCTTTCCAAGCCGGCCCGGCGAGAAAGTCGTCAAATGGCTCGACCAACTGCCACCGAACCCGGTTCCGGAGGTCATCAAGAATCAGCTCGTTTGGGAGGATCTCGATTCCTGGGTAACGCCCAATGACAAGTTCTTTTCAATCGCGCATTTCAACCGGCCAGTCATCGACGCGAGCACGTGGAAGCTCGAAATCGGCGGCCTGGTCAAAAAGCCGACGACCCTGACGCTTGCCGATATCAAGGCACGGCCGCGCCAGGAAGTCACGTTCACGATCGAATGTTCGGGCAATACCGGCCTTCCGTTTTTCAATGGCGGCATCGGCAATGCGCACTGGGCGGGTACGCCGCTCGCCCCGATCCTAAAGGAGGCCGGCGTCCTCGACAGCGGCATCGAAGTGGTCTTCTGGGCCGCCGACGAAGGCGAGATCAAGCGGACCGACGACGTCAAGTTCAAGCAGAATTTCGCGCGCAGCATGTCGCTCGCCGACGCCATGAACCCAAAGAATATCCTTTGCTACGAGATGAACGGGGCTGCCCTACCGGCCGATAACGGCTTCCCGCTGCGGCTGATAGCGCCGGGCTGGTACGGGGTCGCCAACGTGAAATGGCTCAAGCGCATCGACGTGCGCGACCAGCGCTTCGAGAACCGGTTCATGGGACGCGACTACGTCACGCTCCGCGAGGAAGACCATAACGGCGAGACCGTGTGGGTAGAAACGTCCGTCGGACGGGCGCGCCTCAAATCGGCGCCGGCCCGGGTCACCCATATCGGCAACGATTACCGGATCGTCGGAGCCGCCTGGGGCGCGCCGATCGACCGGGTCGAGGTGAAGATCGACGATGGGCCGTGGATGCCGGCGACCATCGACGGCAGCGACGAGGCGGAATTCGCCTGGAAGATGTGGTCTCTCGACTGGCCTAAACCTTCGCCCGGGGAGCACACCGTGACCTCGCGCGCGATCGACATGGGCGGCAACATCCAGCCGGCGATGAGCGATCCGTGGATCGCCAAGAAACACACATATTGGGAAAGCAATGGCCAAGTGACGCGCCGCGTACGCGTCGACTAAGGATTTGGGCCAAGTGCGGCAGTTGCGTCGGGCATTGCCGACTGAGCGTCAGGAAGTTGCATGAGACCGCCTTGCGACACCGCAGCGGTTTCATGAAACTTGGCGGGAACATTGCGCTCGCAATCGTCCGGGACGGCGGTTGAAGAGCGCAATATGGCCATATGAGCAAGCGCACATATGGCTGATCCTCCCCTGAACGATCGGGCAACAGAAATGGACGAAGTGACATTTGCGCGAACAACGGACGGGACTAGCGTTTGATCGACCGGCCGACAGGTCCAATAACAGGGAGGAATGTCATGCACGATGAAGACATCACCAAATTCGCAGCAAGCCTGCGGGGCGAAGTCATCCGCGCCGGCGACGCCAGCTATGACGAGGCCCGCAAGCTCTACAACGGCATGATCGACAAGCGGCCGCTGATCATCGCCCGCTGTATGGATGTCGCCGACGTGATTACAGCGGTGAATTTCGGCCGCGACAACAATTTGCTGGTTGCGGTACGGGGCGGCGGCCATAACGGACCAGGATTGGGGAGCTGCGACGACGGTCTGGTGATCGACCTGTCGGCGATGAAGGGCGTGCGCGTCGATCCGGACGCCCGTACGGCGCGGGTGGGTCCGGGCTGCACTCAGGGCGACCTCGACCACGCCACCCATGCCTTTGGCCTGGCCGTACCGGCGGGCATCATCTCGACCACCGGGGTCGCCGGACTGACGCTGAGCGGCGGCCATGGCTATCTGACGCGCAAATATGGCCTGACCATCGACAATCTCGTCGAGGCCGATGTCGTGCTTGCCGACGGAAGCTTCGTCACCGCCAGCAAGGAGCGGAACCCCAACCTGTTCTGGGCGCTTCGCGGCGGCGGCGGCAATTTCGGCATCGTCACCAGCTTTGTGTTCCAGCTTCACCGGGTCAGCATGGTCTTTGCGGGGCCGATCGCATGGGATCAGCGCCACGCCCGCACCATCATGCAGCATTATCGCGAGTTCCTGCCGAACGCGCCCGAAGAACTCGGGATCTTTCTCGGGCTCAAGACCATCCTCTCGAGCGCACCGTTCCCGGAAGAGTTTTGGGGAAAGCGGATGTGTCTGCTGATGTGCTGCTATAACGGCCCGGAGGAAAAAGGCAGAGAGGCGCTGGCCCCGCTGCTCGATGCGTTGCCCGCGCCCTGGTTCAACTGGATGGGAACGATGCCCTATCCCGCCGTGCAGAGCATGTTCGATGGGCTCTACCCGAAAGGGATGCAATGGTACTGGCGGGGCGATTTCGTCAAGACGCTGTCCGACGAGGCGATCGACGCTCATCTCGAGCAGGCAGCGAAAACACCGAGCGAGCTATCGCTCATGCATCTCTATCCGATCGACGGTGCGGTCCATCGCGTCGGCAAAGACGAGACACCCTGGAATTACCGTGATGCGACCTGGTCGATGGTCATCGCCGGGATCGACCCGGACCCACAGAAAGCGGGCCCGGTGACGCGCTGGACGAAGGCCTACTGGGAGGCCGTGCATCCATTCGATCTGGGTGGCGCCTACCTGAACTTCATGATGGATGACGAGGGCGATGCAAGAATCAAGGCCGCTTATGGCGATAACTACGAGCGCCTGGCCTCGCTGAAGAAGAAATACGACCCGAACAACCTCTTCCGGGTGAACCAGAACATCCGGCCGGCTGCTTGACGGCGGTCCTCGTCAGGCTGGCAAGTTTTGTATCGTACCGGCCGGCCCAGCTAAGGCTCGGCCGGGACGATAGGTTGCCGGTCCGGACGCTCGCCGGCCTTGCAAGCGCGATACTCGGCCGGGCTCGGCGACCATGTTACATGAGCCATGTCTGACATGCAGCAAGCAGGCAATGCGGTCAAAGGGTTATGCCTCAGCGGCTGCTTCTCTTCAGGCCGATCGCGCCGGCAGCCTACCGATAATTCCACGCTTCGATGCAGACGTCCGACGTCACGGACGACACCCTTCAGACCTCCTCGATGATCGGTACCCCCTTCAGAACTAGCTAAATCAGCAGTTTCTTAACTGCCTTTGGAACTTTGTAGCTTGCGTTCCATTTTCAACCGCATGCGAGAGTCTGTGGTCCAAGGCCCGGGAATGACGGTGAACAGGTCACCGCCGCGCTACTCGCTGGTCCTGCCCATATACAATGAAGAACAGGTGCTGCCTCGGCTGATCGAGCGGATCAGTTCGCTGTTCGGCCGGTTGGACGGCGAAGCCGAGGCCATCTTCGTCGATGACGGCAGCCTCGATGGAAGCGTCGAATACCTTCAAAAGGTGGTCGCTGCCGAGCCGCGCTTTCGACTGATCGAATTTTCTCGCAATTTCGGCCACCAGGTAGCGATTACCGCCGGCATGGACGCCGCTGCGGGCGATGCCGTCATCGTCATGGATGCCGACCTGCAGGACCCGCCGGAAGTCGTTCTCGATCTGGTGGCTAAGTGGAAGGAAGGCTTCGAGATCGTCTATGCCCGCCGGGTCAAGCGCGACGGCGAATCCTGGTTCAAGCGTTTCACGGCAAGTCTTTTCTATCGCCTGCTGGAGAAAATGACGTCGGTCGATATTCCGCGCGACGTCGGTGACTTCCGCCTGGTCGGCCGCAAGGCACTGGAAACGTTCAAGCGTATGCCCGAACATGACCGCTTCGTCAGGGGCATGTTCGGCTGGATGGGCTTCAAGCAGACGGCAGTGCCGTTTGAGCGCCACGCGCGAACCCTGGGCCAGACCAAATACCCGTTCTGGAAAATGATGCACCTTGCGGTTCACGGCATCGTCAGTTTTTCCGAGAAGCCGTTGCGCCTGGCGCTCTGGGGCGGATTGGCCATTTCGGCGCTTGCGGTGGTCTTTGGCGCTTACGCCATCTTTGCCTGGTTTTTTGAAGCCGGCATCATTGCCGGCTGGACATCAACCGTAGTGATCGTGTCGCTCCTGTGCGGCATCAATCTTTTCATGACCGGCGTGGTCGGGCTCTATGTCGGCAGCATCCACGCCGAGGTGAAACGCCGCCCGCTTTATGTGATCGATCGGCTCACCGGCTTCGACGAGGCGATGCGTGCCGGCTCCGGTGAGCGCCGCCGATCGTTTCACAAGCCGAGGAGTGGAGTCCCCGCCAATGGCCGAACTCTTCGACAGCTATAAATCCAACTATGGCGAGGCGGTCGAAGGGTCCATCCGGTTTTCCGGGCTCGGGCACGACTTCTTCCTTGTCGCCAAGGCGGACCTGCTGCGGCGTCTGGTGGTCGAGCGAAAGCTCCGGCAGGGTGGTTCGGCTGTCAGGGCGCTGGATGTCGGCTGCGGCGTCGGTTCGCTCCACCCCTACCTCGACGGCGCTTTCGACAGCCTCGATGGCTGCGACGTCTCGCAAGAATCGATTTCGCGCGCCGGCCAGGACAATCCAGGTGTGACCTACAGGGCCTGCACCACGCCGAACCTGCCCTACGAGGATGGCGCGTTCGATCTGGCTTTCGCCAGTTGCGTCGTCCATCACGTTCCGCCCTCCTCCTGGCTCGATTTCTTTGTGGAAATGCGACGCGTCGTGCGGCCAGGCGGCGTCGCCTGTGTCATCGAGCACAACCCCTACAATCCGATGACGCGTCTAGCGGTGTTCCGGTGCCCGTTCGACCAGGACGCGGTCCTGCTCGGCGCCGCCAAAGCTGCGTATCTCTTTCAGCAGACCGGCTTCAGGGACATCCGATCCGAACATTTCCTGCTGCTGCCGTCGGCAAGGCCCTTTGCCAGAAGAATCGAGCGCGCGCTCGCGTCGCTGCCGCTTGGAGCGCAGTATGCGTGCAGTGCGCATGTCTGAGCGCCGTTCGACCAGCAACGCCGGGCTGAGGCTACTGGCGCGTTTCGGGTCGGTCGGCATTGCTGCAACGATCCTCTATGCCATGATGGCCACCGCTTTGGCAGAATGGAAGCAGTTCGGCTTCTCGCCGGTCGGTGCCTCGCTCGCGGCTTACACGGTAGCCGCCCTGTTTTCTTACCTCGCGCATAAGTTCGTAACCTTCGCGTCGAGCGGATCGCATCGAACGGAAGCTCCGCGTTTTTTCTTGCTGACGGCGACAGGCTTCGCCGTCGCCTACGCGGCGCCGGCGCTTCTGACGGCCAAACTCGGCCTGCCGCCGATCATCGCCGTTTTGGTTACATGCTTGCTTGTCCCAGCGGTCAATCTTCTCATGCTCGACCGCTGGGTTTTTCAGCAGCGAAGACGCAGCCAGCAGCGTGATCGCCCGCCCTAACCCGCCTCACTGGGATCGAGCCGTAACGACAGCAATTTGATGGAGCGTTTGTAGATGTTGCTGGCGGCCGGAGTCTGCGGAATGCCGTCGAGGTAGTCGAAAGCGATGTCGAGTGTCTTGGCATCGGCGAGAGCCGCTGGTGGGATGACGAACGACACCGTTCGCGGCTCTTTACCGGACAGCGTCACCGCATGCGCCCGAACGCCATTCACCGAAATCATAACCCGCTGCGTGACCTGCGGCGGGCGAATGACGGCGGCCATTTGCAGCGTGGCCGTCAGGCTGTCGCGCAGCGACGGTATCTTCAGGCGAAGCCGCGAGGTCTCGCCCAGCGAATGGGTGCCGTCGGCAACCGGCCCCGACCAGCCGCAGACCATCATGCCGGCTGTCTTTTTGGCTCCGTCGGACCGGAACGATACCGTCTCGCCAAGTGTGTAGCTGCCGACCGCATCGCGATTGAGACAGGTCGTTGTCCGATCAATGTAGTAGGCGCGGTAATCGGCGTTGACGTTCGGATTGAGAGCAAGCGTAAGGATGACGATCTCGGACCCGGCCAGAACCGCCGCGAGCGCGTAACCGCCGAACGAGGCGGAGCGCCGATATGGGCTCGCAATGTCAGACCAGGGCAAGATAGCCCCCGATCCATGCCACAGTCATGAAATAACAGGCGCCCAGGAAGAGAACCAGAGCCGCAAGAAAAGTCAGCTTCGACGCCGACAACAGCATGGCCAGCAACATTGTCAGAGGTGCAAGCCCAACGACGTATCTGACCATCGAGGCCAGGTTCGTGACCAGCGGCAGGATGATGCAGCAGGCGCAGAACAATGCAGCGCCATATTGCCTGCGAACCGCCAGAACCGCGGATAGTGCCAGTCCTATGAGTGCGGTGAGCGCGCTCCATTGCGGCGCCGTAGGCAGCCATCCAGCCGCCGGAACGGCCGAGAGTCCGTCCCATATGAAGGCGAGCGGATTGCCGGGCACCCGTCCAAACGCGCGCTGCACGTGCAGGAAGGCAAAGCCGTCGCCAACCGTCAGATAGAGGAACAGGATGTAGGCGAACAGACCGGCCGGCGAGATGAGAATTGCGACGAGCAGGTCCGGTCGGCCAAGCAGCCAACGCGGGAACGACAGCGCCGACCCGCCCTTGGCGCGGTAATCCTTGAACATCTGAATGACGGTCGCGAATACAACAAGCACCCCGACGAGCCTGGTTGCCGACAGGAGAGCCGACGACAGCCCCGCGGCCAGGTAGCTGGAGCGTTTGAGCGCCAGAAAAACGCACGACGTCAGCAGCACGAAAAGAGGTTCGGTCAGGAAAGTCGTGAAGTGATAGGAGAACGGGCCGCTGAGCAGAAAGGCGCAATACAGCACATAGGCGCGCATGTTCTTCTCGAGCAGCGGCCACGCCACCAGGCAGGCGGCATAGCTGCACGCAATCGATGTGATCGATGCGACCAGAATGGTCGGGAAAGGGAAAACAGACCGGATGGCCGCCACCAGCATCGGATAGAGCGGGAAGAAGCCCCAGCGTCCGACATTGCTCTGGCCTGGAATGGGAAAGCTTTCATAGCCGTGTTCGGAAATGCCGACATACCACGCGCAATCCCAGCGGCAGAGCGCCTGGGTATAGGCCGCGAAGCCGGGTTCTGCCGAAACCGAAGCAAATGCGGCATAGCGGATGGCCAGTCCACTGACGACGAACGCCAACGGCACCGCCACGACGGCTACCGCGATAAAGCGGCGACCGGCGTTCGGACGCGCGACAGCTTCGAGCGCCAAAATCTGCCTCCACCCGTTCAAGTGGCAGGCGCCACTCAAAGCTAGATGACGCGCGCCCCGGCGAATTCAAGGTATGCAACGCGGCTCAAATGGCGATACCGCTATCCGGCGCTTCTGAGCCAGACCAGCATCTCGCCGGGTCGCGGTTGTCCTAGGCGAAATCGACGTTGTGCAGGTCGACGAGATGTCCCGCGCGCTCGCCGATGGCAGTATCGAGCATCGTGTGTCCTCCCTTCGGTTCGTTATCCCGGCGTATTCACCCATGCGCCGACGAAGGGCGGCAGCATGATGCACGTCTGCTGCTCGACAGCCTCGTTGCGCAGCCGCTCGGCGAGGGTATCGACGTCCACCTCGGCGGCGGTCGCGGTACCGACTGCCTCGGCCATCGGCAACAGGCTGCGCAACGTGCCGGCAATGTAGTCGTAGATCGGCGATTCGGGTCCGCTGCCGGCGAGGCCGGCGGAGTTCATCCGCGGCGCCGGCAGCCCTGCGCCGGCGAACACCATGGGCAGCCTGCCACCCATGTCGACCTCGAAACCCGCCCGCTCGATCGTGTCGATGATCCAGCCGCGGCATTTGCCGAACAGCGGCGCCTCTGGAAAACTGCGGGTGAGCGGCATCGCCAGTTCCTGGACGGCGACGATGCCGCCAGGCCGCAGGAAACCGGCAAGCCTGCGCAGGGTTGCGGCCGGGTCGGGCAGATACATCAGGACAAGCCTGCCGATCACCGCATCGAAGTCCCCGTCGGGCGAGAATGTATCAAGCTCGGCCGTCGTGAAACGTGTCCAGTAACACTGGCCGGATTCAGTGGCGCGCCGCTCGGCGATGTCCACAGCCTCTGCCGAGCGATCGACACCAAGCACCCTTCCCGCCGGTCCGACCAGCCTTCCGGCCAGCAACGAGACATCGCCTACGCCGCAGCCAATGTCGAGCACGCGCATGCCGGGTCCTATGCCCGCACTGCGCAGGACATGCTCAGTAAGGTCGTGAATGAGCGCTCCCTGCAGCTCCAGGCGCTTGAATTCGCTTTGCGTGTAACCCAACGCATAGGGACGCGGATCCATGGTGCTCTGATCACGGTCGGTCTTCGGCGCATGTTCGGCAAGCAGATTGTACATGTTTGACTCCATGATCGATTTATCGCGGATCGATTTGTCTCGATTTGACCGCTGGGCAGCCTGATGACCGCCCACGGCCGGACCGTTCGGACGCCACTATGATTTCGGCGCCCGCGGAACGAACACGATATGCGGCGTCTTCGGCGGACGACCGGGCGGCACATAGTCCGGAACCGGCGTATCGTCTGCCGGGAGCGAAAGCACATATCGGTGGATGGCGCGCAGGTCGGCCTCGCTCATGGCACGCAGGTTGAACCATGGCATGGGCGGGCGCGTCTCGATCGTGCGCGCGAACTGTACCCAGTCGTCCTCGTCCATGGTTCGCAAAAACCGGCGAAGATTGGTTGGGTAAGTCGTACCCCACGGCCCGTTGAAGCCGAGCGAGTCACCGATCAGCCATCGATCCTGCGGGACGTTGCCGGCCTTCTCCAGGTACCCTGGCGTGTGGCAGTCGTTGCAGCCGCCGATTTTCACAAGATATCGACCGTGCTCGATCGAAGCGGCCGCGGACGCCGCGCCCACCTCAACCTGGTTGAGCGTTGCGGCGGTGAATACTGCGGCCAGGCCAAGGGCGGCAATTGCGATGAGAGCTCTTCGTGTCATCAGCTCCTCTAGCTTCTCCGCTGCTATTTGACGCCGACGATCATCGAGTGAGGCCCGGTGAGATGCTCGCAGCGGACCTCCGCAAAGCCCGCCTTCCGCATCCAGCCAATGCCGTCGGCGCGTGTGTAGTCGAACCCGCCATTGGTGTTGACCAGCATGTTGAGGCTCATCAGCAGACCCGCGGCGTTCTCCCGTCGCTCGTCATCGATGATCTGGTCGTAGACGATGAGCACGCCTTGCTTCGGCAGTGCGGAATGGGCCTTTGCCAGCAGCGCGAGCTTCACCTCCAGGTTCCAGTCGTGCAGGACATGACCCATCACCAGCACGTCGGCGGACGGCAGCGGCTCGGCGAGGAAGTCGCCGGGATAAAACCGAAGCCGGTCTGCAAGCGCGTACCGCTCCACATAGGCCTCGAATACCGGCCGCATCGGCGGCAGGTCGAAACCGCCGCCGGTGAGATGCGGATGGGCGCGTCCTATCTCGACCGGAAGCCTGCCTTCGGCTGTGCCGATATCGATGAAGGTGCGATAGTCCGCCCAGGGAAAATGCCGGGCGAGCGCCTCCGCCACCTGGAGGCTGCCGCCGGTCATCGCCTGCGCGAACATCGCCATCTTGTCCGGGTCCGAAAACAGCATGTCGAACAGATCTTCGCCGTCCTCGGTGCCGTTTTGCGGTTTGCCCGTCCTGAGCGCGTCGGTGAGCGAGCCCCAGTTCGCGTAAAGCAGCTGACCGGCCCTGGCGAGCATCCCGCCGACATAGGTCGACTTGTTGCGGTCAAGGTAGCGGTCAGTCACGGGCGTGTTGCAGTAGACGTTGCCCTCGCGCTCAAGCATGTTCAGCGCAACCAGCGCGTCGAAGAAATCCTGCGCTCCCCGCTCATGCAGTCCGAGCCGGTTTCGCAGTGTTTCACCTTCGAGAGGTCCAGCCGCCAACTCCGTGAAAAGGTCAAGTTCGACGGCGCTCAGCAACGTCTTCGATGCCCAGAAGCCGAGGCCGAGTTGCATAAGGTTTTCGGGCGACAGTTCCGCGACGTCCTTCGCCTGTTTCGTTACCTCGGTGATGTTTGCGTCCATAAGATTCCTCCTTGCTCAAGAGACCGTGACCTTTCCGAAAATCGGTTCCGGTTTTCTGGATCACGGTCTGAGCGCGGGAGGACCATCGACCAGCGCGGCTACGGGTCGATTTCAGCCAGGTGGGATTTTGGTTACAGTTGTAACGAAGAAATCCGGCCGGCCGTGATCAGCCTGAATGCAGATGGCGGGCAAGGCATTGTGCGACGGCGGCCGACAGCAGCGGCTTCTTGATGACTTCGGTTATGCCGGCCGCCGTCAGTTGACACGACCGCAGCGGGCGGCCGTAACCGGTCATCAGCACGATCGGAAGGTCGGGCCGGATCTTGTGCAACTGGCCCGAGAATTCGATCCCTGTCATGTCGGGCATGACCTCGTCCGTCAGCACCAGGTCGAAGCGTTCCGGATCGGTGCGGAATGCGCTGAGAGCCGTGGGGCTGCGGTCGAACCCGACCGGCTCGTAGCCGAGCGCGGCGAGCATCTCCTCCGCAAGCTGCATCAGCGGCGTGTCGTCGTCGACGACGAGGATCGTCTCGCCGTTGCCATGCTGGACCGGCACCTCGGCGGCGTCGCTCTCGTCCTCGTCCTGGGTTGCTGCGGCGGCCTCGATCTGCGGAAAATAGATCTCGAAGGTCGTGCCTTCGCCGGGCTTGCTCTTCACGTCGACGGCGCCTCTGTGCGTCATGACGATGCCGTGCACCGTCGACAGGCCGAGCCCGGTGCCTTGCCCTGCCGGCTTGGTCGTGAAGAACGGCTCGAAGATGCGCTCGAGCGTCGCCTGGTCCATGCCGCTGCCGGTGTCCCTGACGGCAAGGCGGAGATAGCGGCCGGCAGGCAGGTTGCCGTGCGACAGCATCCGCGCCTCAACGAATTCCGTCGTGTCGAGGCCGATTTCCAATGCGCCGCGGTTGTTCATCGCCTGCGCCGCGTTGGTGCCGAGGTTCATCACCACCTGCTGTAGTTCGGTCGGATCGCCCATCATCGCCGCATCCGCGGCTGCAAGATGCGTCTGCACCGAAAGCGTGGCGGGGAACGAGGCGCGCAGCAGGTCGACCGCTTCGGCAACCACGGCTTCCGCCCGCAGCGCGTGATGCTGCCGCTCGTGGCGACGGCCGAAGGCGAGGATCTGCTCGGTAACGTCCTGCGCCCGCCTGCCGGCCTGCATGATCTGCTGGACGTAGCGCCGCGCGCGCGACTCCTTCAGCAGCACCGCCAGCGCCATCTCGCTGTAGCCGAGGACGGCACCGAGGATGTTGTTGAACTCGTGCGCTATGCCGCCGGCGAGCGTCCCGATCGCTTCCAGCCGTTGCGACTGATTGAGCCGCGCCTGCAGCGCCTCACGCTCGCGTTCGCTATGCTCGCGCGCGATGGCATTGGCAAAAATCTCGGCGGCGGTGCGCAGCAGCGCAATGTCGTCGTCGGTCCAATGCTTTTCGTGCGTGACGGTATCGAGAGTCAGAAAACCCAATCGTTCGCCGGCATGCCACATCGGTATGCACAGCCACGATCGAAACTGGTGCGCCTGAAGGGATGCCTTCTCCCGCCCCTCGGGAAGCTCGTCGACGCTGGGAACGTCGATGCAGCCTTGCCGCTCGTGGTCGGCAAGCGTCCAGCGTGAAGCAAGCTCGATCACGTCATTCGGCAGGGGGGCCGGCCTGCTCGCGCCCAGACGGCGATAGAAGTAGCCGCCGGAAGGACCGGCGATGTGGCTGACGAAAATCTGGGCGCCGTCGAGCCCGGCATGGTCGACCAGGCGCGCGAGGCCCTTGCTGATGCCGGCGCGGATGTGGTCGCGCGGCAGATTGATGAACTGCGTGGAGATCGAGGCGATCAGGCCCTCGAATTCCAGCCGCTCGCGCAGGATCCGCGCATTGCGGCGCAGGCGGGCGAACAGGTAGGCGACATAGCCGACGAGTCCCAGCGCGGCGACATAAAGCAGCGTCTGGAACAGTTCGGCCCTGGCCGCGGCCCGCCCATGCGCACCGAGATAGACGTCCTGCAGCGCGCGAGCCGGCTCGCTCGTCGGCGCGGTCTGCAGGCGGGCGACGAGACCGTCGACCGCCGGAAGCCTGGCGACGATAAGCCGGCCGTGGGAGACGAGCGAGAGCACATCGCTTGCAGGCACGGCATCGACCGAGGGCCTGGCCAGCCGGTCGAGTGCGGCGGTTACTGCCTTTGCCGCGTCCGGCTGGGGATCGCTGATAAACCGCGACATCGCGACCATCAGGGCTCCTATCTCGACCGCTCGAAGGCCGTCACCCTCGCTCGTGAGGCGACCGCTCATATAGTTGAAAAAGTTCAGCGAATTCTGCAGCAGCGCGTTGTCGGACTTGAACCTCTCGACAAGCGCTTCCTCGTCGCGGACCGCGGCGATGACCCCGGCGATCCGCTTGTCGATATCCACCCGTGTTTCGCCGCTTGCGACGTCGCGGGCAGCCGGCAGCGTCTGCGTCGCCTCATCCAGGTTCTCGATCGACCGCACAAGCGGATCGTAACTGCGCAGCAGTCCCGCGCGTGCCCGCAACACATCGCGCTGCAGGGCGGCGTTATAGAGGATGACGGTCCTGAGCGCATCGAGCGTGCGTTCGTGGCGCGCCGCATAGGGAGCCGTGCCCTGCACCAGGAGGTAGGTCAGGACGATGAGCAGGCAGGCAACGATCGGCGCCAGGATGCGTAGCGACTTCATTGCTGCAGACGATCGGCTGCGCTGGTCAACGGCCGGCCGCGATACTCGCCCGTCAAGGTCCCGAGGAATTCGACGATGAGATCGGCATCGCGCTGGTCGAGCTCCCGGCCGAGCTGGTTCTGCGCCATGATCTTCACCGCGTCTGCGAGCGATGCGGTGCGGCCATCGTGAAAATACGGCGCCGTCACCGCGACGTTGCGCAGGCTGGGAACACGGAACACATGGCGGTCACTCTCGGCGCCGGTAATGGCAAAGCGGCCGAGATCCGCCTTGGTCAGGGTCTTCTGGCGTGCGAAGGGATCCTGGAAGATGCCGAATTTCTGAAACAGATTGCCGCCCACATTGGCGCCCTGGTGGCAGGCGACGCAGCCATACGCTTTGAACAGTTGATAGCCGTGCTCTTCGTCGGTCGTGATGGCGTCGCGTTCGCCCTTGAGATAGCGGTCGAAACGGGCATCGGGCGTGATCAGCGACTGTTGAAACATCCCCAAGGCGTCGAGCACGTTTGTCCGGTCGGGAATGGAGCCGTAGACCCTCGCGAACCGCTGCGAATAGTCTGCATCGGAGCGCAGCCTGGTCAGCAATTCCTCCCAGCTCGTATTCATTAGCCTGTCATCGAGCAGGGCTGCCTCGTTCTGCTGCTCGAAAGTGCGAAAATTGCCGCGCCAGTTCAGCCGGAAATCGAGCGCCGCGTTGAAGACGGTCGGCGTGTTGAATTCGAGCGGCTTGCCGTCCGCCGCCACGGAACGGGCCTGACCGTCGTCGCCGCTGAGATCCAGCCTGTGACAGGAACTGCAGGCCACGACATCGCCATGCGACAGGCGGGCATCGTTGAACAGGCTCTCGCCGAGCGCGATCTTCGCCCGGTCGGAAGCACCGCTGGCCGTGATCGGCGCAATCGGCTCGCCCATCGGCGGAGCCGGCTGATTGCTCTGGGCCAACGCGAAAGGTGCCGCCATTGCCAGGCAAAGCGGAACAAAAAGCCCCGCCCGAACCTTACCAATCTGCTGATGTGCCATCGAGCGAGCCTGTGGCAGGGTGTGCGATCACGAAGATCATCGCGCTCACCAATAAATCGCCGAAAATCGATGTTTAATAAAAGCAACGGCTCGGTCATGAGTTCCACGCTTGCGGACGGTGCGAGATGTCAGCCGAACAAAACATTCGCCACGAACAGCAGTCGAAAGGCAGTATCGAGCAGGCAGCGGCGCCGAGGCATATTCTTGTCGTCGACGACGACGCCGAAATTCGCGAGATGCTCACCAATTACCTGGAGAGCGAAAACTTTAGGGTCAGCGCGGTCGCCGACAGCCGGGCCATGTCGCGCGTCCTCAACGAAAAGCCCGTGGACCTGATGATCCTCGATATGAGGCTTGCGGACGAGGACGGGTTCGACGTCATGCGGCAACTCGGCAGTCCGCCGGAAGCGCCCATCATCATCATCACCGGCCACAGGCGCGACGAGGTGGATCGCGTCGTCGGCCTGGAACTCGGCGCCGACGACTACATCACCAAGCCCTTCAGCCTCAGGGAGCTGCTGGCGCGTGTTCGCGCCGTGCTGCGGCGATCGGCGTCGGCGCAGCCGCAGCCGCGCGGCAAGAAGCACATACGCTATCGTTTTGCCGGCTGGGAGCTCGACATGCGGATGCGGCGCCTGAGGTCGCCGGCGGGCGAGGCGACGCCGCTGACCGCCGGCGAGTTCAACCTGCTGGCAGCCTTCCTGAAATCGCCACAGCAGATCCTGAGCCGCGAGCAGCTACTCGCTGCCAGCCGCGTGCACGACGAGGAGGTGTTCGACCGCAGCATCGACGTGCAGATATTGCGGCTGCGCCGCAAGCTCGAGGTCAACCCGAGCGAGCCCAAGCTCATCGTTACGGAGCGTGGCGCCGGTTACGTGTTGGCGACCGCGGTCGAGGTACTCTGACGCTGCCGTGCCTGCGCCTGTCAGCAGACTGAGACCTTTCTATAGTTTCCAGGGACGACCGCCGATAGGCGTCCAATGAGCCAGGCCGGGCTGCCTTTCAGGCTATCGCGCGCTTCTGATCCAGGTATTTTGGCGCCGGTGTATTCGGCCCTTGAGAATCCTTCAGCCTTCGGCAACATGGCGGCAAGGCTGAGAGCACGAGGATGAGCAAGATCATTTCCGCCGCATCGCGGCGTCGGTCGGCGCCGCGCAAGTCACCGATGGCGCTGACCGAGGCGCTGGTCGCCCGCACCTTGCGTGCGGTCGAGGACGCCGGGCCGACGCCGGGCATGGTCTACATGACCGATGCCGATCACGCGCGCATTCGCGACGAGGTGCTGGCCGGCGCGCCGGCCGGGCCGGTGAAGCTGTTCGCCTATGGCTCGCTGCTGTGGAAGCCGGCCGGCGAGGTCAGCGGTGGCGAACGGGCCGCGGCGACGGGCTGGCACCGTTCGTTTTGTTTTACGGTGCAACGCTTCAGGGGCACGGTCGAGCAGCCCGGCCTGATGATGGCGCTCGACCGCGGCGGCCAATGCCAGGGCATGGTGTTCGAGATCGCCGAGCCCGTGGCGGCCAATCTCGAGGCGCTGCTGCGCCGCGAGATGACCATCCTGCCGGCCGTCAACGTGCCGCGCTGGCTGCAGGTCAGGACGGGCGACGGCATGGGCCAAGCGCTTGGTTTCGTTGTCGATCCCGCCAATCCGCGCTATGCCGGCAAGCTCGAAAAGCGAGCGATAGCGGCGACCCTGGCCACGGCCGTCGGCCATTGGGGTTCGGGCGCCGAATATCTATTCGAGACCATTCGCCATCTCGACGCCTGCGGCATCCGCGACCGCAATCTCTGGCAGCTGCAGGAGCTTGTGGCCGAGGAGATCGGTCGGGCGCCGCCGTCGGGCTTTATTCGTCCCTGAGCCAGACCAGCATCTCGCCGGGGTCGCGGTTGTCCCAGGCGAAATACGGCACGGCGGTGACTTTTGCTTCCTCGATCGCCGGCGGTTCGGTGCGGTAGAGCCCCTCTTCCCAGTTTTCGAAAGCCTCCTTCTTGGCAATCGCCGAAAGTGTCACGACGCCGCCCAGAAGGTTCGGCTGCTGATGCGCCTCGATGTCGGCCGTCCGCGGCAAAGCGATGCGGTGCAGCTGGCTGGAATTGTCGGTCTCCTCGACGCAATAGATCAGCGGCCCGCGGGCCAGTGCGACGCGGCCGATATCCTGCCGCACCTGCGGATTGGCGTAGAGGCGATCGACGGCCATTTCGAGGTCGAGCTCGGCGCGGTCGCCCTTGCGCCATTCGCGGCAGATCGCGGCATAGCCGTCGCTGGTGACAGCAGCCAGATCGACATCGGCGCCGTTGACCTTGAGCGCTGCCTTGCGGCACCAGCCCGGCAGGCGCAGGTGCAAGGTGAACTCGGTCGGAGCTTCCGGTTCGACGGAGATCGAGACCGCGCCGTCCCACGGATAATTGCTGGTCTGGGTCAGCTCAATTTGCGTCCCGGCTATATCGAAACGAGCCGTGCCGTTTCCATAGAGATGGACTGCGAGTGCGTCGTCCGACAGGCCGTAGAAATAGCTGCCGATCGAGGCGACCATGCGCCCGACATTGGGCGGGCAGCACGGGCAGCGGTGCCATTTCCAGCGGTGGTGGGCGCCGCGGCTTTCGAGCGGATTTTCGTAGAAGAACAGCGAACCGTCGAGCGACAGGCCGGAGATCGAGCCGTTGTAGAGCGCCCGCTCCATGATGTCGGCGTAGCGCGTGTTGGGACCCATGCCGAGCATGCGGCTTGCCCAGAACACCAGGCCGACCGAAGCGCAGGTCTCGGCATAGGCGGTGTCGTTGGGCAGGTCGTAATCGGCGGTGAAACCCTCATTGTGCGACGACGGCCCGAGGCCGCCGGTGACGTAAAGGTTCTTGGTCATGAGATCGTCCCACAGCCGGTCGAGCGCCACGCGCAGCGTGTCGTCGCCATATTCGGTGGCCATGTCGGCCATGCCCGCATAGAGGTACATCGCCCGCACCGCATGGCCGACGACCTTGTCCTGTTCGCGCACCGGCTTGTGCGACTGGTTGTATTCGTAAGTCTTGAAATGATAGGCCTTCGGGTCGGCGCCGCGGGCGCGCGCCTCCTCGTCGAAATAATGCGGCTCAAGTCCCCGCTGGTCGATGAAGTATCTGGCTAGCTCCATGTATTTGCGCTCGCCGGTCACCCGCGCCAGCTTGACCAGCGCCAGCTCGATCTCCTCATGGCCGCAATAGCCCTTCCTCTTGCCGGGCTCGGGACCGAACGTCTCGGCGATATGATCGGCGTAGCGGCACATGATGTCGAGCAGTTTGCGCTTGCCCGTGGCCTGGTAATAGGCGACCGCGCCTTCCATCAAATGGCCGGCGCAATAGAGCTCGTGGCAATCGCGCAGATTGGTCCAGCGCAGGCCGGGCTGGATGCGCTGGTACCAGCTCGACAGATAGCCGTCGGGCTGCTGCAGCTTGCCGTACATGTCGATGACGGCGTCGATCTTCTTTTCGAGCTCGTCGTTGCGGCGGCGGTAGAGCGAATAGGCGGCGGTCTCGATGGTTTTGCCCCAGTCGGAGTCCCAGAACATCTGCGTCGTCACCGTCGAGCCGGTGAACTCGTTGCCGGCGGTGGCCGCCTCGTCCGGCGAGGGTGAGTGGAACGGAATGACGACACCGGGCGACGGCCGGTCCGGATCGATCTGCTCGAGCATGCGCGCCTCGACGCAGCGGCCGTAGAGGATGCCGGCGGTTTTTGAGGCGACGGCATCGACGCGGTCGCCCCAGAAGCCGCGCACATCGACCTGCGGCACCGGAAGCGGCCGGAAGGCGAGTTTCGGCTTGGCGCCCTGACTGGCGGATTGCGATGCGGTCATCAATTTACTCCGGTTCGGTTCGATTGGTCACTTGACGGCCCCTGCCATCAGGCCGCGGATGTAGAAGCGCTGCAGCAAAAGGAAGAGCACCAGGCACGGCACCATCATCACGGTGACGCCGGCCTGCACGGCGCCCCAGTCGATGGCGCCGAAGCGGCCGGACTGCAGTGCGGTCATCATGATCGGCAGCGTGAATTTCGACTGGTCGGTCATCAGCACCAGGGCCGCCAGAAACTCGTTCCAGGCGCCGAGGAAGGCGAACAGCGCGATGGTGACGATGCCCGGCCAGACCAGTGGCAGCATGACCCTGAGCAGCATGGTGACGTTGTTGGCGCCGTCCATGCGCGCGGCCTCCTCGATCTCGCGCGGCACCGCGTCGAAGGCGTTGCGCATCATGAAGATCGAGAACGGCAGCTGCAGCGTGACGTAGACGCAGACCAGCCCGGTCAGCGTGTTGTGCAGGCCGATTTTTGTCAGCACCAGGAAGATCGGCGTCAGGATCGACTGGAACGGGATCATGATCGTCGACAGGATGACGACGAAGAGCAGGTTCTTCAGCGGAAAGCGGAAGCGCGAGAAACCGTAGCCGGCGAGCACGCTGACGATTACCGACAGCACCACGGTCATGACCGAGACATAGATGCTGTTTTGCGCCGGCAGCCAGAGGCCGTCGCCGAAGGTGTTGAGCGTGGCGTAGTTCTCGAGCGAGATGCCGCTGGTCGGCCATGGCGGCAGCGGCGGCTGACGCGCCTCCTGCGCCGGCTTGAAGGCCGAAAGCACCGTCCAGGCGATCGGCGCCAGGAACAAGATCGACGCGACGATGCCGGTCGAGTGCTCGGCAATCTGGATGCCGATCCGGCGTTTGCGGCTGCGGGCCTGCGCCATCAGTCGACCCCCTCGTGCTGGCGCAGCAGCCGCAGCTGGATGAGGCTGAGCGCTACCAGGATGACCAGCAGGACCATCGAAAGGGCCGCGCCATAGCCGAGCTTGAACGACACGAAGGACTGGTTGAAGATCCAGTAGACGGCGGTCAGCGTCTGGTTGCGCGGCCCGCCGCGCAGGATGATGTAGAACTGGTCGAAGGCGAGGATCGAGCCGGCGACCGACAGGATCAGCGCCAGCGCCAGCGTGCGGCGCATCAGCGGCAAGGTGATGGCGCGGAACCGCGCGAATGGCCCTGCCCCGTCGATCATCGCCGCTTCCTGCAGATCCGGCGGGATCGATTGCAGGCCGGTCATCAGGATGATCATGGTGAAGCCCGCCACCTTCCACACCACCATGGCGATGATCGACCAGAAGGCCGGCTGGAAGGTCGCCAGCAGGTTGAATTTCTTCTCGGTCAGGCCAAGCTCGAAGGCGGCCGGGCTGAACAGGCCGGAATCGACATTGAGCAGCCACGACCACAAAAGGCTGGCCGAGGCAAAACCGATGACCGCTGGCATGAAGAAGGACGTGCGGTAAAAGCCGGTCAGCTGCCGCGGCCGCTCGATGAACAGCGCCAGCGGAAAGGCGACGGCGAAGATCGCGATCGTCACCACCACCGTGTAGTAGCCGGTGAACTTCAGCGCGTTCCAGAAGCGGGTGTCGCGCAGGATCGCCCAGTAATTGTCGAGCCCGATAAAGCTATGCGCACCCATCAGCGGCCAGTTGTGCAGCGACATCCAGGCAGTCATGCAAAGCGGCACGATGAAGAAGACGACGACAAGGGCAACGGCCGGCGCGACATAGACCAGGCCGATCCACTGCCGGCGCCCGGCGCCGACGAGTTTGCGGGGACGCGTCGGGGCAGAGATTGCTGTGATGGTGGTCATGGCTTGCCTTCCCCTTCTCCCCTTGTGGGAGAAGGTGGATCGGCGCGAAGCGCCGAGACGGATGAGGGGTGTTGGAAGGAATGCCGTCCGCGCCAAGCTGGAGCACCCCTCATCCGTCGCCTTCGGCGACACCGCCCAGGGGCGAGCCACTGGTCTCGCCCCGTCCTTCGGACCCCACAAGGGGAGAAGGGGGAGCTTGCGTCCTCACAAGACTTAGGTTCCTCGCCTCCGCCGAAGGCGGGGGAGAGGTGGCCGCGAAGCGGCCGGAGAGGGGGCTTTCGTAGGGCGCAGTCCCCCTCTCCGTCTCGGCTTCGCCGAGCCACCTCTCCCCCACTTCGTGGGGGCGAGGAACCCAAGCTGGAATTACCCTCCCGCTTGCGGGAAGGGGTGAGAGAACGATGTCTTAATGCTTCCATGTAAGGCGGCCCTGCATTGACGGATGCCCGGCCGCCCGCCCAGGGAGACAGGCGGGCGGCCGGGGCGTCGGCGCTTTACTTCTGCGGCGCCGAATCGATGATCGACTGCATGGTCTCTTGTGCGTTTGATATGGCGCCGTCGACGTCTTCGCCGAAGAAGACCTCGTTCATCATCTGGTTCCACGGACCGTTGGCCGAGTTGATCAGGTCGTTGAACACCACCGAATAGGGCGTGCGGCCCTTGGCCATGGCCTCGGCGGCGACCTTGTAGCGCGGGTCGAGGTCTTTCAGCGCCTCATTGGCGATGTCGCCGCGCACCGGCAGGCTGCCGTATTTCGCTAAAATGGTCTGGCCTTCGAGCGAATAGGCGAAATCGAGGAACTCCTTCACCACCGCGACCTTGGTGGTGCCCTTGGTGACGACGAAATTGTCGCCGCCGGCAAACGACGACCAGCCGCCATCCTTGCCCGGCAGGAAGGTGATGCCGTAGTCGATATCGGGATATTGCGTGTTGAGCGCGCCGATGGCGAAGGCGCCGGACGGCGAGATGCCGATATTGCCGGTGGCGAAGGCGGCAAAGAAGTTGGAGCCGGTGTCGGTCTGCGCGCCTGATGGCACCAGGTCCTTCTTGACCATCGATCGGTAGAGGTCGATGGCGCCGCGCATCTGCGGCGTGTCCAGCGTCGCCTTGGAGCCGTCCTCGGTGAGGATATCGCCGCCCGAGGCCCAGATCAGCGGCGTGAAGGTGAAGATGTTGCAGCCGCCGCAATTGCCGGAGAAGTAGAAGCCCTTGATGTCGCCGCCGAGCGCGTTGACCTTTTCGGCATCGGCTTCGATCTCCGCCCAGTTGGTCGGGCCCTTTTCCGGGTCGAGGCCGGCCTGCTTGAACAGCTTCTTGTTCCAGATCAGCACCGAACTATCGGCCGAGAACGGCAGCCCGTAGATGCGGCCCTTATAGGTGCCGGTCTTGACATGCGCCGGCGACAGGCTGGCGAAATAGGGCAGCGATTTCGCCCAGTCGGTGATGTCCTCCAGCTGGCCGGCGGCGGCGAAGGACGGCGTGTAGATCAGGTCGAGCGACAGCGCATCGGGTGCCGTGCCGCCGGCCGCGGCGGCACCGTATTTCGGGATGATTTCGGCATTGGGGATGATGTCGAGCTTGATCTGGTTCTGATGCCCTTTGTTGAAGGCATCGACGATGCGCGGCATGAAGTTCGAGCCGTCGGCGCGAACCCAGATGTTGGCGGTGTCGGCGGCGGCCGCGCCGACCGTTGCCAGCGTGCCCAAAATGCTCGCGGCGATGGCGAGCCCGGTAATGGTGGTTCTCATGCTTCTCCTCCACATGGTTTTAACTCGGCCGCGCTCCCAGGCGGGTGCTATCGACACGGCCCGTTTCGTTTCAGCCGTCCGGCGGACGGCCGCATGACTGACGCACCACCAGCCGGCACGGCAGTTTTCTGATGCCCGGCAGAGCGGGTTCGCCGCCGACGAGCGAAAGCAAGGCAAGCCCGGCCTCGCGGCCAAGTGCTGCGAGATTCATGTCGACCGAGGTCAGCGGCGGCCGGGTCGCCTCGGCGACGATCTCCCAATTGTCGAAGCCGATGACGCCGACCTCGTCCGGCACGCCGATACCGCGCTCGCGCAAAGCGTCGATGACGCCGCGCGCGATCTGGTCGTTGCCGCAGAAGACGGCATCGGGCTTTTCGCGCGTGCCATGTTCGCCGTCGAACAGCTTTCTTACCGCCTCGTGGCCCCAGGCTTCCGACCACGGGCCGAGCAGCGGCTCCATCGCCGGCAGGCCGTTCTCGGCCAGCACCGCGCGATAGGCCTGCGCCCGCGCATGCACCACGGCAAAGCTCGCCGGACCGCTGACATGGGCGATGCGCCGGCGCCCGAGCCGGCAAAAATGCTCGACCGCCAGCCGCGCCCCGCCGGCATCATCGGATACAAACGCGATGGCGTTGGGATCAGGCTCCGTAAAAGCGTAAATCGCCGGAATGCCGAGATTGGCGAGGTCGACCGGCAAATGGCGGTCGATGCGCTTACCGGTGGCGATGATGCCGTCGACGCGCTTGTCGAGCATGGCATCTACATGCAGCTGGGCAAGGCGCGGGTCGTCCTCGACATTGCACAGGAACACCGAGACACCGGCATCGACCAGCGCATCGGAAACGCCGGCCATCAGCGGCAGCGAAAAGCGGCCATAGGTGTCGTTGGTCAACAGCCCGACGGTAAAGGAGCGCCGCCTGAGCAGGCTCTGCGCCAGGCTGTTCGGGCGAAAGCCAAGCCGCTGCGCGGTCTCGCGAATCCGGGTCCGCGTCTCGGCCGTCATCCGCCCCTGCCCGTTCAGCGCCTTCGACGCCGTGGCAACGCTGACGCCGGCAATGGCCGCCACTTCACGCAGAGTGACGGGCTGCTTGGCAGGCGTTGGCTGGACGTCGGACGCCATGATTTTTTGTATCGATCCTCCCGGTTGAGAAAAGCTTTTCTCTTAGGGGCCTGCGCGGTGCTGAACGGTGAGGTCAGCGAGGGCGGGGCGATTGGGAAAAGGTTTTCTCAAGGGGGAGATTAGGGGAAGGGTTTGGGGATGGCAAGAGGGAATGGCCTGGTTACAGGCATGTTCGGGCAGGCAACTGCGAATGTCTGCCCTGGGTCCCCGACCTGCCATGGGCGGCCTCGACGGAAAGAGGCGGGGTTGGCAGCGCATTGCCGTTCAGCGGGCACCGCGATCGAATAATCGCGGTGCCGCAGTCTACCCGTACGGCTAGCAGCTCTCAGTCTGCGGATCGCACGGCTTGTTTTTCTGCTTCTCCGGCTTGGGTTTGGCCGCCTGCTCGGGCTCGGCTTGCTGCTGCTCGGCGGGCTGTTCCTTGGCCTTCGGCTTCTCAGGCTTGGCCGCCTGCTCGGGCTCGGCCTGCTGCTGTTCGGCGGCGGGCTGCTTCCTGGTCTTCGGCTTCTCAGGCTTGGCCGCCTGTTCCGGCTCGGCCTGCTGTTGCTCGGCGGCGGGCTGCTTCTTGGTCTTCGGCTTGCCAGGCTTGGCCGCCTGCTCGGGCTCGGCCTGCTGCTGCTCGGCGGTGGGCTGCTTCTTGGACTTCGGCTTCTCCGGCTTGGCCGTCTGTTCGGGCTCGGCCTGCTGCTGTTCGGCGGCGGGCAGCTTCTTGGTCTTCGGCTTCTCAGGCTTGGCCGTCTGTTCGGGCTCGGTCTGCTGCTGCCCGGCGGCCGGCTGCTCCTTGGTCTTCGGCTTCTCAGGTTTGGCTGCCTTGCCGGGCTCGGCCTGCTGCTGCTCGGCGGCGGGCTGCTCCTTGGTCGTCGGCTTCTCAGGTTTGGCGGTCTTTTCCGGCTCGGCCTGTTCGGTCGTTGCAGCGCCTTCGGTCGGCTTCGATTTACGGCCAGCCTGAACCTGCTTCACCTCCTCGATGTCTTTAAGCTTAGCTGGTTTGGCGTTGGGATCGGCTTTCACCTCACCTTGAAAGACCTTGACCGTATCCTTCTCCAATTTGCCGGACTGCTCGGGCGCGTCGGTCTTGCTGACCTTTACGGCAGTCACCTTCTGGTTCGTCTCCTTCTCGATCACATCAACATCAATGACCTTGTTGATCACCACATTGTTCTGGATCGTCACGTCGCCGGCCGGCTCGGCCGCCTCGACAATGCGTACATACTCGGGCTCATCACGGATAACGACGGTAGAAACGTCCTCAGCAAGGAATTCGCGGGTGGGGACCACAACCCAGTAATAATCCGGCGTCGTGTCGATGGTCACCTCGATTGAAATCAGATCCGGATCGCGGCGCGGCGGCAGCGGAGCCCAAATCATGTGCTGCCTGTCACGACGCCAACTCACCCAAGCCGGCGCCCAACGAGTGCCCGGAACCCAGTACCAGCCGATATCGTCGGCATAGCCCCACCGGCCGTAATGGTACGTCGCCCAGCCGAATGGCTCGTCGGATACCCACAGCCAGCCATACTGCTCGGTATAGGCCCAGTGTCCAACGGTATACGGACGCCAACCGTCAGGTACATCAGCCGGCACGAAAACGGTCGCTCCGTGATACGAGACCCAATCACCATAGGAAGACAGGTCGTCGTAGAATGTGCTGATCGAAATCTCGGTGGCAGCCCTTGCCTCGGACACAAGCGACAACGGCATGATCGGGTTGGGAATTTGGACGACCGTAAGCAGACAGGCGCCGCCGAGCATCAGTCGTACCGCATGGTGGGCAAGGACGCGTTTCATCGCAATCTTCCTCCGAAACAGATCGCCCTTCATCCTACAAACCCGCCGGCCGCCGGATTGTTCCGCTTTGGTGGCGTTGAGCAGGAGACGGTCCAGGCTACACACTTCGGTGATGTAGTCGCGCAGCATCGTCCGCAGTGGGTTGTCGACCTCATCCGCTCATCTGCACCGGAAAGCACCTCCAACGACGAAATTCGCGACGAACTTCAGAAGCTACTCAACGATCTGCGCGTACGTCGTGTTCTGCCACGCGCGACACCAACCGGGGTCCGGCTGGTGGACTCTTCCTCTGGTGCTGGCACCCAAGCGACGCGGGAAGGCGAAGGCTTGGCCAGCGGAGCGAAGCCGAAGACCAAGCACGTCGACCTCAATCTAGCACCGCAAGGTGCAAAAGCGGCGGACCTCTGGAAAGACCGAGAGCGGGCGCCCGAGCTTGTACTCTTGCGAACGGCGGAGGAGATTGACGAGAAACAACTTCGCAGCCGAGCTGGCCGCTACTACGAGAATGGACAATTGTTTCTCAACATGTTGTACCCGTCGATTGATGAGATGCGCGAGACCCTTGAGGCTTCGTACGCCACGGTTGCCGAGGTCGACGCCATGCGGGAGGCTGCGTTGCAGCAAGCTGAGAAAAGCATGATCCTTCGAGTCGGCAGGGCTGTTGTGTTCGCCCTTGCAAAGCAGTTGAATAAGGAATGGGACGCTGACGCCGTCAAGCACGCGTTGGCACCAGAATGTTTGAGCCTTGCGGCGGATGACTTCTACGATTCCCTCCAGCCGGCACGCCGAAGCATGGGCCGCCTATTTAGGCCCAACCGACAAAATGACGAGACTAGTGGCACCGAGGACGAGGTATCGCTAGTGGTGCAAATCTAACGCTTGGTGCCGGACGCGGAATTCTGCCCTTGAGGCGGAACCCGCCGCTCAATGTGGCTATCGAGACGGACGTGTTGCGCACACATGCCGACGCTTGGCGCGGAGGCCGTGATCGTCGCGGTTGGGGGCCGAAAGCCGAAGGGCGGCTTTCGGGACGAGGGGGCTAGAAAGCACCTCGCGTATAACATAGCCCGGACTGCTTTGCGCCAGTTCTGCCCCTTCGCCGACCTGCCTCGAACCGGGACCGGCGGCGCCGCTCGCGCTTTGGGCTGAGCGGCTTCATTCCGACTACGAGACAATTTCAGCCCGACGCCGCCTTGGCGCGTTCTGCATCGCACGATTTGATGTGGATCAGATTGGGGTTGTCTTTGAGCTCCGCGGCGGTTGCGCAGGCCGCAAGTCCCGCCTTTCGTGCACCTTCTGCGAGCAGCTCGGTCTCGCGCTCCATGGCGAACCCGCCAAGAAAGGTGAGAAACTTCTCCGCGGTCCATCCGGGGTCATCTTTGAGCACCTCCGCAGCAGCTTTCTTCGCCTCGTCCGGCTGGTTGAGGTAACCATATATCATGGCAAGATAGACTCTCTCAATTGGTCCAGCGCCCTTCATAAGTTTTACATATTTAAGTGCCTTATCGAACTGCTCTCCATAGAAGTATGCAACGTAAAGACTATAATTATACCAGTCTGGATAATAAGGATTCAGCAAAATAGCTCGTTCTGCGAGTCGCACTGCTCGTGCAGATTCTCCCTCGGCGAGTCCAGGAATGCTCGTGGCAATCGTCATGAGAGTATCGGCGTCGTTTGGCCCAAGGGTTTCCGCCTTGTTAAACTCGGCAAGGGCTTTCGCTCCCTCACCACGCGTGTTGAGGGCTTGGCCGAGAGCTGCATGGGCCAGATTGTTGTTCGGATCGAACTCCACCGCTTTTTGGGCGGCCTCCATCATCTTTGAATTTGCCTCATGAAAATCAGCAAAGCCTTTGCCACCCATCAGGTAATAAACGTAGGCCAAGCCAACATAGGCCCGCGACATGTGCGGATCGAGCTCTATGGCTTTTTGGAATAGCTTCTCCCCTTCAATCAACCCATCTTTGGTGACACCGCCGACTGGAGTGAGGGCCACCGCGTCGGCCATCAAATAGGTGTCATATGCCGTCAGACTGTTGGGTGGCTTGTGCTGGGCGAGTTTCAATTGCGATCTACGAAACGCACCGCTGGTCGACGCCAAGCTATTTGCGATCTTTGCGGTGACGTCGCTCTCCACCGCGAAGATGTCTTCGTCGGATCGATCGTAGCGGTCGGACCAGACGTCGGCGCCTGTGGCCGTGTCGACAAGCTGTGTCCTGATGCTAACGCGACCGCCGTTCGCCTGCAGGCTGCCCGTAAGAACATACCTCACGCCCAGATCGGCGCCGACTTGGCGGACGTCGACAGCCTTGCCCTTGTAAACGTTGGTCGAGTGGCGTGCGATCACGAGAACCTGGTCCGCTTTGGACAAGTCGGTGATGATGTCCTCGGTAATCCCGTCAGCGATCCGCTCCCATTTCGGATCATCTCCAAGGTTCTCGAACGGCAGGACGGCAATCGAGGCCTGATCGACAGCCGCGCCCGATGATTTCCACCAGCCTTGGATGCCGAGTGCGGCACCGGCAGCTACCATCACGAGAACCATCAATCCTGCCGGCATAAGCCATCCACGGCGCAAACGACGAGCTTTGAGTAGGCGGCGGCGTGGCTGCCCATGCAGATTCACCCGGTAGACCGCCACGGGCTCTGCGATGTTCTTAACACGCTGCTCGCCCATGGGCTCGAAAGCGAAGGCAAGCTTCTTCTCTACCTCGTTGGCCACCTTGCCGGACACATAGATGCCGCCAGGCTCCGCGATCTGCTCCAGGCGCGCGGCTATGTTGACCCCTTCGCCAAAGCGGTCGTCGCCCTCGACGATCACCTCGCCGAGATTGACGCCGATCCGCACCTGAAAGCGCTGATCCTCGGGAACGGCCGCATTGCGCTCTGCGAGGCCTTTTTGCAGCGCCACGGCGCATTCGACGGCGTCCATGACACTGGAGAACTCTGCCAGAAGGCCGTCGCCCATGAGCTTGAAGATATGGCCATGGTGGCGGGCAATTTCGGGTTCGAATAGTTCCCTGCGGCCGGCCCTGACACGCTCGAACGTGCCCTGTTCGTCCTGCTCCATCAGTTTGGAGTAGCCAACCACGTCCGCGGCAAGAATGGCTGCAAGCTTTCGGTCCATGACCGCCCCCAGTGGGTAGCATCACACTGCGCGAGTAATTAGTAGCACACCCTTGGCAATAGCGCATTGGGGACGCCGGCTTCACAAAAGCTGCCACTCACCTATCGACGAACAAGAGCCCGCTTAGGGTCAAGGCTGCCGTATGACGTCGCTATAGGAAGGTCCGATAGGGTCGGAATTGGTCTTTCGTGTTGGGCATCAAGCGTTAGACTTTCACCACTAGTAACCGCATAAGTCGGGCCCGTGCGCCTGAATCGGCTGTCGCCGCGAAGGAGGGTACTTTCGCCGCGTCACTGCTTAAAGCAGTGCTCGCGGTGCCATTGCAAGAAATGACGATGCGGGCGTTCAAATTGTCGATGGGGCGCAAGTGCTCGACCGGTCTTGTTTATGAACCCCTGCACGCTCTCGAGGTCGTTAACCTGCCGGGAGATCATGATTTCCAGATCGTCGGACAGGCTGATCAATCCGCGATCGAACATCCAATGCGCTGTACCAGACAGTGCGATTCCATTGTTGATGATATCGGGTCCGTTGGCTTCAACCGGTCGAATATGCGCGGCAGAAACCTCTGCTCGCCCGCCACCATTTATCAATTTCAGTCCCGTAATCGCGCAGCGTTCGTCATACGCTCGCAAGACGATGCGACGGAAAATTCGGTCCCGCACGATCCGTGACCCGAAGTAGTTTACGCGATCACGGCTCCGCTCGAATTCGAATGGCGCCTGCTCTTCCTGGAAACCGGCAGATGTGCCGATCTCATCAATGCGCGGGAGCAATGCCCCACTGCTGTCCAGGCCAAGATCGATAATGCGATTGAAATCACTTGGACCGATTGGGCGGACGGCAGATTGGGCGCGGCCGGAAATCCGCCCTTCGTCGTTGAGTACACTCTTCTCCACGATGCCATTCGCCCCGTTAAACGGAACAGGATTGACGAAGTCGAGATAGGTCCCGGGCTCAATCAGAGCGAGGTACATGTCAGGTTTCGCAGGATCGGGGATGACCTGTTGGACCTTGGCGACGGCGAAATAGCCGCGGCTCTCTTCTACCTTGCTGGGCTCATAATAGATGATCCAGTCGCCTACGCATGCTTCAACGCGGCGCAGATACTGGCTGGGAAACTGGTATTGCTCAGCAGGACTGTCGTCGTAGATCGAATCTGACCGGTGAATGAAGACTCCGAATCCCATGATCTTTTTTACAATTCGTTCTTTGGAGATATCTGCCTCAGACGTCATACCAATCCGATCTCGGGAGCTTAGTCCAGGCCGGAGAAGCTTTTCCCCGCAGTATCGGTCTTTGGAAGCGAATAGGGAAAAGCTCCTCTGATCCGCCCTATCTTGCTGCTGCGGACCTCTTGTTTCAGCCACAAGCCCAAATTGCTGGATTTGGCGGCCCAGGAAGCGTAGGCTTGGTTTTTGGTTCAGCGATGGAACAGAGACTAGCCGCAATTCTGGCTGCCGATATGGCGGGCTACAGTCGGCTGATGGAGGCCGATGAATCCGGCACGCTCGCACGCCTTCGGACCCATCGCATAGAACTGGTCGATCCCGCCATCGCGAAGAACAAGGGCCGGATCATCAAGACCACCGGAGACGGCATGCTCGTCGAGTTCCAGAGCGTGACCGATGCCGTGAAATGCGCCGTGGAAATCCAACAGCGCATGAAACGCCGCAATTCGGATGTGCCGCAGGAACGGCGTATCGAATTCAGGATCGGCATAAATCTCGGCGACATCATTTTCGACGATGAGGACATTTTCGGCGACGGCGTCAATATTGCCTCGCGCATCGAGCAACTCGCCGACGTCGGCGGTATCTGCGTGACCGCAGCGGTGGCGACCCAAATTGCCGACCGTCTCGAAATTGCCATGGAGGACCTGGGCGAGAAGACGTTAAAAAACATCAGCCGCCCGGTTCGTCTCTATCGCGTTGGGTTTGACAGTCCTGCCCTGCCAGAAGTCGAGGCAAAGCGATCCATCTCGAAACCTTCGATAGTGGTGCTGCCATTCAGCAACATGAGCGGCGACCCCGAGCAGGAATTTTTCGCGGACGGACTGACCGAGGACATCATCACCGAATTGTCTCGCCACCATGAGTTGTTCGTCATCTCGCGCAATTCCGCCTTCGTCTACAAGAACCGCGCCGTGAATGTGCGCGAGGTGGCCGAAAAACTCGCCGTCCAATACCTGGTGGAGGGAAGCGTCCGCAAGATCGGCGACAGGGTGCGCGTGACGGTTCAGCTCATCGACACGGCGAATGACGCTCATATCTGGGCAGACAAATATGACCGGAAGCTGGACGACATATTCGCGATCCAGGATGAGGTGACCGCGGCGATCGCGGCCACGCTGCCCGGTCGTGTCGAGGCGGCTCAGCGGGACCAGCTCGCGCGCGCGAAACCTGCAAACATGGCCGCCTATGAATGTGTGCTTGCCGCCAAGGTGCTGCATCACCGAAGCACGAGTGCGGATAATGAACGCGCGCAAACCTTGATAGAAAGGGCCGTCACGCTCGACCCCGATTATGCCCATGCCCATGCCTGGCGGGCCTGCATTCTTGGCCAGGCCTGGGTCCATAACTGGTGCGAAGACAGGGATGCAATCTGGAACAACATTTCGGCAGCGCTGGACAGGGCGCTGGCGCTGGACAACAACGATGCCGATGTCCATCGCATCCTCGCGGCAGTGAACGTGAACAACAATGAGCTGACCACGGCGCGCTACCATCAAGAGCGGGCGCTGGCCCTCAATCCCAATTACGATCTCGTTGTGGTGCAGCAAGGCGAGTTGTTGACGTGGCTGGGGAGGCCGGAAGAGGGAATCGAATGGATCCGCAAGGCAATGCAGTTGAACCCGCACCACCCGGAGAGGTTCTGGAGCCATCTGGGAAAGGCGCATTTCGCCGCGCGCCAGTATGGCGAGGCGATCGAGGCTTTCATGCATCTGTCGACCATGGACTCGGCTCAGCACGCTTTCGCCGCTGCCTGCTACGGCTGGCTCGGCGACGAAATCGCGGCTGCGGCGCATCTAGGCAAGATCAGAACGCTCGATCCCCAATTCGACCTCGATTCATTTATCGCCACCCTGCACTATGCCCAGGAGTCCGATGTGCAGCACGTCCGCGAAGGACTGCTGAAAGCCGGTATTGCCAAGCTGTAGGCAGCCCGTGATTACGAACCAGATCCAATCGGGACAGGCAAAAAGACCGCCCCCCACCCGACGCGGATGTTGTGGCATGACCGAACGACGGGCGGCTCAGGGTCTCCCCTGAAAAAGCGCCGCGCTAGTTGACGGTGCAGTTCGCACAAGACCCGCGCTCGGCAGAAAGGACCCCACCATGCGAAAACTCATCGTCACCGAATTCATCAGCGTCGACGGGATCGCCGAGGTCGAGAAGCTGCCGAGCGTCGCCTGGAACGATGAGATGCAAAAATTCAAGGACGACGAGCTGGCCGACAGCGGCGCCATGCTTTTGGGGCGCACGACCTATGAGATATTTGCCGGCTCGTGGCCCAATGAAACCGGAGATTTTGCCGACCGGTTCAATGCGCTGCCGAAATATGTCGCTTCGACGAGCTTGACGGCGCTCGACTGGCAGCCGGCCGAGCTGCTGCAGGGCGCCTTGCCGGACGCGGTCAGAGGGCTGAAGCAAGGCAGCGGCGGCAACATCTATCTGCATGGCAGCCTCAGCGTCGCGCAGGAATTGCTGCGCCATGGCCTGGTCGACCGCATCAGGCTGCTCAGCTACCCCGGTGCCGTCGGCCAGGGCAAGCTCCTGTTCCCGCCCGGCGCGCAATTGCCGCTCGAGCTGATTTCCGCCACGCAATTCAGCAACGGCGTGGTGGCGCTGGAGTATGCGGCTGGGATGGGGTCGTGACAGCCAATCTCCCCCCTCGAGGGGGAGATGCCCGGCAGGGCAGAGGGGGTCGGTTTGACCGGGCGCGGCTCCTCTTTTGCAACAGTGGGGGTTGGCGCATCACGCGAGACGACCCCCTCTGTCGCCTTCGGCGACATCTCCCCCTCAAGGGGGGAGATTGGCAGCTTCGGCCATCAGCGCCCCTGCCCGCCTGATTCCAGCTTCTGCACGGCCGCAATCAGCATCTCGACAAACCTCGTCACCTTGGGCGGGCGGAAGCGGGCGGCGGGGTAGACTGTGTAGATGCCGCCCGCGGGCAGCCGCCACCCGGGCAGGATTTGCACCAGCCGCCCGGCGGCCAGCTCGTCCCGCACCAAAAAGTCCGGCAGCACCGACAGGCCGGCGCCGGCGCGGACGGCCGCCAGCACTGCCGGCGTCGCGTCGATCGCAATCGTTGCCTGCATGCGCACGGCCTGCTGCTCGTTGTCGCCGCGCGAAAATTGCCATAGCAGCGGTTCGCGCAGCGCCATGTTGGCGACGAAGGGCAGCCCGGCAAGGTCTTGCGGTTCGCCGGCGGTGAACCGGCCTGCAAAGCCGGCGCCGCACACCATGAACTGCCGGAAAGTGCCGATGCGCCGCGCCTGCAGGCTGGAATCGGCCAGCCAGCCGATGCGGATCGCCACGTCGATGTGGCCGGAAACCAGGTCGATCGTCTCGTCGCCCAGCGTCAGCTCCACCCGGCAGGCGGGATAGCGCGCGCTGAAGGCGGCGACCACCGGCACCACCGCCGACGTGCCGTAGTCGTTGGAGGCGGCGATGCGCAGCGTGCCGGTCGGCTCGGCGGCGGCCTGCGCGAGCTCGTCGAAAGCGTCCTCGGCCTGCTGCAGGACTTGCAGGCAGCGGGCATGGAATGTCCGGCCGGCCTCGGTCGGATGGACGCGCCGCGTCGTGCGGATCAGCAGCGTCGTTCCGACATCGCGCTCCAGCCGCGCCACCTGCTGGCTGACCACCGCCTTGGTGATGCCCAGCCGCTCGGCGGCCCGTGTGAACGAGCCGGCGTCGACCACCGCCGCGAAATAGGCCAGCCGGTTCAGGTTCATGCTTCGCTCATGGCAGTCTCATTGTCAGGCAATAGCATACATTACGTCTATTTTGTCGGCCTTCAATACGCATTCCGCTTTTGCCATCTTGCGGGCATCGAGGCTGCGCGCCACCGAATCCACCATTCCCAGGAGACATCCATGTTCACACGGAGAGCCATCATGAAAACCACCCTCGCCGCCGGCGCCGCCGCCGTCTTTGCTCCCGCCGGACTTGGCCATGCGGCAGGCGGGCTTTCCTGGAAGCATTTTCCCGCCGGGCAAAACGGCTTCTTCCGCGCGCCGGTGCTGGTCTCCGGCGCCACCGAAGCCGTGCTGATCGACGGCGGTTTCACCTACCCCGATGGCCGGGCCGTGGCCGAGGCGATCAAGGCGACCGGCAAGACGCTCACCACCATCTATGTCAGCCAGTCCGACCCGGACTATTATTTCGGCCTCAAGCCGATCAAGCAGGCGTTCCCGCAGGCACGGGTGATCGCCGCCGCCGAGACGGTGGCCGCCATCAACGGCAATATTGACAAGAAGCTCGCCGTCTGGGGGCCGCAGCTGAAGGAGAATGGCCCGCAGGCGCTGGCCGATGTCGTCATCCCCGAAGCCTTCGACGGCAAGACGCTCAGCGTCGACGGCGAGAGCATCGAGATCGTCGCCGCGGAAGGCCTCGCCAACCGGCGCTATCTCTTCGTGCCGTCGCTGAATGCGGTGTTCGGCGGGGTGATGATCTTTGCCGGCGTGCATGTCTGGACCGCCGACACGCCGACCAGGGAACTGCGCGCCGCCTGGCTGGCCAATCTCGAAAAGATCGCAGCGCGCAAGCCGGCGATCGTCGTGCCCGGGCACATGACGCCTGAGGCAGCTACCGACCTCTCGGGCGTGGAGCACACCAAGGCCTATCTCATTGCTTTCGAGGAAGAGCTGGCCAAGGCCAAGGACGCTGCCGCGCTGAAGGGCGCCATGGAAGCCCGCTTCCCCGGCCTCGGCATGGGCGTCGCGCTCGACATCGGCTCCAAGGTTGCCACCGGCGAGATGAAGTGGGGCTGAGAAGGGCGCCAATCGCGAGCTGATCCGCGCCACTTACGAAGGATACGCTCATGGTCCAGCGGGCGCTAACGCCGGACGCCTGACGGGTGTCATCCGCCGAGACGGTTGGTGCGCTTGCTGGCTTCGGCCTTGGCGCGGGCCTCGACCGCCTTCTCGATCTCGCGCTTCAGCTCGTCCTTGATCGCCACCGTCTCGGCCATCAGCGCCTCGACCTTCATGAAATCGAGCACGCGGTATTTCGACACTGCCGGCCTGATCAATATGTCAGGCCGGCTCTGGTTTAGCTTGCTGGCGATGATCGACTGCATCATCAGCTGCGTGGCGCCGAACATCAGGTCTACGGAGGTCGGGAATTTGCGGCCCGCCTCGGCCGGCGCGCCGACCACGTCGACGGCGATGATGATGTCGGCGTCGAGCTCGATCAGGTCGAACGGCACGGGATTGTAGATGCCGCCGTCGATCAGCAGCCTGCCGTCGCGCATCACCGGGCGGAACACCGCCGGGATCGCCGCCGAGGCGGCCAGCGCCGAATGCAGCTCGCCTTCGTCGAGCACCGCGAGCTTGTGGCCATAAAAGTCCGTTGCCGTCACCTTCAGCGGTATCTTCAATTCGGCGAAGGTCTCGGGAATGGCGTCCGGCAGGAACGCCTTGAGGATGCGCTCGACATTGAACTGGCTGACCCGCAGACCGCCCTGCAACGCCTCGGCAAAAGTGCCGGGCCTCGCCCGCCACATGCGCGTCGCCACTTCGGCGCGGCGGCCGAGGATCGAGCGCGTATAGTCGTGGATGTCCTTGCCGGTCATGCCCGAGGCCATGCCGGCGCCCATGATGGCGCCGATCGACGAACCGGCGATTGCCGCTGGCCTTATGCCGAGCTCGTCCAGCACCTCGATGACATGGATATGCGCCAGCCCACGCGCGCCGCCGCCGCCAAAGGCGATGCCGAAGCTAGGCGCCATTTTGGGTGCCATCTGGCCACAGGGTAAACCAGCAATCGTCGACGTCGGCGCTGCCCCTCATCGCCCTGCCGGGCACTTCTCCCCGTATAGTGACGGGGAGAAGGGAGCTGTCCGCAGCCTCGGCGCTTCTATTGCAGCGCCAGTAATTAGCGAAACCGGCGACGACAGCGCCCCTCTCCCCGTCACTATACGGGGAGAGGATGCCGGCAGGCAGGTGAGGGGCGGCGCCAGCGCCTGGAAAACGCGGGCAACGGTTCATCCCTTGCTTCCCAGCTTCGGCCCGACCACCATGACGGCCGGCTCGGCGGAGAGCAGCTTTTTCGCGGCTGCCTTGACCTGGTCCAGTGTCACCGCGTTTATCAGGGCGGCGCGGCGCTGCATGTAGTCGATGCCGAGCTTGCCGAGCTGGATCTCGACCAGCGTTGAGGCGATCGCGCCGGAGGAATTCAGATTGTTGATGGCATAGGCGCCGATCATGTATTTCTTGGTCGCCGCCAGCTCGGCTTCGGTCGGCCCCTCCTCGGCCATGCGCTTGACCACGTCGCGCACCACGGCCAGCGTCTCGGCCGCCCTGTCGGCGCGGGTCGAGGTGGTGATGGACAGCGCCTCGGAGTGCTCGTGGTCGACGAGGTCGGAGCTGACGCTGTAGGCCAGGCCGCGCTTCTCGCGCACCTCGTCGAACAGCCGCGAGGTGAAGGTGCCGCCGCCGAGAATCTCGTTCATCAGCACCGCGGCGAAAAAGTCCGGCGCATTCCGCTTCACGCCGGGATAGGCGAGTTGCAGCGAGGCCTGCGGCTGGTCGTAGACGACCTCGAGCTGCTGGCCGAGCTTCAGGTCAATGTCGGGAACGGGCGTAAGCGCCTGCTTTTCCGGCAGGCTGCCGAACACCAGATCGAGCTTCTGCCTCAGCGTCTCGGCGTCGATGGCGCCGACCACCGCGACATGCAGGCCGTCGCGGGCGAAATTCGCCTTGTGGAAGGCGCTGAGATCGGCCGGCGTGATCGTCGCGATGCTTTGCCTGGTGCCCTGGTCGGGCCGCGAATAGGGATGCCGGCCGTAGATCGCGTCCAGCCATTTGCGTTGGGCGAGCGTATCGGGATCGCGCTCGTTGGCGATGATGCCGGACAGGATCTGCGCGCGGATGCGGTCGATCGGCACCTGGTCGAAGCGCGGCTGGTTGACCGCCACCCGCAACAGGTCGAAGGCGCCGTCGCGCTGCTCGGCCAGCATGCGCATCGAGCCGTAGATGCCGTCGCGCTGCGCATCGAAGCTCATCTCGGCGCCGACATCGTCGAGCTTGATCTGGAAGGCCTCGCTGTCGAGGTCGCCGGCGCCTTCGTCGAACAGCCCGCTCATCAGGTTGGCAAGCCCTTCCTTGCCGGGCGGATCCTGCGTCGCGCCGCCATCGAAAACGAAGCGGATGGCGACGATCGGCACCGAATAATCCTCCACCAGCCAGGCGGTGATGCCCTTCGACGAGGTCACCTCCTGGATGTTCACGGCCGCACGAGCGGAAAGCGCCGGCAGGATGAGAAAGACGAGGGAGAGGAGCAGGGTTGCTAGAAGAGGACCGGTGAGCGCGCGCTTCCCTTCTCCCCTTGTGGGAGAAGGGAAGGAGCCCACGAGGGGAGAAGGCAGAGCGGGACCATGCTGGCTCATCATCACATCAATTCCCAGCCTGGGTTTGCGGCAGAAGATAGCCGGTCGTTGCGTGGTCGAGATTGAGATAGCGGGCAGCGACTTCCTTGACCTGGTCGGCGGTGACCTTGCGGATGCGGTCCGGCCATTGCTGAACGTCCTGGACGTTGCCGCCTGTGGCGAGCGTCGAGCCGTAGATGTTGGCCATGTCCTCCTGCTTGTCGCGGGCAAAGATCATCGAGCGTACGAAACGGTCCTTGGATTTTTCCAGCTCGTCGCTGGTAACGCCGTCTTTCGCGATGCGGGCGATCTCGGCGTCGACCGCGGCTTCGATGTCGGCAAGCTTGGCATCGCCGCGCGGCGCGCCATAGACGGTGAAATTAGTGTCGTCGAGCATGGTGCCCTGGAAGAAGGCGCCAGCCTCGGCGGCGATGCCTTGCCTGACGACAAGCTCCTGGTAGAGCCGGCTGCGGTTGCCGCCGCCGAGGATTTCGGACAGCACGTCGAGCGCTTCGGCTTCGCCGGGCTTTGCCGTGTGATAGGACGGAACCACCCATTGCGTGGTAAAACTCGGCACGCTGACGCGCCCATCGGTCAGCGTCACCGTGCGCCTGGTGTTCTGCTCGGGCTCGATCGGGCGGATGCGCGGCGGCAGATCCGGGCCGCGCGCGATCTTGCCATAGGTCTTTTCGGCCAGCGCCTTGACCGTTTCCGGCTCGACATCGCCGGTCACCACCAGCACGGCGTTATTGGGTGTATAATATTTATTGTAGAAAGCCATCGCGTCGGTGCGGTTCAGCTTCTCCATCTCCTGCATCCAGCCGATGACCGGAATGCGGTAGGGCTGGTTCTGCCACAGCGTGGCGTCGATCTCTTCGTCGAGCACCGCCTGCGGATTCGAATCGATGCGCGACCGGCGCTCCTCGAGGATGACATCGCGCTCGGTCTTGATGACATCGTCGTTGAGGATGAGATTGCGCATGCGGTCGGCCTCGAAGCCCATCATCTCACCGAGCGCCTGCGGCACCACCGTCTCATGAAAGGCGGTGTAGTCGTAGGAGGTGAAGGCGTTGTCCGAACCGCCGATGGCAGCGACGGCGCGGTCGAGCTCGCCCGCCGCATGATTGCTGGTCGCCTTGAACATCAGATGCTCGAAGAAATGGGCAATGCCGGACTTGCCCGGCGGCTCGTCGGCGCTGCCGATCTTGTACCAGACCATATGGGTGACGATGGGGGCGCGGTGATCGGGGATGACGACGACCTCCATGCCGTTGTCGAGCAGGAAATCGGTGACCACGCCGTCGTCAGGATTGTTGTCCGCCAGAGCCGGCGCGGCCATCACCAGAGCCAGTCCCAGGAGCGTTCCGCGCAGCCATTCAGCCTGAAATGTCATAGATGGCTCCGGTTTGTGGTGGGACGATAGGCGGGGTTGCTGGTCGAGGCAAAGCGAATTGTTCGTCATTTTGAAGGCGCCATCGTGGAAGCCGAACTCAGGCCGCTTCGATAAACCGGATAACCGTCTCGCCATAGTTGCGCTCGTCGACAACCGAAAAGCCCGGCCCTGTCTCGAACGGCGCCGCCGCCGCTTCCTCGACAACGCAGAGCGCGCTGGGGGCGAGCCAGCCGCCTGCCTTGGCCGAGCGCAAGGCGCGTTCGCCAAGGCCCCTGCCATAGGGCGGATCGGCAAAGATCAGGCCGAATGCGGCGATGGTGCCTGCCTCGCCCAAGGCCGTTGCGTCGCGGCGGAATATCTTGGTGCGGCCGGTGAGGCCGAAAGCCTCGACATTGGTGCGGATCAGGCCACGCCCTTCGGCGGATTCCTCGATGAAGACAGCGTAGGAGGCGCCGCGCGACAGCGCTTCGAGGCCGAGCGCGCCGGTGCCGGCGAACAGGTCGAGCACGCGCGCGCCGTCCAGTCTTTCGGGAAAACGATGCGCCAGCACGTTGAACACCGCCTCACGCGTGCGGTCGGTGGTCGGGCGGATGGCAAAGGTGCGGGGCGTCGCCAGCGGACGCCCACGAAACTCACCGCCGACGATCCGCATTGCTTCCCTTCGGGCCGCCACGCGGCCGGTCGCCACCACTATCCGGGCGCTCGCCACGCGGTTTGCCGAACGGCTTTGCACCGCCGCCTTGCGGCTTGCCGCCGGGCTTGCCGTAAGACGGCTTGAACGATGCCTTGCGCGCCTTGTTTTCTGCCGCCTTGACGGCGTCTGCCTCCGCCCTGCCCTTGCCGATCGGCCGTGCGCCCGGCGCCATCCAGACATTGGCCTTGCGCTGGCCCGGCGGCTCGATCGGCCGCTGCTCGCGTTCGGATTTTTTCCCACCGAAGCCGCTACGAGGCTTGTCGCCATGGTGTTTGTCCCCGAAGTCGCTGCGTTCAGGTCTGGGGCCACGCTCGCCAAAGCTCTTTTTCGGCCCAAAGCTCCTGTCAGGGCTTGTCGACAGCTTGCCGAGCGCTTCGTCGCGGCTGCCCTCGCGCCGCTTGCGGTTCTTGATCAGGCCGCCCTCGCCGATCGGCCGGCGTTCCCCGTCGCGGGTGAATTTCGGCCGCTCGGGCTCCTCCTCGCGCTCACGCCTGACCGGCTTGTTGGAAAACGGCTTGGCGATATCGGCATCGAAATTGGTGCCGGACTCTTCGACCAGGCGCTCGCCGAGCTGGTCGCGCAGCACGCGGCCCTTGATCTCCAGCACATGCCCCTCCGGCAAATCGTCGAGCTGGAACGGCCCGTAGGAAATGCGGATCAGCCGCGTCACGTCGAGACCGAGCGCGCCCAGGATGTTCCTGACCTCGCGGTTCTTGCCTTCGCGCAGGCCGAGTGTCAGCCAGGCGTTCGAGCCCTGCTCGCGGTCGAGCGTTGCTTCGATGGCGCCGTAAAAGACGCCGTCGACGGCAATGCCTTCGCGCAGGCCGGCAAGCGCGCTTTCCTCGACCTTGCCGTGGACGCGCACGCGGTAGCGCCTGAGCCAGCCGGTCGCCGGCAGTTCGAGCACGCGCGACAGGCCGCCATCATTGGTGAGCAGCAGCAGGCCTTCGGTGTTGATGTCGAGCCGGCCGATGGTCATCAGCCGCGGCAGCCCGGGCGGCAGCACGTCGAAGACGGTCTTGCGGCCTTCGGGATCGCGGTTTGTCGTGACCACGCCGGCCGGCTTGTGGAACAGGAACAGCCTGGTGCGCTCGATCGGTGGGATCTCCATGCCGTCGAGATGGATGATGTCGCCGGGCATGACGTTGAAGGCCGGCGAGGACAGCACCTTGCCATTGACCTTGACGCGGCCGGCCGCAATCAGTTCCTCGGCGTCGCGGCGCGAGGCCAGGCCGGCACGCGCCAGCCGCTTGGCAATGCGTTCGCCGGCTTCTTCCGTTGCCTCGACGCGACGCGGGCGCGGCTTGAAGCCGCCTTCCGATGCCGCCGGTGCCCTTTGTGCCCCATGGGGCCGATCGCCAAAATCACGTTTGGGACGACCGCCGAAGTCACGCTTGGGACGGTCGAAGCGCCTCTCGCCGCGCTCGCCTTCGGCAGCTGCTGGCCGGTCGCCGCGCGGTGCGTAAGGCTTGCGTGGACCTTCGCGCTTTTCATAGGGCGTGCCCTCCGGACGCGCCCCTTTGCTGAACGGCCTGTCGCCGCCCTTGAAGTCGCGCTTCGGCCGCTCGCCTTCGGCAGTTGCTGGCTGGTCGCCGCGCGGTGCATAAGGCTTGCGTGGACCCTCGCGCTTTTCATAAGGCTTGTCTTCCGGACGCGGCCCTTTGCTGAACGGCCGGTCGCCACCTTTGAAGTCGCGCTTCGGCCGTTCGCCTTCGGCCGCCGCCGGCCGATCGCCGCGCGGAGTGTAGGGTTTTTTGGCGCCGAAGGACGGCTTGCCGCCCTTGCCGGGAGCGCGATCGCGACCGCGCGGCCCTGCCGGCTTCGGGCCGGCCTTGCGCGGGAATTTCTTGTTTTTGTCGTCCATGTGGCCTTTGCTCGTTTGCGCGGGTAGTAACAGGATCGCGCTCTAGTGGCGAGGAGATAATCGGAATGGAAACCGCGTGAAGCGGCAGGATTTCATGGCGCTGGCGCTTAAGGAAGCCGAAGCCGCCGCCCAGCGTGGCGAGGTGCCGGTTGGCGCGGTCGTCGTCGGCGGCGATACGGTCGTTGCGAGTGCCGGCAACCGCACCCGCGAGTTCGCCGATCCCACCGCCCATGCCGAGATGCTGGCGATCCGCGAGGCCTGCCGCAAGCTTTCCAGCGAGCGGCTCAGCGGCCACGATCTCTATGTGACGCTGGAGCCGTGCGCCATGTGCGCCGGCGCCATCTCCTTCGCCAGGCTGCGCCGGCTCTATTTCGGCGCTGCCGACGAGAAGGGCGGCGCAGTGGTCAACGGCGTTCGCTTCTTCACGTCACCGACCTGCCACCATGTGCCCGACATCTATCCGGGCATCGCCGAGAACGCTGCAGCAGCGCTGCTGAAGGACTTTTTTCGCGAGCGACGCGGATCCTGATTTTCTGGTCCGGCAGACGGTCCAAATCCAAGTCAGCTGATCCAGGTCAGCCAATCCAGGCAAGAAAGTCTCTGGCGCCGTCAGCCTACCAGGGCAGCCAGTCGAACATGCCGCTGCTTTTGCTCTTCGCGGCCGCCTCCTTCTTGAGGCGTCGTTCCTTCTTGTACTCGTCCTCGCCGAGGTCGCCCTGCGGCGCGGTGGCGGCGGCAGCGCGGTATTGCACCGGCGGCTCGCTCAGATATCTACGGGTGGTCGGGTCGCCCTGTTTGCCTTCAGCCCGGCGGCGCATGACTTCCGCGGAGCGGGCCTTGTCCGAATCGGCCGGAGTCCAGGCTGGCGGGTGGCTCGAGCCCGACTGCTTCAGCGCGGCCTTGACCGACGCCGGATCCGTCTGCACGTCATCGATGACCTGCGCCTGGTAGGCCGGGTCGTCCTGATGCAGGGTGGCATCGGCGCGCAGGCGGGCACGGCGCTGCTCCGGCGATTCGGGCCATTCGGCACTCGCCGTCTCGATGCTTTCCTGCGGCGGCGGCAAGACTTCCTTCTGCCCCGGCCCCGGCTTCACCAGCGTGGGGCGCGGCTTGTAGTCGATACTATCCTTGCGCTTGGGTGCGAACGAAAAAGCCCCGGTGAGGTCGCCGGCAAGCTGCGCGCCCGCGGTCTTGTCGGTTCCGTAAGTGGGCGAGCCCATGCAGCCGGACAAAGCGAGGCCCGATATGACAAGCGGCGCCAGCAGCGCAACGCGCGCGTAAGTTCTCTCGGTCATGCCAAAAAGTCCCACTGTAGACAGCCTCTCGATTGCCGCCGGCCAAAGAAAGGTCCGGTCCCCATCGCCTATGCTCTTCCGACGGAATTCCGGCGACAATTTGTCGTCCGGAGTTTCGCGTGTTTACCTCAACCACTCGTTAAGGGCAACGCGCGGGGGCCGATCGGCCGCCCGCCGTGGCATTTGTGCACCGCCTTAAAGGCGGCTCAAAGCCTTCAGCTCATGCAGGACAGCGGCGTCACGGGCCGAAACATCCGGGAATTCCGGATCTGAGCCGACATCGGCGGTGTAGCGCCAGGAGCGCGCGCACTTCACCAGGCCGCGGTCCTCCGCCTTCTCGACGACCACGGCGACGCCCTTGACATCGTCGAGGGTAAAGCTGCCCGCCGGCGCCTTGCCGTGCACGATAACCAGATCGCTGGTGATCGCCATCTCGGCCATGTCGACATCGGCGATCGCCGCTTCGAGCGCAGTATCGTCGAGGGTGACGACCGGCACCGCTTCCAGCGAAGAGCCGATGACCTTCTGCGCACGGGCGATTTCCAGCGCGCCGGTGACGACACGGCGGACCTGCCGCACCTTGCGCCACTTCTCCGACAGCGCCTCGTTCTTCCAGTCCGCCGGGATCTCCGGGAACTGGTCGAGATGGAGAGAGACCGCATCCGGATGACGGTCGAGCCAAGCCTCTTCCATGGTGAAGGGCAGCATCGGCGCCAGCCATTTCACCAGGCAGTCGAAGAGATGGCGCACCACCTGGACGGAAGCCTTGCGCTTCACGCTGGAAGGCGCTTCGCAGTAAAGCGCGTCCTTGCGGATGTCGAAATAGAAGGCCGACAGTTCGACCACCATGAAGTCGAGCAGCGCGCGGGTGATGCGCTTGAATTCGAAGGCGTCGTAGCCCGAGCGTACGACTTCATCGAGCTCAGCGAGCCGATGCAGCATCAGCCGCTCCAGCTCCGGCATCTTGTCCAGCGGCACCTCCTCGCCATCGTCATGGGCGAGCGTGCCCAGCATCCAGCGGATGGTGTTGCGCAGCTTGCGGTAGGCGTCGATATTGGTCTGCAGCACGTTCTTGCCGAGCCGCTGGTCTTCCCAATAATCGGTCGTCACCACCCACAGCCGCAAGATGTCGGCGCCGGACTGTTTGATGACGTCCTGCGGCACGACGGTGTTGCCGAGCGACTTCGACATTTTCCGCCCCTCCTCATCCATGGTGAAGCCATGGGTGACGACGGTGTCGTAGGGCGCCCTGCCCCTGGTGCCGCAGCTTTCGAGCAGCGAGGAGTGGAACCAGCCGCGATGCTGATCGGAGCCTTCAAGATAGACGTCGGCCGGCCATTTCAGATCGGGCCGGTCCTCAAGCGTGAAGGCATGCGTCGAGCCTGAATCGAACCAGACATCGAGGATGTCCATGACCTGCTGCCATTTCGAGGCATCGTGATTGCCGAGGAAACGCTCCTTGGCGCCGGCGGCGAACCAGGCGTCGGCGCCTTCTTTCTCGAAAGCGTCCATGATGCGCTGGTTGACTGCCTCGTCGCGCAGCACGTTGCCGTCGGCATCGGCAAAGACGGCGATCGGCACGCCCCAGGCGCGCTGGCGCGACAGCACCCAGTCCGGGCGCTCCTCGATCATGGCGCGGATGCGGTTCTGGCCGGCGGCGGGCACGAAGCGGGTATCGTCGATGGCTTTCAGGGCGCGGCTGCGCAGCGTCGTGCCGTCGCCAAGCTCCTTGTCCATATAGACGAACCATTGCGGCGTGTTGCGGAAGATGATCGGCTTCTTCGAGCGCCAGGAATGCGGATAGGAGTGCTTCAGCCGGCCGCGCGCGAACAGCGCGTTGCGCTTGATCAGCTCGTCGATGACGGCCTGGTTGGCGTTGCCCTTCTTGCCATTGTCGTCGATGACGCGCGCCGCTCCACCCTCGCGGCCCGGGCCGAAGCCCGGCGCGTCCTTGGTGAAGAAGCCGGCATCGTCGACGGTGAAGGGGATCGTGGTGTCGATGCCACGCTGGCGAAGATCAGAGGCGGCATCCATCCAGGCGTCGAAGTCTTCCCGGCCGTGTCCCGGCGCGGTGTGGACGAAACCGGTGCCGGCATCGTCGGTGACATGATCGCCGGCGAGCATCGGCACGGGAAAATCGTAGCCGCCGCCCATACCTTTGAGGGGATGCGAAAGCGTAAGGTTTTCAAGTTCTTCGGCGCCAACGTTGCGAAGCCGATTCAGAGTGACCTTGGCCTTCGCGGCAGCGTCGTCGGCAAGCTTCTCGGCAAGGATCAGCTTTTCGCCGGGCTGAGGACCAAAGGCGTTCTCGGCCGCCGCAACCTCGTAGAGACCATAGTTGATACGCGGCGAGTAGTTGACGGCGCGATTGCCGGGGATTGTCCACGGCGTCGTGGTCCAGATGACGACGTTGGCATCAAGCAGATCGAGCGAGGTCTGCGTCAGCTTGGGATCCAGGGCTGGCTGCCCCTCCTCGATGTTGATGACCTGGCGAGCGAGGCTGACGACCGGAAACTTCGCCCAGATCGTGTCCGACTCATAGTCCTGGTATTCGACCTCCGCCTCGGCCAGCGCGGTGCGCTCGACGACGCTCCACATCACCGGCTTGGAGCCGCGATAGAGCTGGCCGGACATGGCGAATTTCAGCAACTCGCCGGCGATGCGCGCCTCGGCGTGGAAAGCCATCGTCGTATAGGGATTGTCGAAGTCGCCGACGACGCCAAGGCGCTGGAATTCGGAACCCTGCACCTTGATCCAGTGCGCCGCAAACTCGCGGCATTCCTGCCGGAACTCGTTGACCGGCACCTCGTCCTTGTTCTTGCCCTTGGCGCGGTACTGCTCCTCGATCTTCCATTCGATCGGCAGGCCGTGGCAATCCCAACCGGGTACATAGTTCGAGTCATAGCCGCGCATCTGGAATGAGCGGGTGATGACGTCCTTGAGGATCTTGTTCAGCGCATGGCCGATATGGATGTTGCCATTGGCATAGGGCGGGCCGTCGTGCAGCACGTATTTTTCGCGGCCGGCTGCGTCTTCGCGCAGCTTGCGGTAAAGGTCCATATCCTGCCAGCGCTTGACCAGCAGCGGTTCCTTTTCCGGCAAACCGGCGCGCATCGGAAAATCCGTCTGCGGCAGGTAGAGCGTTTTGGAATAGTCGATCGTCTCGGCGGTCTCGGTATCAGTCATTCGTCTGCCATATGCGTTGCCCGGCGGCGAAAGAGCCCGGGCGTTGAACTATCATGATCTGGAAAAAGCGCGAGAGGCCGCGCGCAAGATTCCCGGCGGCTCCGGCGGCGGTCAGGCCGCCCGGAACACCGGGCCTGTAATTCGTATCGCAGTCGCGAGAAGGCGCGAAAAGCTCGTCATGGCTGGGCTTTTAACCGACACAGGCGATATTGAAAAGCCCGAACTCTCGGCGGTTTCCTGTCGGGGGCATCATGGTCGCTAGTTTGTTGTCGTGGTTTTCCTTGCATGATGTGCCACTTGCGCCTATGTCTAGGGGCAAGTGGCAGCGGAGCCAGCCCATGTCTAGTCTGCATATCAAGGTTCGCCCAGAAGCCGACACCGCGATCCCCGATACCGCGACAGAACGGTTTCTTGTTCATGTCACCAGGGTCGAAGGGCTCCGTCAACGGGGCTTCAGTAGTGATGAAATCTACAAGATCGTTGGCCCGCGACGGACCTTGGCGCGTCGTAAAGAGCGAAACGAGACTCTGACGATCGCCGAATCCGACCGCGTCCAGCGACTTGAGCGGGTTTCAGCGATGGCGGACCGGGTTTTCGGCAGTCATGAAAAGGCGCAGCGTTGGTTACGCAAGCGCAGCAGAGTGCTCAACGAGATACCGATCAACCTCTTGCGGTCCGAGACGGGTGCCGTCCTGGTGGAAGAAGAGCTCCATCGCATCGATTACGGCATTTTCGCCTAACATATGCGGTTGTGGCGCATTTCCAGCTACGCCGATCTCTCCGGCGCTGGTGGCATGGTCAGCGCCGGCCGTTGGCACGTGATGGGGACGCCGATCGTCTACTGCGCCGATCATCCAGCTACAGCGCTTCTCGAAATTCTGGTGCATGTGGACGCGGAAGACCTGCCCCAGACCTATCAGCTTCTGGAAATCGAAGTGCCGGACAGCGTTACCGTTGCATCTCCGGAATTATCTGATGACTGGAAGGACGATACGGCCACGACGCAGCGGCTCGGCACGGACTTTATCGCCACAGCCAAGCACGCGGTTATGGAAGTCCCTTGTGTGATCGTCCCGTTTACAAGGAACTATCTCTTCAACCCAGATTTGCTGACGCGCGACGGCATCCACATCGTTGAGGTCACAACGCATCCCATCGATACGCGATTGCTGGGGTAGACATCACATCGAGAAATCGAAGCGATAGGTCGTCGACACGCCGATCATGAACTGATCCCTGGAGCCGCGCTCCTTGACCAGGCTGGAATCGGCGGCCGGGCCCATCAGGCGGGAATATTCGCCGAACAGGCTGGCCGTCATCGGCTCGGTCACCTTCCAGGTCACTGCGCCGCCCCGGCCCGCCGACCTCACCCCGCCGCCGGGATGATATTCGCTGAGCCCCGAGGCCAGGGACTCCTTGGCATCAACGCCGTAGTAGGCGTCGAAATAGTCCGATGAGGCGAACGAAACGCGCGGTCCGCCCGAAATCCTGACATCGGGCGTCACATCGTAAAAGGCGTCGGCGGCGATGTCGGCGACAAAGCCATTATGGGCGCGAATGCCGTGCCGCAACTCGGCGCGGGCACGCAGCCAATCCAAAGGATAGAACTCGAAGAAGCCGCCGGCCTCGCCGCCCCAGCGCACCGGGTCGAGGCCTTTCAATTCGTCGGCGTCACCACCGTCGCGGGAAAACAGGAACTTGCCTGTCAGGCCGGCGCGGACGCCGCCATCGTCGATCAATGCCAATGAGATATTGTCGTTGCGCGAGGTGAAGCGCGCCGCGGGACCAGCCTTGCCGAGCGAGATGATCGGCGAGGCGCTGAGCAGGTACTTCTTGCCGCCCTCGAAATTCGGGGCAACCATGCCGGTGGCGCCGACCGTCAGGTACCAGTCTCCGGACAGCCAGCCGAAGGTGCCCTCGCCGGCCTTGGCAAGGCCGCAGGTGCCGAGCATGAATGCGGCCAAGACCGTCGGGATCGTCGGGACAGACCGCATCGCTACTCCATACGTCGAACGCATTGGCCGATACAACCAGCCTTGACTGAAGCCATGGCGCCGTTTCGGTAAAATTTGACTTAATGTCCGTAACATCGGCGGCGTTGGCCGGCCTGTTCTGCATTGCAGTCGATTGTTTGGCGCACCAAGGCCCCAGATCAAGATGGCTGGGATACGCTCGCAGTTGCCTCGGCAGGGGTTACAAACATTCGCGGACAAACATGCCTGCGCTGTGAAGCGCGCGGCGACCGGCGCTCAACCCTGCATTCCAAACCGGCCAAGCGTGAATCATATGCGGCCAAATTTCGAGACGTACTTTGACGTCAGCCGCGCCAGCGGCTTCGGCGAGTCGAGTTGCGTCCGACAACAGCGTCTCGGCCGAACCGGCTTGTATCAGCATTGGGGGAAATCCGCTCAGATCGGCGAACAAAGGCGAGATCAGCGGATCGCGCCGACCAACGCCATTGGGAACATAGGCGGCTGCCAGTTCCTCCAAATACGCCCGGTGGATGATAGGGTCGATTGCGTCCTTGGTTGAGAGTGTCACGCCGGACATCGATAGGTCCGTCCAGGGCGAAACCAGCCAAAGACATCGCGGCAACGGCTCGCCTGCCGTGCGCAATATACTGACCAGGCACAGAGTGAGGTTGCCGCCCGCACTGTCTCCGCCAACCACGATACGATCCGACGCGATGCCTTGCCGGCTCAGAAAGCGCCATGCGGCAAGTGCGTCTTCATGTTGCGCAGGGAAAGGATGTTCCGGTGCGCGGCGATAGTCGATCGCGAGGGTGCGCATTCTCATTGCCCGACCTGCCTCGGTCACCATTCGACGATGACTTTTAAGAGAGCCGGAGCAGTAGCCACCACCGTGGAAAAACAGCAGAACCTTGTCCCTGTCGCTCCCGGGCGCCAGCGACCACTCTCCCGCGAGGCCATCGAAAACCACATCTTCGCATCGGATGTCCTCCGCAACCGGCCACACCGAACCGACTTCGTCGAGCCGTGCCCGGCGTTCGTCCCAGCGGACCGTTCGAGGCTTTGAGGTCAACAGCCTGCGGACGGCGTTGATCTCTGTCAGATCGAGGTGTTCGTCCACATCGCCCATTTTGCTCCCCTAGCCTCATCAAGCGTAGAAAAACAGCGTACAGCAGCAGCAACAACGGGACGACGGGTCGCCGCCGTAAACCCGCTTGTCATCTTTAGCACCGGCCCACCCCCGCACATGATCGAATATTCCATCTGGTATTTGGCCGCTTCGGGTCAAAAACGGAGGTTTAGCGGACCGCTCCGGAGTGTGGCGCTCACAGCCTGCTCGCTGGACGGGCAAGGCGATCGGCGCTACCTTCCGGAACAAAGAAGCCAGGCGACCTTGAGGGAGAAGGGCAATGACCGTGCACAGCGATGCCATGATAGATGCGATCAGCCAGACGCGGTCGAAATGGGGATGGTTCGTCGCGCTCGGGGTGCTGCTGCTTGTCTTCGGCGGCATCGCCTTCGGCAATCTGTTCATCGCAACCGTCGCCTCCGTCTTTGTCGTGGGCTGGCTGATGCTGATGGCCGGCATTGTCGAGATCATCCATGCCTTCGGCGTGAAGACATGGGGCCGCTTCTTCTATTGGCTGCTCAGCGGCCTCCTCTACGCCGTCGCCGGCTTCTTCGCCTTCGACAATCCGGTCCTCGCCTCGACGGTGCTGACCTTCCTCCTGGCGGTCGCACTGCTTGCCTCAGGCGCGCTCAGGGCCTGGGTAGGCTACAGCCACCGGCCGCAGCCGGGCTGGGGCTGGGTGGTCGCGGCCGGCATCATCAGCGCACTGGCGGGACTGGTCATCGCCATGGGCTGGCCGGTCAACAGCGTGTGGGTGCTCGGCCTGTTCCTGGCCGTCGACCTGATCTTCCAGGGCTGGACCTTCATCGCCCTTGGGCTGGCACTGAAGAGATAAATTCTGGTTGAGCTTAATCGGAAAACCGGTTCCCACTTTTTGCTTCGCTGACCTTCAGTTCGGGACCATGCTCTAAAAAGCTATGGCCGCGTCCAGCCCGGAAAGCGGCCTGACGCCGGCGAGCAGTGCCTTCGCCTCGGCCTCGTCGCGCTTCATCTGGCCGACTAGCGCGTCAAGCCCGTCGAACTTCACCTCCGAGCGCAGGTAGCCGAAGAAGGACACGGCACAAATCTCGCCATAGAGGTCGCCGGAAAAGTCGAAGACGAAGGTCTCCAGCAGCGGCGCGCCATTGTCGTCGACCGTCGGCCGGCGGCCGAAGCTGGCGACGCCATCATGCAGCGAACCGTCGGCGCGGCGGAAGCGGACGGCATAAATCCCTTCTTTGAGGGTGGCTTCCGGCGAAAGCCTCATGTTTGCGGTCGGAAAGCCAAGCGTCCGGCCGAGCTGCTGGCCGCCGATCACCTCCGCCTCGACGGTGAAACGATAGCCGAGCAAGCCGGCGGCCTCGGCCACATTGCCCTCGCACAGCAGCGTGCGTATGCGGCTCGACGACACCACCTCGGCGCTTTCGTCGCGAAACGCATCGACCAGCGTGACGCCGAAGCCGTGGCGCTCGCCGGCAGCCATCAGATAGGCCGGGCCGCCCTGGCGGTCCTTGCCGAAATGGAAATCGAAGCCGGTGACGGCGTGGCTTATGCCGAGGTTGCGCTCGAGCACGCCGGTGACGAAAGCTTCCGCCGACAAGGAGGCGAACTCGCGTGTGAACGGCTGCTCGACCAGCGCCGCAAAGCCCAGGTGCGACAATAGCCGCGCCTTCATCGGCGGCGGCGTCAGCACGAACAGCGGCATGTCCGGCCTGAACACCTTTCGCGGATGCGGTACGAAGGTCAGCACCAGGGCGGGTACGCCGCGACGCTCCGCCTCGGCGCGCGCGCGTTCGAGCACCGCCTGGTGGCCGCGGTGGACGCCGTCGAAATTGCCGATAGCCACCACGCCGCCGCGCAGATGAGCCGGCAGCGGCGCGGTTGCGGAAATGCGTTCGAACATTGCCGTCATGGCTTGAACCTATTGCAGTCTGGGAATCACCGCGACCGGCCTATAGCCGTATTTTTCCAGGAAGGCCGCGAGCCTTGCCGGATCCGGCTGCAGCGCTTCACCGTAATCGCGGGCATGGATGCCGCCCGATACGTAGAGCACGTCGAAGCCATTGTCGGCCGCGCCCTTGATGTCGGTCATCATACCGTCGCCGATGGCCAGAACTTGCGAACGCTCGACCGGGCGGCCGAGAATGACGGCGATCTCCTTCATGGCGACGTCATAGACCGGCGCGTAGGGTTTGCCGGCGATCAGCGTGCGTCCGCCAAGCTGTGCGTATTCGCGGGCCAAAGCGCCTGCGCACCAGATCATGCGTTCGCCGCGCTCGACGACGATGTCGGGATTGGCGCAAATGAAGGGCAGGTTCCTAGCACGCAGCCTCTGCAGAAGATCGGCATAATCTTCCGGCTTCTCCACCTCGTCGTCGAACAGGCCGGTGCAGACCACACCGGATGCTTCGAACTCCTCGACGAGTTCGACGTCGAGGCCGTCATAGAGCGTGAAATCCCGATCGGCGCCAATATGAAAGATCTTTCGCGGCCCTTCGGCGATTAGGTCGCGGGTAACGTCGCCGGACGTCACGACACGGTCGTAGGCGGCGGGAGGGACGCCGATGGCGTTCATCTGCGCCACCACGTCGGCGCTGCGGCGCGGCGAATTGGTGATCAGCACGACAGGTATTTTCGCCGCGCGAGCAGTGATCAGCGCGGCAGCCGCCGCGGGGAAATGCCATTCACCATTGTGCACCACGCCCCAGACGTCGCACAGGATGGCTGAATAGGCTCCCGACAGGTCTGCGAGCGAACCGATGATGTCGGGCGAATCCGCCATGCCGTTGTCCCTGTACCATGATGCTTGCAAGCGCCGCGACCGACGGTCCGTAGCGGCCGGCCCGGATTAACCGAAGCGCTTCGCCATGTCACCAGCTTTCGTTGTGTCCGCAAGATTGTCGTCCGGCGACGCCGACGAGGAAATGATGGTGAAAGTTTTTCTTTTCCAGCGCCTTATCCCCTTTTTTAGAGGTTTTGCCGCGGGAAGCCCGGAGCAGCATTGCCGATTGCGGACGTGTGGTTAACGGGGATTGAAAAACCGTACCGGCCTTGAACGCATTTCAGCAATCGGAAATTTAAACATGCGTGGCATCGTCCGGAAAAATGGGGCGGGCGGGAATGCTGAAGGCAATAATCGGAAAATTCCGATACGACAGACGTGGCAACTACTCCTTAATGACTGCAATCACCATTGTGCCGCTGATGGCCGGTCTGGCGCTCAGTGTCGATTACGGGGAGTTGCTGCGCCAAAAGCACGAAACGGTGAACGCACTTGATGCGGCCGGCCTCGCCGCCGCCCAGCAGATCGTCGCCGGCGCCAGCGACGATGACGTCAAGGCCTACGCCAAGACATTTTTCGAAACCAATCTCGCACGCATCGACCCGGCGAACACAGCGCTGACCGTCACGCTGCCCAACAACAATGCCGGCGGCGGCACCTTGAAGCTCTGCGCCGGCCTCACCTTCCACCCCTATTTTCTACCGGCCGCCAGCCTGCTGATCGGCGGCACGGCAGGTGACACGACCTTCACCGAATGTTCGGAACTCCGTCTTAAGAACACCCTCGAAGTCGCGCTGGTGCTGGATAATTCAGGCTCGATGAGCGATCTCGGCTCCGGCACCGGCGAGAAGCGAATAGACTTGCTGAAGTTGGCCGCAAAGCAGCTTGTCGATACGCTGGCGCTTCAAGCGCAGCAGATGAAGCAGATCACCAAACCGGTGCAGTTTTCTCTCGTGCCGTTTGCGGCCTCGGTCAATGTCGGCCCTACCCACGACCAGGACGGCTGGATGGATCAGGACGGCATCTCCCCGATCCAGCACGAGGATTTCGACTGGACGACGATGAGCGCTGCCAACAATCCGGACAAATACGCCGAGAAGCTCAATGGCATCTGGTACAAGCGCGGCGCCGGCTGGGGCGAGACCAAGGACCAGCCGCTGACCCGTTTCAGCCTCTACGCAGACATGACGGTCGAATCGGGCCGCGAAGAGGTACCCAATTCGAAGCAATATGTCTGCGACACATACAAGAAGAACGGCACCTGCCAGTACGGCCATTGGAGCGCACCGGAATATATCTACACCACTAGTCGCTATGCGAGCTGGCAAGGTTGCGTCGAGGCACGGCCATATCCCTACAACGTCGACGACACCACGCCCGACACAGCCGCGCCGGCCACGCTTTTCGTGCCGATGTTCGCCCCGGACGAGGCTGGCACTCTGTGGCTCGATTTCAACCGTGACGGCATCAACGACGTCATCAGCACGTCCTACAATTACGGCAACAACTGGTGGGCCGATTGGCCCTATGTCGCCGGTCCTACCGCTTCCCAGCGCCAGTCTGACATGCGCAAATATTTCCTGTTAAAACCATACGGTTCGCAATCCGCAGCCGCGGGCGATGGCCCGAACTCCTCCTGCACCACAAACCCGATCACGCCGTTGAAAGACGTCAGCCAGGACGCCGAGAAGCAGGAGATCAAGGACGCCATCGACGCCATGGCGCCGAACGGCAACACCAACGTACCGGAGGGACTTGCCTGGGGCTGGCGAACGGTATCGAGCAACCCACCGTTCACCGATGGCCGGCCGAACAGCGAGAGGGGCAACGACAAGGTGGTCGTGGTGCTGACCGACGGAGCTAATACCTATAGCGCCGTCAGCGACGGCAGCTACGCCAACAACAGGTCGACCTACGCCGCCTACGGCTACACTGGCCTGACCTATCCGGGATCTGGAAGCGTGACCCGCCTGTTCATGAATACCAGCACCGATATCGGCAAGACCACCTATACCGGTGCCAACTACACGGCAGCACTCGACGAGCAGATGAAAACGCTCTGCGCCAATGCAAAGAATTCGAACATTCTGGTGATGACGGTGGCGCTCGACCTGTCGCCCACAGATGCCAGCGACAAGAAGGCAATCGATGCGCTGAAGGCATGTTCCTCGGATTCGCGCTTCCGCAAGGATTCGGCCGACCCGAGCAAGCCTGCCAAGCTGTTCTGGAATGCAACCGGCGCGACGCTGTCCGACAATTTCAAGGAAATCGCCAACGAATTGTCGAACCTGCGCATCGTCGGCTGAAGGCGATCGGATTGGCGACTAAGGCAGGGGCCCGGCGCGCTGGCGCAAAGGCTCCTGCCCTCATGCCCTTGCGGGTGATGGAAGCATGTGGTGAGTGTCCTCATCCGGAGATGCGCTCTTGCCTGAACCCGCCAACCACCTTGCCTTTGCGCTGGTCTGCCTCGGCATGGTGCTGACGCCCGGCCCGAACATGATCTATCTGATCTCGCGCTCGCTGTCGCAAGGGCCGAAGGCCGGGCTGATCTCGCTGGGCGGCGTGGCGCTCGGGTTCTTGTTCTACGTGCTGTCGGCGGCGTTCGGCATCACCGCGCTGCTGCTCGCCGTGCCCTTTGCCTATGATGTGCTGCGCCTTGCCGGCGCGCTCTATTTGCTGTGGCTCGCCTGGCAAGCGGTGAAGCCCGGCGGGCGCTCGCCGTTCCAGATCCGCGAACTACCGAAAGACAGGCCGCGCAAGCTGTTCGCCATGGGGCTGATGACCAACCTGCTCAACCCAAAGGTGGCAGTGCTCTATCTGTCGCTGCTGCCGCAATTCATCAGCCCCGGCAAGGGGCATGTGCTGTCGCAGCTTCTGGTGCTCGGTGCCACGCAGGTCGCGATCAGCCTGACCGTCAACGCCATCATCGCGGTGACGGCCGGCTCAATTGCCATCTTCCTAGCCGGGCGGCCGCTATGGCTGGTGATCCAGCGCTGGCTGATGGGCACGGTGCTGACCGCGCTGGCCGTCAAGATGGCAACCGACGCGCAACGCTGATCGGTCCTACATCGGCCCCCTGACCTGCTCTGTCCGCTCCGGTTCGACCACCCTGCGGTAGAGATGCCAAGTCGCATGGCCAAGGATGGGCATGACGACGGCAAGCCCGGCAAATAGCGGGATCGAGCCGATGACCAGGAGCACGGCAACCATCAGGCCCCACAGCGCCATCTGCAGCGGGTTTGTCAAGACCGCGCGCGCCGACGTCTCGACTGCCGAGACCGCGCCGACATCGCGGTCGAGCAGCAGCGGAAAGGCGACGACGGTCGTCGCCAGCACGACCGCGGCGAAGGCGAACCCGGCCAGGTTGCCGAGCAGGATCAGCGTCCAGCCTTTGCTGGTCGTCAGCACCTCGCGAATAAAGCCGACAATAGAGGTCGGAGGCTGATTGCCGTACAGGCTGGTGTAGATCGATTGCGCGGTGAACAGCCAGAGCAGGAACAGTACCACCAGCATGATGCCGATGACTGCAATCGCGGGCAGCGCCGGCGAGTGGCGCACGTCGAGCGCATGCCACCAGGATGTATCCATGCCGAACTCGCGCCGGCGGCTGATTTCGTAAAGGCCGATAGCGGCAAACGGACCGACCAAAGCGAAGCCGGACATCAGCGGATAGATGAGTTGGATGGCGTTCGAGCCCGATGTCCACTGCGTCAGGATAAGGCCGACCACCGGATAGATCAGACACAGGAACACGTAATGCGACGGCTTGGCCCAGAAATCCTCTACGCCGAGACGGAGCGCATCGAGCAGATCCTCGGTGCTGATGCGGCGCACCGTGGGCTGTACATGCATTCCACGTGCGTCCGCCATGACATGAAAGCCGGCCATAACCTTTCTCCCGTGTGTCGGGACGGTCACCGCCAGGATGGCCGCCCGCAGCTGCCACTTCAAGAAACAGGCACTATGGTAGTCGATTTAGGGGTGATTGTCGCCAAGTCGATGGTCGCGATGGTAAATCCGGATAGAGCGGGATGCATTGGATTGCACGGGGCATCCCGCTCTATCTGTTTGTTTCAGCCGCATTTGTGCGACGCCAAGTGTAACCACTTGGCTGCAAAATGCTCTAGAGGTTTCCGACGCCGCCATCGACGAGCAGTTCCGTGCCAACGACGAAGCTCGACTCATCCGATGCTAGAAACACCGCCGCCTTGGCGAGTTCCCAGGGTTTGCCCATCCGGCCGATCGGCACTAGCGCGCGTATCTGATCGCCCAGCGCCTTCTCTTCTGCTTCTGGCAAACCCAGCTTGCCCAGGGCCGGCGTCTCGGTCGGCCCGGGGCTGAGGCCATTGACGCGAATACCGCGCTCGATCATCTCACCCGAGAGGGTGCGCGCCAACGACAGGAGGCCAGCCTTGCTGGCGGCGTAGGCGCTGCTCTGGGGCAGGCCGATATGGGCACTGACCGAACCGCACAGGATGATCGACGACGGGTTGGAGAACATCGGCAACAGGGCTTGGATCAAAAAGAACGGCCCCTTGAGATTGGTCTGCATCAGACGGTCATAGACCACCTCGTCCCAATCCTGCAGCGGCTGATGCATCACATCGCCGGCGTTGATGTTCAGTATATCGAGCCGAGGCCAGCACTGCGCGAGTTCGGCGGCAAGCGCGCGCTGATCGGCAAGATTGCCGGCATCATTCCTGATCACCTGCGCCGATCCGCCCAGTTCGCGCTGCGCAGCCTCCAGCCCGGATGGGCTCCTGCCGGTGATTGCCACTGTAGCGCCCTCGGCCAGGAACTGGCGCGCGGTTTCGAGGCCGATGCCGCTGGTTGCCCCGGTAATGAGGGCATATCTGCCTTTCAAGCGACCCATGATTTGGCGACCCATTATTTGCCTTCCCAAAGACGATGAGAACGGCATTGTCGACATGATAGTATGCTTTGTATAGTAGGCACCGAATGGGTACTAAAGGAAATAATTTCATGGCGCAGGCAAAAGCCATCGAGGTAACGCCAGTCGAAGGCGGAAATGGCGCGACCGATCGTTGCCCGATGATCGATTTCGTCAATCTAGTTTCGGGAAAATGGGCCATTCCCATTCTTTATCGCCTGATCGTCACCGGTTGTCCGATCCGCTTCGGCGAGCTCCAGAGGGCCGTCGCACCGATTACGCAAAAGGAGCTCACGCGGCAGCTGCGCCTGTTCGAACATCGCGGTCTGGTCTATCGGAGGGTCTATGCCGAGATGCCGCCGCGCGTGGAGTATGAGATAACGCCGCTGGGCAGAACCTTGCGTGGCACGCTGGATTCGCTGGCCGACTGGATGCGTGTCAACGCATCCCACCTGATCACCTGACTGATTGTGGACGGATTGTTTGCCCTGCCCGGCCAAAGCCACGGGCGGTCACCACGCGGCGCCACACTTTGGCGCCGCGCGGCTGAGCTGCGTGACAAAAGCTAGGCAGCGAAACGATCGATCACTTCGGCCAGCGGGACATGGCCAAGACAGGCACCCGAACCCGCCGGCTTTTCGCCATCCTCGATGGCCTGTGCGTAACGCGCGGCCGGATCGGCTTCGATCCTGCCGCGCAACACGGCCAGCTTGGGGTAGCTCGCGCCGTCGACCGCCTTGTGGAACTCCGCCCAGCGCGCCACGCCAATCAGCGTGGTATCGGCAAGCGTCAGCCGATCGCCGACCAGAAAGTCCGTGTCGGCGATCATCGCCTCGAGCTGGTCATGGCGGTTGGTAACGATCTTGCGGCCAAAGTCACGCAAGGTTGCCAACAACACCGGTTCGGCCGATTCCATTTCATATGCAGCCCAGAGTGGGGTGAAAGCGGCGGTGAAACCGGTGTTCACGAAAGCCATCAGCTGGTGCATTCGGTCGGCCTCCGGCGAGCGAGGCTCGAAGCTGATACGGCGTTGCGTGTCGCGGGCTTCGAGCCAGGCGGCAATCGCGATGGTCTCGGTGAGCACCCTGCCCTCGTCGGTGATCAACACCGGCGTTTCCTGACGGCCGTTGATGCTGGCATAGGCGTCGTTCTTCATTTCAGTGAGCATGTCGACGCGACACAGGCGATAGGGCTGTCCGAGGCGTTCAAAAGCAGCGACAAGCCCCATCGAACTTCCCAGCGGGAAGCCGTAAAGGAGAATAGGTTCCATTTCTTTGTCTCTTCCATGATTTAGGGATTACGCTGCGCAGCGAAACTTGACCCTAAACGCTGGTCGCCCCATGTAAATTACGCACTATTCTGTAACCAGGTCCCCGCCATGAAAGACGTCGTCTCACGCTGCCCGATCGAGGAGACCATGCGTGTGCTCAGCGGTCGCTGGCCCACCTTGCTTCTCTACTATCTCAAGGACGGGACCAAGCGCTTCAGCGACCTGAGGCGCGACAATCCAACCGTGTCGCACCGCATCCTGGCGCTCGAACTGCGCAAGCTGGAGGAAGCCGGGATCGTGCGGCGAACGGCGCATACCGGCTATCCGCTACGCGTGGATTACGACCTCACGGAGCCCGGCCTCAAGCTTGTGCCGCTTGTCGACGCCCTCGGCGACTGGTGGGAACATACCGAGCAAGATCGGGCCGGCCGGGCTACGTCGACGCCCGAAACGAATCTAGACACAGCCGCCTAGCCGATCGTGAAAATCTGACGCTTGCCGCCCGAGGCTGGACAGCCGCTTTGGGTTGGATCCGGGCTGAATACCGAAATGCACCGGCAGCGCCAGAAGCTTCATTGCCGAGCAGATACTCTAACGTCGTCAAGTTCGAGCCAGAGATTGAGAAGAACAGAGCCATCGCCGCATAGGCGTCTGCCTGCGTGGGTATGGACGGATTCGCGTTGGTTTGTTCGGGAATACTTTTGAGCCCGATTACGGCCGAGGCAAAGGCCTTCAAATCTTTTCAGGGCAAGGAATGCAAGCCTGACTACAAACGGCTTTGCCCAATGACACCGATCGGCAAATGCGACCTTCAGAGCATGATCGAGCAGTTGTCACCCGCCTGCAAGGCCTTCGTCGAGAAGCACCGGTAATCCAGCTCTGGTACCGCCGCGGACCAACCGCCGGGTGGTCTGCGACAACGCTTGGTGTGGGTGTGCCCGCCGTTCCGGTTGGGGCATCGTTCACCCAACAATATTGGTCCCAGTGGCCGGGCAGAGCGGCACATGCTGCACCGGGAATGAGGCGAGGCCGACAGTGCGACGGCCTCGCTGGTATTCCCGATCAGGCGGCGTGGCGCTTGGCCTCAGCCGCATAGCGGTCCAGGAGACCGCTCCAGCCACCCTCCGATTCGAAGGCCTCGCGCATCGCCTCTGCGGTTTCGCCCATGTTCTCCAGAAGCCTGTGCTCGAGTTCCACACGCGTCGCGTTCTCGCCGAGCGCGACAAAGCGAATCTCGACTTCGGTCAGCAATGCCGGATCGTAGCGCCAGCCGGCTCCAATGCGCCAGGCGAGCGTCAGCCTGGACGGCGGATCCCAGGCGAGAACCTCGCCCCAATCGCATTGGGATCCATCCTCGCCGATCTCGTACCAGCGGCCGCCGGCTTTCGGTTCGATCACCGCGGTCGTCAGGGCGGCTTTGCCGATCGAGTGCGAAGCCGGCCACCACCGTCCGAATCCTGTGGTGAACACATCGAATGCCCTGTCGAGCGGCACCTCCACCGTAACCGACTTCCTGACCGGCGCGGGCTTGATCATGGTCGTCATTTCCTCTTTTCCTTACTGTTGTCGACTTCCCGTTTGAAGGCGTCGAGCGCATCGCCCCACATGCGGTCGAGCCAGGCGCGCATCTCGCCGAGCCCATGCGGGTCGAGATGATAGATGTTGCTGGCACCCTTGGGCTCTGCGCGGACCAGCCGGGCCTCCTTCAAGACCTTGAGGTGCTGCGATACGGCCGGCTGCGAGACCGGAAGCACTCGCGTCAGATCGATGACCGAGCGTGGCCGATCGGCGATGAGCTCGAACACCTTGCGGCGCGTCGGGTCGGCCAAGGCCACCATTCCTGCATAATCATAAATCATGACTTATGATAAGCTAAAACTTATGATAGGTCAACTGACGGAGCGGTGGACCGGTGTTTAAACACCCGGCCGGTTCGGCCCCCGAGGCTCGGGTGGTGCGCGCGTTCGGGCAGCGTGATAATCAGCCTGATCTTTTTGACGACAGGAGACGGCCGTGATCACCGGCAAGGAACTCATCCAGTGGGGTTTTAAGCCGGGCAAGTGGTTTCCGGCTGCTATCGCCGACGCGCAACGCATGGAAAGCGAAGGACGCTCGCAGGACGACATCTTCGCCTATCTGCAAACACTGATGCCGGTCGAGATGATGCCCAGGACCAATGCGCTGGCGTTTAGCGTTTTCCTGGAGCCGGAAAACGATGTCGAGCGCGAAAACCTTGGCCTGGTGGTCGAGGCCATGGATGCCCTCCTGCGCACACCAACAGTCGTGGCCGGGGTCGTCATGCCCGACGCATGTCCGGCAGGAACCATCCCCGTCGGCGGTGTCGTGGCGGCTAGAAACGCCATCCACCCTGGTTTCCATTCGGCCGATATTTGCTGCTCGATGGCGATCACGGTGTTCAAGAGGAACGACGATCCGAAGAAGATACTCGACGCGGCGTTCGACGCAACGCATTTCGGGCCCGGCGGGCGTAAGGATCGGCGTGGTTGGGACATGTCGCGGGAACTTGCCGTGCGATTTAAGTCGAACCGCTTCCTTTCCGACATTGTGCCTATCGGCGACAGCAACATGGGCACGCAGGGCGACGGCAATCATTTCCTCTATGTCGGTCATCTCAGGTCGACCGGACAGCCGGCTATAGTAACCCATCACGGATCACGCGGTCCGGGAGCGATGCTGTACAAACGCGGCATGGCATTGGCCAAAAAGCATACGGCAATAGTGTCGCCAAGAACGCCTTCTGGGGCGGCATGGATCGAGGCTGAAACCGACGAAGGCCGCGCATACTGGGAAGCACTGCAAACCATTCGCGAGTGGACCAAGCAAAACCATTTCCGCATCCATGACCGCGTTCAGGGTGTGCTTGGCAACCATATTGTCGATCGGTTCTGGAACGAGCACAACTTCGTCTTTCGCCGGGACGACGGGCTCTTCTATCATGCCAAAGGCGCAACGCCTTCGTTCTCTCGCTTCTCGGCGGACGACGTTGGCCGTACGCTGATCCCGATGAATATGAGCGAGCCGATCTTGATCACCGGCCACACCGACAAAAAGGCGTCGCTTGGCTTCTCCCCTCATGGTGCCGGCCGAAACATGAGCAGAACCCGCTACTTGCGCGACGTGATCGGCTCGCGGGAACTCGACGACGTTCTCAAGGCTGAAACGCGCGGGTTGGACATCCGGTTTTGGATGGGAAGACCAGACCTGTCCGAATTGCCGGCGGCCTACAAGAGCGCCAAACAGGTCATTGGCCAAATCGAGAAGCATGGCCTGGCGACCATCCAGGACTTTGTCGATCCCTACGGCTCGATCATGGCAGGCGATTGGGAAAAGGACATGCCGTGGAGAAACAAGAAATGAAATGTCGGAAAATGGCGGAACGCTACCGAGCGGTAAGCCGAGTGCTTCCGCCGACATCGCCTTGAACTCCTTTGCCAGGCGACGGTCGACCCGCAACTACCTTACTCTGAACGGCCGGACCATGTCTCGAGCCGGCAAATGTCGACCACCGGGGAAAAGGTAAACCTGGCGGCAAGGTTTTTACCTTATCGGTGTATGTGTCTCTCCGGCGAAACTTTAAGAACGGGTAAATTGGTTTGGCCCTCACCACGGACGCCTCTCGCTACAGGCCCTCCGCCATATGGCAATTGCGCCTCTCCCTGTTCATGGCGACATACGTATTAGGCGCATCTGCACTATATCCAGAAGTATTCTATACGTCAGCCTTAATCTATTCTCACAAGTTTCTTGTTGGCATTCCGGTGTTGTTTATCGGTGGCGTCTGTTGTGCCGCGCTAATCCATGGCCGGCGGCAACCGGTTCGCTACGCACTGGATTTGGTTCAAGGGCGCTGGCGCGGCTGTCTGCTGGTGCTGCTGTTCTTCTTTGCCAGCTTGACCGCGTTCTCTACCTACAAGATCGCCATCCCGTCCGTCGTCCCATACTATGCCGACAACTGGTTGGCCGACGCTGATGAATGGCTGCACGGGATGCCGCCATGGGAGATCGTCCATAAGCTCGACAGCAACAATTGGTCGTTCGTCGTCTTCAACAGCTATGAAGTCATTTGGTTTTACCAGTGGTTCGGCACCATCCTTTTCGTGTCGCTCTGGTCGGACGAGATTGCCCGCATCCGCTATCTCTGCGCAGCAGCGCTGACGTTGTGCGTCCTCGGAACGGTCTTGGCCCTGGCGCTGGCATCGGTCGGACCGGTTTACTACCACCACTTTGTTGGCGTGGATCGCTTCCACGGATTGAATGCGGCCTTGGACAGACTGGACCATAGTTACATGGTGCGGGACCCCGCGGCATACCTCCTGATGGCTTACCAGAGCGGCCGGCCAAGTCTTGGCGGCGGCATCTCGGCCATGCCAAGCATGCATGTCGCCTTTGCCGCATTGAACGCCTATTTGCTGTCATCGATCAATCGCTGGCTTGGCGTTCTGGGTTGGACCTTTGCAGCCCTGATCCTGTACGGATCGGTGTTCACTGGCTGGCACTATGCCGTGGACGGCTACGCATCGATCGTTGTTGTGTCGGTGATCTGGTGGGCGACCGGACGCCTGGTGCGCGAATAATCACGTGCGCCTATCGATGGATGGCCATGCCCGCCGATGGCCACTTCGAATAAGCCAAACTCGCGACCGTAACCAGGCAAAAAGCAGGTGCCCTTACAAGGACGCTCCCTGCCGGTGGATCTCGAACTTGGTTCTTTATGTCGATGTATCGTCTTCAATGAGCGAGACGGAACAACGGCTGCAGCGGGAGGGATATGTCAACGGCTGCTCGATGCCGCAGTGTTGCAGTCCATTTGAATCCGGCCGGCGTGGTAATGCCCATATCGATCTCCTTCGACCAATATGAATCATAAGCCGTCCATCAAAGGAATCCTGAATCCCTTAATTCGCGACTGACTTTAGCCCAATGGCGGGGCAGCCAAAGGGTGGACATTTCAGCCCACATGGAAAATGATCATGTTGCCATGCACAACACTGCAGTGCTCTGATCTCGACGAGAAGCCTGAGCGTAGAAGCGGATCAACCGACCTCCGGTCCAGCGAGCGAGGACGCAAATGGACACCCCAGATAATGGCCAATTGCATCGCGACGCGGGCGGGCGACCCCGTCGATCGGCCGGCTGGCTTGCCCGCGCTGCCATGTCGGCGGCATTCCTGCTCGGCATGGCTTTCAGCAGCACTGCGTTTGCGCAGGACCAGCAGCTTCCCGTGGTGACGGTGGCCAAGCCGGTGGTCCGTGAAATCGTCGAAGACGACGAGTTCGTCGGGCGCTTCGAAGCCGTCGACCAGGTCGCCATCCGTTCGCGCGTCAGCGGCTATCTGGACAAAATCAGCTTCCAGGACGGCGCACTGGTCAACAAGGGCGACCTGCTCTTCACCATCGACCAGCGTCCGTACCAGGCGGCTTATGATGCCGCCAAATCGCAAGTGGACGTCGCCAAGAGTCTGCTCGAATTCTCCAAGATGCAGCTGGATCGCGCCGACGAACTCGCCAAGACCGGCAATATCTCAACCGCGACGGTCGACGACCGCCGGCGGGAATACCTTTCGGCGCAGGCGCAGATGCAGGGCGCGACGGCTGCGCTGACGACGGCCAGCCTGAACATGGAATTCACCGAGATCAAGGCGCCCTTGTCCGGCCGCATCGACCGCCGGCTGGTGTCGGTCGGCAACCTCGTGCAGCCGGATTCCACCTTGCTGACGACCATCGTTACGCGCGATCCGATCGACTTCTATTTCGACGTCGATGAGCGCCTGTATTTCAGCTACGCCCGCGACGCGAAGGAGCGTGGCGGCAGCATGCAGGAAGGCGCCGGCGGGCTCGATGTGGTGGTTCGCGTCGCCGACCGCGCGGAGGCGGTATTCAAAGGCAAGCTCGATTTTGCCGAGAACCGGATCGACAACGCGACCGGCACCATGCGGGTGCGTGCAAGGTTTCCCAACGCCGACGGCATTCTCCAGCCAGGCATGTTCGGGCGCATCAACGTGCCGGGGTCGCTGCCGCATAGCGGCGTGCTGGTGCCCGACGAGGCGATCGGCGCCGATCAGGATCGCCGCATCGTCTTCCTGGTGGATGAGGCCGGGACGGTGTCGGCAAAGCCCGTGCGCACCGGCCCGCTTCTCGACGGCTACCGGGTGATCCGCGGGGGCCTGACCGGCGACGAGACGATCATCGTCAACGGGCTGATGCACGCCAGGCCCGGCACCAAGGTGAAGGTCGAGATGGTGACGTTGCCGCCCAGGGCCGAGACCGCCGGGTTGCAGCAATGAGGTTCGCACATTTCTTCGTCGACCGTCCGATCTTCGCATCGGTCGTTTCGATCGTCCTGCTAATCCTCGGCGGGATTGCTTATACCCAGCTGCCGGTCGCGCAATATCCCGAGATCGCGCCGCCGACCATCGTCGTTCGCGCGCAGTATCCGGGCGCCGACGCCGAGACGGTCGCAGCGACGGTGGCAACGCCGATCGAGCAGGAGATCAACGGCGTCGAGGGCATGCTCTACATGTCGTCCTATTCGTCGGGCGACGGGGCGATGGCGCTGACCATCACCTTCAAGCTGGGCACCGATCTCGACCAGGCGCAGGTGCTGGTACAGAACCGCGTGTCGGTCGCCGAGCCGCGCCTGCCCGAAGAAGTCCGCCGCCTCGGCATCACCACCACCAAGACCTCGCCCGACCTGATGATGGTCGTGCACATGCTGTCGCCCGACAATACCTACGACCAGCTCTACGTCTCGAACTACGCCCGCTCGCGGGTGCGCGACATACTGCTCAGGTTAGACGGCGTCGGCGACCTCATCATCTTCGGCGAACGCGAATATTCGCTGCGCATCTGGCTCGATCCGGAAAAACTGTCCGCCCTGGGGATGACCTCGGGCGATGTGGTGCAGGCGCTGCGCGACCAGAACGTCCAGGTGTCGGGTGGCTCGATCGGCGCGCCGCCGACCAGCACCGGCACGGCGTTCCAGTACACGGTCACCACGCAAGGCCGCTTCAACGACGCACGCGACTTCCGATACGTGATCGTCAAATCGGCCGACGACGGTCGCCTGATCTCGTTGCAGGACGTGGCGCGCATCGAGCTCGGCGCCAAGGATTACGTCACCAACTCCTATCTCAACGGCAAACCGGCCGTGGCGCTCGCCATCTTCCAGCGGCCGGGCACCAATGCGCTCGCCGCAGCCGCGGAGATCCAGGACAAGATGAAGGAGCTTTCCCGCGACTTCCCGAAGGGGTTGAGCTACGACATCGTCTACAATCCGACCGAGTTCGTCGCCGAGTCGATCCAGGAGGTCTACAAGACGATCCTCGAGGCGATGCTGCTGGTCATCATCGTCATCATCGTCTTCCTGCAATCGTGGCGCATGGCGATCGTGCCGATCGTGGCGATCCCCGTGTCGCTGATCGGCACGCTGGCGGTGCTTTACGCCGCCGGCTTCTCGCTCAACATGCTGACGCTGTTCGGCCTCGTTCTGGCGATCGGCATCGTCGTCGACGATGCGATCGTCGTGGTCGAGAACGTCGAGCGCAATATCGCCAGAGGGCTGGCGCCCAATCCGGCGTCGCACCTGACCATGGACGAAGTCGGAACGGCGGTCATCGCGATCTCGCTGGTGCTGATAGCCGTGTTCGTACCGACAGCCTTCATCCCCGGCATTTCTGGGCAGTTCTACCTGCAGTTTGCGATCACTATCGCGGTGTCGACGGCGATCTCGGCATTCAATTCGCTGACGCTTTCGCCGGCGCTGGCCGCACTGCTGTTCAAGCCGCACCACGCCGCGGCGGCGCCGCCGCGCTTTTTCCTGGCGCGGTTCGGACGGGCGCTCGCCGACGGCTTCAATCGCGGCTTCGACAGGGTCGCCGACTGGTATTCGAGCATCGTCCGCGTGCTGGTCGGCTCGTGGATAACGATCGCCGCCATGCTGGCCGTTTTCGCGGCCCTCATCTACGCCACGGTCTACATGGTGCAGGCGGTGCCGCGCGGTTTCATTCCGTCGCTCGACCAGGGCTATGCGATCGTCGTCGTCCAGTTGCCGGACGGCGCCTCGCTGTCGAGGACCGATGGGGTCATCCAGCAGGCGTCGCAGATCATCCAGAAAATGCCAGGCGTCGACTATGCAGTCGCCTTCGCCGGCTTCTCCGGCGCGACCTTCACCAACGCCAGCAACGCGGGCGTGATCTTCGCCAGGTTCAAGCCCTTTGACGAGCGACTGAAAGCCGGCCAGTCGGCGACCCAGGTCATCGGCAATCTGTTCGGCAGTCTGCAAAGCATCAAGGAAGCCTTCATTATCGCACTGCCGCCGCCGCCGATCCGCGGCGTCGGCAATGCCGGCGGCTTCAAGCTGCAGATCCAGGAGCGCAACAGCGCCGACATGCGGCAGATCCTGGCGCTTGCCAACGAAATCGCCGGCAAGGCCAACAAGACGCCGGGGCTGACGGGCGTGTTCACCACGTTCTCCGCGTCGAGCCCGCAATTCTTCCTGGCGATCGATCGCGACAAGGCGCGCATCCTGAACGTGCCGATCCCCAACATCTTCGAGACGCTGTCGATCAATTTAGGCACCGCCTACGTCAACGACTTCAACGCTTTCGGGCGCGTCTACCAGGTGCGGGCGCAGGCCGACCAGGCATTCCGCCTCGATCGCGCCGACATCTTGAAACTGAAGGTGCGCTCGGCGACCGGCGCGCTGGTTCCGCTCGGCACGTTGATCGAGATCCGCGACGTCACCGGCCCGGCGCTGGTCCAGCGCTACAACATGTACGTCTCGGTGCCGCTGCAGGGCAACGCCGCGCCCGGCGTTTCCACGGGCGACGCGCTGGCATTGATGGAAGGGATCACGGCAAAGACGCTGCCGGCCGGTACCTCCTATGAATGGACCGAGCTCGCCTATCAGGAGCGCAACACCGGCAATGCCGCTGTCTATATCTTCGGACTGTCGGTGCTGTTCGTGTTCCTGGCGCTGGCGGCGCAATATGAAAGCTGGGTGCTGCCGTTCGCCATTGTGCTGGTGGTGCCGCTCGGCGTGCTCGCGGCGTTGCTCGGCGTGTCTTTCCGAGGGCTGGACAACAACATCCTCGTGCAGATCGGGCTCATCGTGCTGATCGGGCTTGCCGCCAAGAACGCGATCCTGATCGTCGAATTCGCGCGCCAGGCGCAGGAACGCGGCCTGTCGGCCGCCGAGGCTGCCGTCGAAGCCTGCCGGCTCAGGCTGCGGCCGATCCTGATGACCGCTTTCTCGTTCATCCTCGGCGTCGTGCCGCTGGTGATCGCAACGGGCCCGGGCGCAGAAATGCGCCAGTCGCTTGGCACCGCGGTGTTCTCCGGCATGCTCGGCGTCACCTTCGTCGGCCTGTTCCTGACGCCGGTGTTCTACGTCACGCTCAGGTCGCTGTTTTCACGGCGCAAGCCCCGTACCGAGGCCGAGCCTTCGGGGCCGGCAGATGCGGCATCGGAGACGGCCGCCGAGTAGGGTAGCGGCTGGTAAATATGCAAAAGGAGACGTTTCGCGGGTCATTGCAATAGACTTGGCCAAGGTGGATAAGGCACGGGTCCTGATGTTTCAGCTGGTGTGTTCCCACCTGGGGACCCGCACCGAGCGATATTTTGCATCGGTCGCATCCTCCTCCTGACGAACACCTAATCACGGTCAACCCTTAGGCGCCGCGCCGCGCCGATCGAGCGCGGTCTTGCGGATGATTTCCGCGATCTCCGGGCTGCTGCTGCACAGCAGCTGGAAATCCGCCGAGTGTAGCGACAGGAGTGAGACCACCGTTGTGGCGCTGACGGTCGCCGAGCGCGGTTCGCCGCTGATCAGCGCCATCTCGCCGAAGAAGGCGCCAGGGCCAAGCTCCACCGGGGTCGGCGTCGCGACGCTGACGCGCCCCTCCACGACGAAGAACATCTGATCACCGGTCTCGCCATTGCGGCAGATCACAGCGCCCGCCGGCACGATGCGAGGTCGTAATGCGCGCACGATCTCGACTAGTGTGGCCGGGCCGAGCTTCTGAAACAACGGCACGGCGGCGATCAATTGCCAATTGCGGACGAAATCCTCGCGACGGACTTCTTGATAAAAGCCGGTGGCAAGAATGCCAGCCCAGAGCGCGAAGATGCCGATGCCACTCATCATGACCGCCCCGGCAAGGACGCGGCCGGCGAAGCTTTCCGGAATAGCGTCGCCATAGCCCGTGGTGGACAGCGTGACCACCGCCCACCACATTGCCTGGGGGATGCTGCCGAACTTTTCCGGTTGGACGTCGCGCTCGATGACATAGGCCGCGAGCGAAACACCGAACAGAACGATGCAGAAGACCGTGGTGACGCCGATCAGGTTGCGCGCTTCGTTGGTCAGGATCCTGCCCAGCAGCGGGAAGAAAGTCGAGTCGCGCAGCGGTTTCAGCAGCCAGACAGCACAGTAGAGGCTCCGGTCAGGCGTACCGACGAGCAGAAATGCGGCGAGTGGAACCAAAACCGCGAGCATATCAATGGCAATTGCCGGCGTCCTGACCCGAACGTCTCCCGCCCGGCGCTTGAGGACCGTCTCAGCCAGTTGCAGGAGATAGACGCCCCAAATGACCGCGAGCACGGTAGCCAGAGCCAGTCTGCTTCGTGCGGACATATCCGGTGTCGTGAGCGCAGCCACCGCCACAAGCCCAGTCGCAGCCAGCAGCGCGTTGAGCGGTGCGTAGATTCTTAAGAAAGGCAGTACCGACATTCTATGCTCACGAGCGGCTATTATCCTCCAGAGTAGGATGCCTTCAAGGCAAGCGCAAAGGTGCTTACTTTCGCTGCGATGTTCATCACCAATGGTGAACTCAGATGTCCGGGAAAATGAACAGACAGGCTACAACGCAGACCTGATCCTGTACGGATCGGTGTTCACTGGCTGGCACTATGCCGTGGACGGCTACGCATCGATCGTTGTTGTGTCGGTGATCTGGTGGGCGACCGGACGCCTGGTGCGCGAATAATCAGGTGCGCCAACCGCATATATGGCTACGCGCGCTGATTGCTTCTTCGCATCGGCCAAACTCGCGACCGCAATCAGGCAAAAAGCACGTGCCCTGACAAGGTCACTGCCGTGCTCGAATTCAACGGGTGAGGTTCCGCTTTCGAATTTGATTGGTGCGGTCGAGATGCAACGCTGCACCGCCTCCCGCGTTGATTTTAAAGGGGTTTTTGGTAGAATTCCGTAGCGATTTGTATCACAGTTTGTATCTCAGTCCGTATCGCACGATGCGGACCCGGCACCAGCTAAGTAGCCCTTCTTACGAAGGCCGAAACCCGCCCGCTTCAAGAGTCTTTTGCCTACCTCAAACGCTTGGCAAGGAAGGAGCACAAGAAACTGTCGAAAGCCATCCGGTCGAAAAGGCAGCGGAGATTTAGAAGGCACGAATTTACGATGCCGCCGTTCCCACTATTCAGCCGCCTCGGCATAGTGTGCCGGCACATAGTTGAGAACGGGGCCCAGCCAGCGCTCGACATCGGCGATTGGCATCGCCTTACGGCTAGCATAATCCTCGACCTGGTCGCGTTCGATCTTGGCGACGCCGAAATAATAGCTTTCGGGATGGGCGAGATAAATGCCCGACACGGAAGAGCCCGGCCACATCGCATAGCTTTCGGTCAGGCTGACGCCCGCATTGCGCTCGCCGTCGAGCAGGCGAAACAGCGTCGCCTTCTCGGTGTGGTCGGGCTGCGCTGGATAGCCGGGCGCCGGGCGGATGCCGCGATAAGGTTCGCCGATCAGGTCGTCCGGTGCCAGGTTCTCGTCGGGCGCGTAACCCCAGAACTCCTTGCGCACCTTCTCATGCATGCGCTCGGCGAAGGCTTCGGCGAAACGGTCGGCCAGCGCCTTGACCATGATCGAGGAATAATCGTCGTTCGCCCGCTCGAAGCGCTCGGCGATCGCCACTTCCTCGATGCCGGCGGTGACGATGAAGCCGCCGAGATAGTCGGCTTTACCGCTGTCGGCGGGCGCGACGAAATCCGACAGCGCGACATTGGCCCTGCCGTCTCGCTTGGCCAGTTGCTGGCGCAAGGTGAAGAAGGTCGCCAGTTCCTGCGAGCGCTTATCGTCCGTGAACAGCCTGATGTCGTCGCCGACGGTATTCGCCGGCCAGAAGCCAATCACGCCCTTGGGCGCGAACCATTTTTCGGCAATGACCTTCTTCAGCATCGCCTGGGCGTCCTCGAAAAGCTGGCGTGCCGCCGGCCCTTGCGCCTCGTCCTCGAGGATCTTGGGATAACGACCCTTCAACTCCCAGGTCTGGAAGAACGGCGTCCAGTCGATATAGCGAGCGAGCTCGGCCAGATCCCAGCCTTCGAAGACTTTGACGCCAAGGAAGGACGGCTTCGGCGGCACATAGGCCGACCAGTCGACCTTGTGCGCGTTGGCCCGCGCCCGCGCCAGCGGCAGGCGCTGCTTGTCGGCTTCGCTGCGCGCATGCGCATCGGCAACCTTCTTGTATTCGGCGCGGACGTTGTCGACGTAGCCGGCCTTGGCCTCGTTCGACAGCAGCGCCGAAACAACGCCGACCGCGCGGCTGGCATCGGCGACGTAGACCGTCTGGCCGCTGGTGTAGCGTGGATGGATCTTGACCGCCGTGTGCACGCGGCTGGTGGTCGCGCCGCCAATCAGCAGCGGAATGTCGAAGCCTTCGCGTTCCATCTCGGCCGCCATATGCGCCATCTCGTCTAGCGACGGCGTGATCAGGCCGGACAGGCCGATGATGTCGACCTGCTGCTCGCGCGCCGTCTGCAGGATCTTCGTCGCCGGCACCATGACGCCGAGGTCGATGATCTCATAATTGTTGCACGCCAGAACCACGCCGACGATGTTCTTGCCGATGTCGTGGACATCCCCCTTCACCGTCGCCATCAGGATCTTTCCTGCGGTCTGGCGCTCGCCATTGTCGATGCCGTTGGCGGCGTTCGCCAGCTTCTCCGCCTCCATGTAGGGGAGCAGGCCGGCAACGGCCTGCTTCATGACGCGGGCGGACTTCACCACTTGCGGCAGGAACATCTTGCCGGAGCCGAACAGGTCGCCGACGACATTCATGCCCGCCATCAGCGGACCTTCGATGACATGCAGTGGACGCTCGGCCGCACCCCGCGCCTCGTCCGTGTCCGCGTCGATGAATTCGGTGATGCCGTTGACCAGCGCATGCGAAATGCGCTGTTCGACCGGCCAGTCGCGCCAGGCGAGATCGCGCTCCTGCGCCTCCTTGCCAGCCGTGCCTTTGAAGCGCTCGGCACGTTCCAGCATGCGCTCGGTCGCCGTGCTACCACCTTTCGGCTCACGGTTGTTGACGACATCCTCGCAGGCGTCGCGCAGGTCCGGATCGATGGTGTCGTAGACGGCAAGCTGTCCGGCATTGACGATGCCCATGTCCATGCCCGCCTGGATGGCGTGGTAGAGGAACACCGCATGCATGGCCTCGCGCACCGGCTCGTTGCCGCGGAACGAGAAGGAGAGGTTCGACACGCCGCCCGAAATATGAACATAGGGAAGCGTCGTGGTGATCTCGCGCGCTGCTTCGATGAAGTCGACGCCGTAATTGTTGTGCTCCTCGATGCCGGTGGCGATGGCAAAGACGTTCGGATCGAAAACGATGTCCTCCGGCGGGAATCCGGCCTGCTCGGTCAACAGCTTGTAGGCGCGGGTGCAGATTGCGACCTTGCGCGCCTTGGTGTCGGCCTGGCCGTCCTCGTCGAAGGCCATGACGACCACCGCCGCGCCATAGGCACGGACCAGTCGGGCATGATGCAGGAAGGCTTCTTCGCCCTCCTTCATCGAGATCGAGTTGACCAGCGGTTTGCCCTGCACGCATTTCAGGCCAGCTTCGATGATCTCCCATTTGGAACTGTCGATCATCACGGGAACACGGGCGATATCAGGTTCGGCCGCGATCAGGTTGAGATACTCGATCATCGCCCTCTTCGAATCGATCAGGCCCTCGTCCATGTTGATGTCGATGATCTGGGCGCCATTGGCGACCTGGTCGCGGGCGATATCGAGCGCGGCGACATAGTCGGCCGCCGTGATCAGCTTCCTGAATTTTGCCGACCCGGTGACATTGGTGCGCTCGCCGACATTGACGAATGGAATCTCGTCGGTCAGCGTGAACGGCTCGAGCCCCGACAGGCGCATCTTCGGTTCGATGTCGGGAACAGCTCGCGGCGGATATTTCTTCACCGCCGCTGCGATGGCGCGGATGTGGTCGGGCGTCGAGCCGCAGCAGCCGCCGACGACATTGACCAATCCCTCGCGCGCGAAATCCTCGATCTGCGCGGCCATGAATTCCGGACTCTCGTCATACCCGCCGAATTCACTGGGCAGGCCGGCATTCGGATAGGCGCAAGTGAACGTATCGGCGACACCGGATATCTCTGCCAGATGCGCGCGCATGGCGTTGGCGCCGAGCGCGCAATTCAGGCCGATGGTGAAGGGGCTGGCATGGCGCACCGAATGCCAGAAGGCGGTCGGCGTCTGCCCGGACAGCGTGCGGCCGGACAGGTCGGTGATGGTGCCGGAGATCATCACCGGCAGGTACACGCCCTTCTCGATGAAGATCTCGTTGCAGGCGAAGATCGCCGCCTTGGCGTTCAGCGTGTCGAAGATCGTCTCGAGCAGGATGATGTCGGCGCCGCCGTCGATCAGGCCGCGCAGCTGCTCGCCATAAGCAAGGCGCAGGTCGTCGAAGGTTACGGCGCGATAGCCGGGATTGTTCACGTCTGGCGACATCGAGGCGGTGCGGTTGGTCGGCCCGACCGCGCCGGCGACGAAACGGCGCTTGCCGTCCTCCTGCTCGGCACGAACAGCGGCGCGGCGCACCAGTCGCACGCCATCGCGGTTCAACGCGTAGACCGCATCCTCCATGCGGTAATCGGCCTGGGCGATTGAGGTCGAGGAGAAGGTGTTGGTTTCAAGGATATCTGCGCCGGCGATGGCGTACTGATAGTGGATCTCCTCGATCGCCCTCGGCTGCGTCAGGATCAGCAGATCGTTGTTGCCCTGCTGGTGGCAGGCACAGCCGGCGAAGGCCTCACCCCGAAAATGGTCTTCGTCAAACCCGAGGCCCTGGATCTGCGTGCCCATGGCGCCGTCAAGGATGAGGATGCGTTCGTGCACCGCTGCGGTCAGCGCAGCAAGCACTTCGGAACCGTTGGGCTTTGCTGTGGCGGGGCCGAACAGGTCATCCAGCGATGAGGAACTTTGCGACATTTTTCATCCTCGAGACGACAGTCGCACTCAAGTCACATAAAGACATCTTTATGTCAACATACGCCCTCCAGCTCTGTTTGTCACCCTTGTTCCCCACGCATCGGTTTCGCCGGCCTGAGGCTGATGATGCCGCTGGTGCCGCCGCCGCCCAAATGACCGCGCCAAGTGTCAGGCCGATGCCGACGTTTTCTCCATCGCTGCGATCAGTTCTTTCTACGGCGGATCCGCAAGTGGCTGGATAGGATCGCCGGCAGTTTGCTCATGATCTTCGGACTGCGACTGAAGTTCAGGCATAGGTCCGACTCGAGCCGTTGCGCGAAGGGCAGCTTTGAGCGGCATGAAGGTCGCCTTATGGCGCAACTAGGATGTCCAGGGTAATCGCCTGCAGCGTCCGCTATCCGGCAATCGCAAAAATCGCCTCAAGGGCGGACATTGCGCGCGAAGCGGCCATCCAAGGTTCAGCCTACGGAAAGCGTCTTGGGGCGCATCGCGCCATACAACGCTCGCAACCGAATGACAGCAAAAGGGTCGAACTCCGTCGTTCAGAGTGATTTGGGTTGGGGCGAGAGCGGCCGGCCATGAGGAGGCCCCGGACTGAGAAGGAGGTGTCGGTCGGGCGCGCCTGATAGGGGCCCACAAGGGCACCCCTGCCCGGTCTGCCGACGAACCCAGGGGGCAGTGACCGCCACGATCAGAGGTACGGCAACATGGGCGGCCGGGCCGCCTTCGCGCTGTCAACCGCACGCTACCCAGCGGCAACTGTGGCCTTAAGTCGCAAACTATTGGCTTCAGAAACCAGGCCGTCGGGCTTCATTGACGCTGCAACCAACACCATATGGTGATCCATTGCCCTCCAAAACGAGAGAAGCTGGCCTGCCGCGGTCGCACTGCGGCCCTCAACCGGCAATGGCTATGAACTAGGAACCTGAAAACCATGCCTGAAAATATCAGAGTAATTTCGAGAGACGTCCCCCTCATTCAGCTAGGCCTCTATCAGTGCCGCTTCCCGGTAAGCGAAGACCCGTCGGTACCCGGCGGTTACCGTTTTTGTGCTGGGTCAACTTCGCCGGACCGCGTCTACTGCGATCACCACCACGGCATCGTAACCGCTGTCGACCCTCGTCGGGCCCGTTCGGTCCTCGCTCAACGACGCGCCGCGTAAATTAGGCGGCGGGCGGGTCGCCAATTTGCGAGTAGACACCCGGTGGATCACCTTGAGGCTTCCCCCTGCTTGCGGGCGTCGATCAGCAATGGTGCCTCGAAGCACGCAATAATATGGGCGTCGACATTGTCCATTTCCGCCGCGACCACCTGCTTGAGCAGGCCCGGTACGGAGAGTTCACCGTCAAATGGCCCTTCGATCGCTTCAGGTCCAGCCATGGACTGCATGCCCAATATCTCGGTCCCGGCCCGCCACCGCCATGGCGGCTGCGACGAAGCGGTCGTGTTGGGATTGATGACGGCAATTCGCATTCGCAGCATTCCGGCTTGGTTGCGCTCAATCACAAAGATGCCAGCGCGCTGGACATGCGCTCCAGCCCTTGGCGCAACAGAGGACGCGGGCAGCCGACATTCAGACGGATGAAGCCTTCGCCGCCAGGCCCATAGACGCGGCCGTCGTAGAGATTGACCCCGGCCTGATCGACAAAGAACTTCTGAATTCCACCCACTCTGCGATCGAGCGCGCACGCGTCCAACCACACCAGAAACGATGCGTCGGGCCGCATGGGCGTGATGCCTGGAAGGTGTTCACCGGCGAACTCGCAAACCAGATCAATGTTGCTGGCGATGTAACGCGTGAGTTGGTCGAGCCATGGCGCGCCGCTGCTGTAGGCAACCTCCAGGGCCAAGCGGCCGAAAAAGTTTGCATTTACCATGAATGACGCCTGCATTGCGGCAAGAAGCGTCTCGCGGCGCTTTTTGCTGGCAACTGAAATGGTTGCCGAAGGAACCCCGGCAAGATTGAAAGTCTTCGTTGGCGCGGTGCAGATGAACGATTTCTCCGCGGCATCTTCCGAGATGGAGGAGAAGACGATGTGGGGGCGATCCGACAACCTTATGTCGCAGTGAATATCGTCGGATATGACCAGGATCCCATGGCGCTCACAAATGTCGTTAAGCGCCGCCAATTCTTCGAGTGTCCAGGCCATTCCGGCAGGGTTGTGAGGATTGCACAGCAGGAATGCCTTGGCACCGCCAGCCGCCAGTCTCTCGAAATCCTCCAGATCGAGCTCATATCTGTTGTTGTGCAATCTCAGCCGGTTCGTAAGCAGAACCCGCCCGTTTCCCTGAACCACTTCGAAATAGGGCGAGTACACGGGCGACTGCACAATGACGCCGTCACCGGGCTTCGTGAAGGTTCGCAGTATCGCAGCGACCGAAGGCATGATCGCCGGGGCGGGAAGCAAGGTCTCCACTTTCGGCGACCAGTTGTGCCGGCGCGCGAACCACGATTGCACGATCTCATAGTGGCGCGGATCGCGGCGTGTGTAGCCGTAAATGCCATGGTCCGCGGCCTCGCGCAGCCGCGCGATGACGGTTTCCGGAGCGCGGAAATCCATATCCGCTGTCCATAGGGACAGCAGGTTCTGGCCCTCGACCTGCGGAGAGAACTCATCCCACTGGTTGGCCCATTTGGCGGATCCGAATTGCTGGCGGTCGTGGATTTGGTCGAAATCTATTCCCGCGATATTTCGTTGCCCAAGCGCCGATGCGGGCGTGTCTGCACAAGCCATTTGATAGTCACCTAGAAAATCTGTTGCTACGGTTACAGCCGCTTTGCTTCTGCGGACGTCCCTATTTGAGGATTTGCGCCAGAAACTGCCGTGCCCGTTCCGATCGGGAGTTGGTGAAGAACTGATGGGGCGTGTTGGTTTCGACGATCTCCCCGCGGTCCATGAACACCACGCGATCGGCCACCTCCCGCGCGAAGCCCATCTCATGCGTCACGCACAGCATCGTCATGCCTTCACTCGCAAGCGACACCATCGTGTCGAGCACCTCCTTGACCATCTCCGGATCGAGGGCAGAGGTCGGCTCGTCGAAAAGCATGATCTTTGGGTTCATGCAGAGAGCCCGGGCAATTGCAGCGCGTTGCTGCTGGCCACCCGACAACTGCCCTGGGTAGCTCTCCGCCTTCTCCGCAATTCTGACGCGATCGAGATAATGGCGCGCCAATTCCTCAGCGGCCGACCGCGGCATCTTTCTCACCCAAAACGGCGCAAGCGTGCAATTCTCAAGCACCGTAAGGTGGGGAAACAGATTGAAGTGCTGAAACACCATCCCGACGTTGCTGCGCACTGCGTCGATCTTGCGCAGATCCTCGGTTACCAACTTGCCGTTGACGATGATGTCGCCCGACTGATGCTCCTCGAGATGGTTGATGCAGCGGATCATCGTCGACTTGCCCGACCCGGAGGGGCCACAGATCACAATGCGCTGCCCCCGCGTCACCGAGAGGTTGATGTTCTTGAGCGCATGGTACGAACCGAACCATTTATTGACGCCACGCAGTTCGATGGCCATCGCCTTGCCGTAGGGCGTTGCCTTCGTCGCTGCGTGCATTGCTTGTGGCATCATCATCTCGTCCTAGGATTTGTGGCCACGCGCCAATTGGCGCTCCATCGATTGCGAGTAGCGGGACATGCCGAAGCAAAAGCCCCAGTAGACCAGTCCGGCAAAGAGGTAGCCGGTTGAGGAGATCGTCGGGCCTGCCCAGTTCGGATCGACTCGCGCCGTTTCGACGGCCTTCAGGAAATCTGCTATGCCGACGATGGCGACCAGCGTCGTGTCCTTGAACAGGCCGATGAAGGTCGACACGATGCTCGGGATAACGATCGTCAACGCCTGGGGGAGGACGATCAGGCGCATCATGTCGAAGTAGTTGATCCCGAGCGCTTTCGCCGCTTCGTATTGGCCCTTCGGGATCGCCTGAAGGCCGGCCCTCACAACCTCGGCCATATAGGCGGATGAGAACAACGCTATCGCGATGAGCGGGCGCAGCAGACGATCAGGCGTCAGATAGTCGGGGACGAAAAGCGGCATCATGAAGTTCGCCATGAACAACACCGTGATAAACGGCACGCCCCGGACGACTTCGATGAATGTGACGCAAACCGTCTTGACGAAAGGGAGTTCCGACCGGCGTCCAAGCGCCAGGATAACTCCGATCGGAAGCGAGAAGACGATGCCCACAATCGACATCAGCAGCGTGATCAAGAGACCGCCCCAGAGCGTCGTGTCGATGACAGGCAAATGGAGCCAGGCGACGCCGCGCACCAGAACGAACGCGGCAATGGGGTAGACGAGGAAGAATAGCAACGCCGCCACTTCGCGCCGCGGAGCCTTCGTCCACAGGAGCCAAACGATGAGGATGGCGCCGATCGCCTGCGCAAGGTCCACGCGCCACCGCTCGGAAACCGGGTACGCGCCGTATCGCAGGTAGTCGAACTTCTCGGCAATGAAAGGCCAGCAAGCTCCTTGGCTGTTCGCACGGCATGCTTCGCGACCGCCGCTCCAGACCGCGTCGAAGATCGCAAAGCTCAAAAAGTGATGCAGCAGCCACACGGCGAGGACGACAAAGCAGATTGTCAGCGCGCCTGAAGCCGGCGTCGAAAACAGATTCTTTTTCATCCAGGTCACTGGACCTGGCCGAACGTCGGCGGGGGGCGCCATCGCTGGTATGAGCGCACCGCTGACAAAAGGCGAATGCATGGACTGATCGCTCACGCGTCACCTCTCGACGATCGCAAAATGTCGGTTACACGCGTTCATGGCCAACGACGTGGCGAGGGAGATAACGAGATAGACAGACAAGGTGATCGCCATGACCTGGACGGCCGCGCCGGTCTGGTTGAGCACCGTCCCTGCAAAGATCTGCACGAGGTCGGGATAGCCGATGAACACCGCCAGCGACGAGTTCTTGATGAGATTGAGATACTGGCTTGTCAAAGGCGGTATGATGATCCGCAGCGCCTGGGGAACGACGACCAGACGAAGCGTCTTGCCCGGCGCCAGCCCCAGCGCATACGCAGCCTCCGTCTGGCCCTTTGGCACTGCCTGGATTCCACCTCGAACGATCTCGGCGATGTATGAACCGGTGTAGACCGACAGACCGATCAGGAGAGCGGCAAACTCCGGATAGAGCTGATGCCCGCCTTGAAAATTGAAGCCGCGCAGCTGCGGCGCGACGAACGAGACCGGCTCGCCAGCCGCCAGGAACACGACCAGCGGAAATCCTATCAACGTCGCCAGACTGACCAAAAGCACCGGCAGCTGCTTGCCCGTCCGTCTCTGGACGCTCCTGGCGCGAAACCAGAATGCAACGCAGCAGGAAATGGCCGTCACGAATGCCAGGCTCACCAACCCCGCTCCCGGATGCAACTGGATCTCCGGAATGATGAGGCCGCGATTGTTTAGGTAGATGCCGCCGGGGATGGCAATAGACGCCTTCGGGGAGGGCAACGGCTTGAGGACGGCGTTGTACCAGAACAGCAGCTGCAGCAATAACGGGACATTGCGCACAAGCTCGACATAGGCGGTCGCCACCTTCGAAACGATCCAGTTCCGCGACAGGCGGGCAACGCCGATGACGAAGCCAAGCAAGGTCGCCAACAGGATTGCGAGTACGCTGACGTAGAGTGTGTTGACCACTCCGACCCAGAAGGCCTGACCATAGGTGGACAGCGCATCGTACGGTATCAGGGTCTGACTGATGTCGAAGCCGGCAGCCTCATTCCAAAAATCGAATGAGAGCGGAATCCCCCGGACCCGCATATTCGATGCTGTCTGCATCCCGATGCCCAGGGCCAAGGCCAGCAGACAGCCAGCGAGCAAGAGCTGGTAGAGAACGCCTCGCACTTTCGTATCGTGCAGCGACAGGCTCCTGCGCGACGGCGCGGGAAGCGACAAATGGGACATGGCCTGTTCCTATCGGGATCCGTGCAGGGCGCTGGTGGTAACACGCCAGCGCCTTGCAACCATGCTTTGCCTAGCGGATCGGCGGAGCGTACTGAACGCCGCCTTTGTTCCAGAGCGCGTTCATGCCACGCTCCATTTTCAGCGGCGAATCCTTGCCGATATTGCGATCAAAGACTTCACCGTAGTTGCCTACCTGTTTGATCACCTGGACCGGCCAGTCGTCGCCGAGCCCGATGTCCTTGCCTATGCTACCGTCCACGCCAAGCAGACGGCGGATGCTGGGATTGTCCGACGACTTCATGGCATCGACGTTCTTGGAGGTGACCCCGTTTTCTTCCGCGGCCATCATGACGTAGAGCGTCCACTTCGCCACATTGAACCACTGGTCGTCACCCTGCCGCACCGCCGGGCCAAGCGGCTCCTTTGAGATCAGCTCGGGAAGAACAATGCTGTCGTCCGGCTTGGCCATGCGAAGCCGCGACGCGTTCAAGGTGGAGGTGTCCGCGGACAAGACGTCGCAACGACCCTCCTCGTAAGCCTTCACGACCGCTTCCTCGTCGGCGAAACCAACCGTCGTATACTTGATCGACTGCGAGCGAAAATAGTCGGCAAGGTTCAACTCGGTCGTGGTGCCCTGGGTGACGCATATCGATGCGCCCTCGAGCCCCTTGGCTGACGTGATGTTGTCCGCCTTGCGCACCATGAATCCCTGACCGTCATAAAAATACGTGCCGGCAAACAGTATGCCGAGGGATGTATCGCGGGAGGAGGTCCAGGTTGCGTTGTGTGCGAGAATGTCGATCTCTCCCGACTGCAAGGCGGTGAAGCGATCTTTTGGCGTCAATGGGATGAACTTGACCTTTTGCGCATCCCCGAGCACGGCAGCGGCCACGGCGCGACAATAGTCGACCACAAATCCGGTCCATTTGCCTTCATTGTCGGGAAGGCTGAAGCCAGCCGTGGCCGAATTTGTGCCACACGTCAGCACGCCATTTTTCTTGACATTGTCGAGGGTTGCGGACCACACCGAGGAGGCGGTGCACGCGATAGCGAGGGCAAGGAGGCCCTTGAACGTGGATCTCATTTCGGTATTCCCCTGTTTTTCTTGAAGAGACTGTGCTCTCAAGCATAAGTATTCGTCAAATTGATTGTTCTCATTACGAAAATGAGCGCTGCTCATAATTTACGAGGCACCCGCTCTCGGGTGAAAAGGGACTTGAGTGGTGATCGGGCCGGTTTGCTTGAGCGGGCTGATCGAATGAGCGACAGTGCGCGCGATCTATTGTGCAGCCAACCCCGGTGCTCCGACGGTTGGCCCTTGATCTCTCTTGGTCCGCGACTCGTTGTAGATGCTAATGATGATTTCCCGGAGCCATTTGGTACCCGGGTCATTCGCCATCTGGCGGTGAACAATGAGCCACGCATTCACATTTGATATCGGAAGGGGCGGCGGGACCAGCGTCACCTCGCTCCTCTCATCCAGCATTTGCAGGATGGCATCGCCGCAATGGGTAATCAGTTCAGTGCCGCGAAGCGCCCAGGGCAGCACCAGATAATTCGGGATGGTCGCAACGACATTGCGCCGTAGACCCATTAGCTTGAGGGCGGCATCAGCAAGACCTTCTGCCAGACCATCTGCGGAAATCTGCAGGTGAGAACTGGCCAAATACGTTTCCAGTGTCATTGCGTTCCTGGCTATCTTGCTTCCACTCCACACCGCGCAAAATAGCTGATCCTGGCCAAGTTCCACCTTCAGGAGACCCGGGTCATCGCGTATCGCGGCTCCCGTCAGCGCACAGTCGACTTGTCTCAAATAGACTGATGAACCGATCTCGGGTCCGTTTGCGGGAATGACGTTCAGCGTCGCGCCAGGAGCTTGCCTCGAAAATACTCGAATGAGCCCAGGGATAAATATCATGGCGTGGTAATCGGTAAGTCCAACGCGAAAGTTGCGTCGCGTCGTTGCCGGATTGAACACCTGATGCCGGTCGATCGACGCGCGGATCGTTGCCAGTGCAGCAGAAATATCTGACAGCAACTCCACCGCCCGTGGGGTTGGCCGCATCTCCCCCCCGTCTCTCGTGAACAATTCGTCCTGCAAGAGATACCGAAGCTTTGATAGGGAATGACTTACAGCGGATTGTGTTCTTCCCAATTCGGTCGCTGCACGCGTTACGCTCCTTTCACGCATCATAACGTCGAATACTCGTAGCAAATTGAGGTCGATATCATCAAAACTCATAAGAACGTCCGCACAGTTTTTCGCATGCTACACTGTTTTCAAGCGGCGGGCGAAAGCCAGATTTGCGCCTGCTGTCGACGGCCGTGACGAGACCCTATCGTAGCTTCACTCTCAACGGCTTCGCTGGCCGTGGCTGTCGTATGGCCAAGCCCGCGCAGACGGCTTGCTCTCCCCTTTTTGCTCTCCGGCGAATTCTATTCGCCGACGGGCAGATCTGCATGACTTTGCCTATATATCATATCATCAAGCCAGTTGCTTCCCTTGCCGGCATCTGCCTGCCTTGATCAAACTGTTCGTGGCGCAGAGGTAAGCCGCCGGGGCGAGTGTCCGCTTTTGGGATTTTCGCACATCATCGCAACGACCGACATTAGGCGCGAAGCGGGCATTCGCCGTCCAAGAGACAAAAGTTTCTTTCGGTGAACCCATGACATCGACAAGCAGCACGGATTGGCCCCTCTCCTGCGGTTCGAGCCGGAGGAACACTGGTGACCGTCGTCGGGCCGCCCGACGCGCCGCCCGCCAATGGCCTGGCGGTCGACTTCGTTGTCGAGTCCGATCGTGCTCAACTGAGTGAAATCGTCCAGCGCGTGCGGGACGGACGGCTGCGGACGAACATCGGCAACATCTCGACCCTCGACGATGCCGTTTCCGCGTTCAAAACGACCGAGCGACGCTCGGGGAAGACGATCATCAGCGTTCGTCCGTGAGCGACACGCGCCTGTCAATGCGCCCGGCCGGCCGCCGCTGTCCAGATAGGCCGGCTGCGTCCTGTACGCAACGCCGGATCAAAGCACTCTCCTCTGCAAAGCTGGGCGCTCGTTGGCGATGCCGGCTATAACAAGGAGGCAAACACTGCGCAGGGTATCAGCGATGCCTTCCGGGATGCTGAGCTCTGCGCAAAAGCACTTGGCCTGGCTTTCAAGGGTGACAGCAGTTTCGAGGCGGCTATGGCGGACTATCAGCGACAGCGCGACCAACACTCGCTGCCGATGTATGAGTTCACCTGCCAACTCGCAACGAGGAGCCGCCAATGGAGATGCAGCAACTCTTCGGGGCGATCGCTGGCAACCGGCAAGCCGAGGACAACTTCGCGCGCATGAACGCGGGCACGATCTCGCCAGCCGCGTTCTTCGCACGCGAAATGTAGCCCGGATCATGGGCTCAGCCGAATTTCTGGTGTCGTCTTGAGCGTTGAGGTTCGTGGGCAGCGGTTTAGGCCGCGCTCTGGGCTGGAGCGACCTCACCGAGGAGGAGCAGCGGCGCTCAAACGCACGAACCGTGGACCTGCCAGGCGCTGTCGAAAGTATTGGCCGAACGCCTTATCTCCTCGGGCTTGCCGAAGAGAGACCGAGCGGGACAGGCAGAAACTCTCGAAGAGAGCTGGTGATAAACACCTTGCTTGGCGCTCGCGTTGACTAGCTCGCGACTTTAATACCCGCCGAGGCGGCTTCCTTGACTTCCCGGATCTGTTCACCAACTATCATGATATGAATGCCGCCGTTAAAATCCGTCACGACTTTCTTTTCCGGGTTTGCCCCATCGCGGGATCGTAACCCCCGGCTCGGCTGGCATGTGCCCCCGAGCCGAGGGGCAACACTTAAAAAATCGACATGGAAGTCCGCGGGCCGCCGATCGACTCGGCTCGGCTGTGAGCAGGACATTCTTGAATTGGCCGCTCGCATCATCTTTCGCGGCGGCGTCCCAACGAGATACGAGTATTCAAATGCAAGACAAGAAGACCCGGCGTAGGCCGAACATCCGCATCTCGCAGTCGGACCATGCGCGTCTGTCGGCGCTCGCGGGCGCCGTCGCCGCACGAAATCCGGAGGCTTCCGATGAACTGCTCGCCGAACTGGAACGGGCTCGTATCGTCCCCGACGGTTGGATTCCCACAGGTACCGTCCAGATGGGCTCGACAGTGACGTTCAAGCCAGACACCGGCGACGCGAAAACGGTCACGCTGGTTTTTCCTGGCGATGCGGATATCACCGAAGGCAAGGTTTCAATCCTCACGCCGATCGGCACGGCCCTGATCGGCCTCTCGGCCGGACAGTCGATCATGTGGACTGCGCGAGACGGGCGGCGGCACGAACTCTCGGTGCTAGCGGTGAAACAACCGGCTCCGGAAGGCGTGACCGAACAGCGCCCGCCAGCGCCTTCGACTATCGAGGCGAGCGTCTAGACATGGGCATTTCCGTGCGTCTCCTCAATCACGCGGGCAGCTTGATCGCGGGAGTCTGACCCCTGTGCCGGCCTATTATGGTCCGGCACAGGGGGAAGTTTTCCCACCCGATCAATTGCTTAACGCCGGATTCCGCCCCGCGGACCGGCTGGAGACGCGCCATGCCCACTACCGACAGCTGTCAACTGACCACCAAGGACTACGCAATTCTTGAAGTAATGCGGGAACGCCATCCGAGCCGCGGCGAAATCCTCTCGGCTATCCTTGACCGGAAGATTTCGAGCGCCGTTGTAATGTTTCGGGATGATGTTCCGGCAACCGTCGTGACGCTCAGCAGCCGCGTGGCTTATCGGGTAAACGACGGCCCTGCCGAAACCCGCATCGTCGCACATGACGAGATGCGCGGTCTGGTTGGAATGCTTTTGCCTATCACCAATCCGCGCGGTCTGGCGCTGCTTGGCTTGGCCGAAGGTGAGTCGATGTCCATTCCAACTGCGGACGGCGGCCTTGAAACGCTGAGTGTGCATGAAGTGGTCTATCAGCCGGAAACCGCAAGGCGCGAGAGATTGAAGCTGGCGGGAGCTGCCGCGCCGGGCTCGTCGCGATCGGCCGGGCCGGTTCTGCGCGTCGTTCATCGTTCCGATGAGATGCAGGACCAAGCGGCGGACAAAAACATCGCGGCCTTCGACACCGGGTTCGACGACCCAGGTCCGTCGGCGGCCTGAGAGCTCGACTATCCCGAAGGATGTGAAGACGGGTAGACAAGCGTTCCGTCGGCCCTTGCCTTCGCGGCGTCGGTGAGTTTCGCCGGCTCGATCTTATCCTTGCCCATTAAATGAAAGACAGCCTCGCCGCGGCTAAGGAGATAATCGGCGACGATTCTTCTGTGACAGCGCCACCAGAGCGTTTCCGAGCACATGATGGCGCTTCGCCGCTGCCTGCCGAGGGACAGAAGCCGATTCAGGCCGTCAAGAAACTCCGCCGACAGCGCGTGGTCGGCGTAATTGTGAAAACTCTGGTTGATCCAGAATGCGTTGAGCACAGGTGGAACGTCGTGCGCCTTGCCGCGCAGGCCGCCAAGCTCGGCAATGTATTCATATCCGATCCCGAACGCTGCCAGCGCTTCGGGAAGCACCTCGCTGTTGAACTGCGGGTTCGCCCGCGAGCGTCTGACAGTCCTGATGTCGATAACCAGGGTGATCTCTGCGATCCGTAGCAGGGCGACGAATTCGGCGATCGACCGCGTCGAGTGACCGATGGTGTGGAATGGATAAGGCATGTACGGTCAACCCATGGCAACGGATTTCTTTCCGGCTTGATGACCGATGATTTGGAACTGAAACAACGCTGTCATTTCACCACCTGCTTCAGACCACGTAACGCCTCCTGCACGTCGGCACGCACCTCGCTTGCTTCCGGATAGACTGCATAGGCTGGATAGGTGAATTCCGGGGCGCCTTCCACCACCTCCAGCTGTCCCGCCTCGATATGGGGAGCTGCGGCGCCCCTGCGGAAATAACCCATTCCGCCGGCGCGCAGGATGTAGCTCAGCCCGAGCGGACCAAGGCCGACCATCAATCCTGGCTCGCCGAAGGCTGAGGAGCTGGCATCATGCTGGGCCGCAAACAGCGGTCCCCAATCGACATAGACATAATCGTTGGACCCGACCGTTCCCCGGTCTCTGTCCGTGGTCCGAACCAGGACGAGTTGCTCCTCGACGAGAAGCTCTACCTTGAAACTCGGCAGCAGCTTCGGCGCATAGAGCACGGCAATGTCCAGAACGCCGGTCCTCAGCTGCTCGAGGAGTTGGTCCGGAACGCCGACCTGGGCCTGGATGGCGATTTCCGGCCTGGCGTTCTTCATCCAGACCAGCCAGTCGAGCAGCAGCGGATTCCACAGACTGAGCTCTCCGCCCAAGGCAATCACGCTTGTCCGTCCCGATGGGATGGCGAGCTGATGGCGCGCACGTTCCCAGATTTGTACGAATGATTGGGCGAACCGCTCGAATTCCCGGCCCGCCGGAGTCAGCTGCGCGCCATTGCGGTTGCGGATAAAGAGCTGACGGCCGAGTTCTTCTTCCAGAGTGCGTATCCGCGCGCTGACAGTTGTCTGCGTGACGTGGAGCCGGTCGGCGGCTTTCAGAAAGCTGCCGGAATGGACGATTTCCAAAAAAGTTCGAGCGCGGTCGATATCCCTTCTGGCTCCAGTCAGTGCAATAATTTTGCATCAATACAGCATTTAATTCCGTTTGCCTTCCTGTTTTACGCAGCGCAACGTCCAGAAGGTCAAGATGATTTTCCGCCGCAGAGTTGATGGAGCGCACAATGTCTGATCAGGACGATGTTCTCTTGGAAACGCGAGAGTACGCCTCCCCGCCGTGCTTCATGCACGAACTCGTTCCCGGATATGGCACCGGGCCGATTGTGCAAGACGTATGGACGGATGTCTTTCGATGGCGCAAGGCGGAGCGCAAGCGCTTGATCGATGAGCGTCTTGCCGTCGACGCCGAGGAACGCGTGGCGAGGTCTAGACGTATCGCCTCCGCGCTCGACCGGGCTGTCGGCCGGGTCAGCGGGCGCGTCGTCAGCGGCTACTGGCCTTTTCGCGGCGAGCCGGACCTTCGCAACTGGGCGATACGGGTGATCGAGCGCGGCGGGCGGATCGCGCTGCCGGTCGTCATCAAAAAAGGTTGGCCTCTGGAGTTTCGGATCTGGGGACCAGGAGACCCGCTCGAACGCGGCATCTGGAACATTCTTGTTCCGTCAAATGGGCCATCGGTCCAGCCGGATGTCGTCATCGCGCCGGTTGTCGGTTTCGACCAGGCTAACTACCGCCTGGGCTATGGCGGGGGCTTTTTTGACCGGACCCTGGCGGCCGTGCCGAAGCGGCCTCTCGTCGTCGGCGTCGGTTACGCCGGCAGCAGGATCCAGACCATCTATCCGCAGCCACACGACATTCCGATGGATGTGATCGTCACCGATGAATGAATGAGTGCAGGCGAGACCTGATCCTCCTGTGACGGCGGATCGCCGACGGCCGGGTCCATCTTTGAGTCCGCCGCGCCTCCAGTGAAGAGCAGGAAGCAAATCATGTCCAATCCAGCCACCACGGCCTTGGATGATCATAAGCCACGGTTTGTCGTCAGGTGGCTGTTCTCCACCAACCACAAGGATATCGGGACGCTTTACCTGCTGTTCTCGATCATGGCCGGAGTCTTCGGTACAGCGCTTTCCGTGTTGATCCGCATGGAGTTGCAGGAGCCGGGCCTGCAGATATTTGGCGATCCGGGGGTCTACAACGTCGTCGTCAGTGCCCACGGGCTGGTCATGATCTTTTTCGTCCTAATGCCGGCACTGATTGGTGGCTTCGGCAACTGGATGGTACCGATCATGATTGGCGCCCCCGACATGGCCTTTCCGCGCTTGAACAACATCTCGTTCTGGCTGCTGGTGATGTCATTTACCCTCTTCATCACCTCAATGTTCGTTCCAGGAGCGCCCGGCACGCTTGGCCATGGCGGCGGCTGGACGCTCTACCCGCCCTTGTCGACTAATGGCCAGCCAGGCCCCGCGGTCGACCTCGTGATTCTGTCAATCCACCTGTCGGGTGCCTCTTCGATCCTTGGCGCTATCAACTTCATCACCACCATCTTCAATATGCGCGCGCCTGGCATGACGATGCACAAGATGCCTCTGTTCGCCTGGTCGATGCTGGTTACTGCCTTCATGCTGCTGATGTCGCTGCCGGTACTCGCCGGCGCCATCACCATGCTTTTGACCGATCGCAATTTCGGGACAACCTTCTTCGCGCCCGCCGGCGGCGGTGATCCAGTCCTTTACCAGCATCTGTTCTGGTTCTTCGGCCATCCCGAAGTCTACATCATGATTCTACCCGGCTTCGGCATCATCAGCCATGTCATCTCGACCTTCGCCAGGAAGCCGATCTTCGGCTATCTCGGCATGGCCTATGCGATGGTGGCGATCGCCGCGATCGGCTTCGTCGTGTGGGCGCATCATATGTATACGACCGGCCTGTCCGTGGACACCCAGCGTTACTTCGCCTTCGCCTCGATGGTCATCGCCGTTCCAACCGGCGTGAAGGTGTTTTCCTGGCTGGCGACTATGTGGGGAGGATCGATAGACTTCAAGACACCGATGCAGTGGGCTCTCGGTTTCGTCCTGCTGTTCACCATCGGCGGCGTCACCGGCATCATGGTTGCAAACCCCGGTATCGACCGCGTGTATCACGATACCTATTTTGTGGTCGCCCACTTTCATTATGTGCTGTCTTTGGGCGCGGTCTTCGCCATCTTCGCCGGCTTCTATTACTGGTTCCCGAAGATGACCGGCTATATGTACAACGAAACGATGGGCAAGCTGCATTTCTGGGTGATGTTCATTGGCGTCAACCTGGTCTTTTTCCCGCAGCATTTTCTCGGCATGGCCGGCATGCCGCGACGCTATGCCGACTACCCCGACGCTTTCGCCGGCTGGAATTTCGTCTCGTCGATCGGGTCCTACATTTCAACGGCCGGACTTGTCGTCTTCTTCATCACGGTAGTGGAAGCCTTCAGCCGCAAACGCCAGGCTGGCGCCAACCCATGGGGCGAAGGGGCGGCCACCCTCGAATGGCTGCTGCCGTCGCCGCCACCCTTCCACCAATGGGAAAAGCTGCCGCGCATTCTCTAACACTCGCCTCCAGCTCAATCGGGGTCTGTTATTGTTGGGGAGACTGTCATGAACGAGACCACAGATCCAAACAACCAGATCTTGCTCGTGGCAATTGTCGCGTTTTATTGGGCATTGCTGGCAGGCTGGGACCAGCTGCTGCCGCGCTCGGATGACGACAAGACCAAGCGGGGCGATGCGGTGACTGAGCAACGAAGCGGCGTTGCCGATTACACTTCATCGGCGGGCCAGCCCTTGGATGTGATCCGCGACATCGATCCGAATTTTGACCTCGCCGCGTTTCTGATCGGCGCGAAAACGGCCTATGAAGTTATCCTGCGGGCCTATGCAGATGGCGACATCCAAACGCTGAAACGCCTTGTCGGGCCGGAAGTGCTTGAGACCTTCGAACGAGCTATTGCCGGGCGCCGGGATCGGGAAGAGACGCTGCAGCTGACCCTCATCGGCGTGAGTGAAGCAAAAGTCATCGAGGCTCTCGAGGAGAATGGGACCGCAGAGATCGGCGTTCGTTTCGTTTCCGAGGTGGTCAGTGTCACCCTTTCAGCCAACGACTGGGTCGTGGCTGGCGATCCCACGCTGATTGTTGAGGTGATCGATACGTGGACGTTCGCCCACGAAACACGGTCAACGAAGTGCGACTGGGTTTTGATCGCCACCGAGGGCGACTAACAGGTATGTGCTCTCCGAGAAGCCTGCCTCCCCGTGTCACCGTTGAAGGCAGTCAACCCGGAGCGTTGGGTGGCCTGAGCGGATTTGTCAGTTTTTGACAACACCCACCGACTATTTGCCTGTCGCGATCAATTGGACATGACACGGCTTCAGTCGACCATTTTCAAGCAGCGATCTGCGTAGCACGGCCTGGAAATAAATTACCAGATCGTATCCTTATGTGATATGGTCGAATCTTGGCTGAGAGAAATTAATAGAAACAAAGGAGGCCGCGATGAGAGAGTATTTTTCATTTCAGCTATTCATGAGAATGTCGACTGCGTTATTTATTGGCGGCGCTATCTATTCCATCGTTGTCGGGAATACATGATAGCGCTTGGAGCCCGCGCTTAGACTTTCTCGAGACCAAGTCGCTGACATTTCCCGATCCTGAGCAGTAGCTAGGACGCGGCGGGACGCGCTTCGCGAACTGCTCCGACCTGCCAGCAGATCACTCAGGGACAAAACCACCCTGCGGCGCTAGGTGCAACCCAGTGGAACCATACCCGCGGCAGCTCGTGGCCCCTGAGCAGACGTTGATGTGTCGAGGTGCTGGCTGGTGAAGCCCAGCCTCGCCAAGCCCCTGCGCACTTCCGGCGCGCCCATGAACAGTCTCCACAACAGCCCTGTACGATGGTTCTCGATCATCGCGATGATTGGCCCCTGATTGATGGCCAGATAGGTTCGGGAGTACCAGTTGCGGCTTTCGCAAAACGCGTCGACAAAGCCGAAGCGGCCCCATATGCGGTTTCGAGGCTTGGTCAGGAAACCGCGCAGTGCGCGCATCGCTTCCCCCGGAGCATAAGGGAAACTCGACAGGGCAGCGGACGGGGTGATTACGCCAAAGTCCCTGTCAGGTGCACTTGCGACGTATCCTCGCGGCCCATGGCTCGCGGTCAGACCCCAGCAGTCAGGGCCGTATCCCAGATGGCTATGGGGATTGCGGACGCAATGCCGATAATTGATCTGCGTATGACGGAGGTTCTGTTGCCAGTAGTCGGCGTATCGGTCGCTCAGGCCTCGTGGATCGAGCCCGCAGAAGGAATATTGCGAGAAGAAGAGCGGACCACCAGAATCCATTCCCAATGGCAGGACGATCCCGCAATGATCGCGCCCGTTTCGAAAGTCGGATCCACCAGCAAAGCCTTCGTGATAGATGCCCGGATCAATGGGGTGGCGAGTTGATCCCGCCGCCAGCACGAAGGTGAGCATGCATTCGTTCCAACCCCTGATCGGGCTGTCCATCGCCCAGCCGTGGTTCGGGCTCCAGTGCCACATCAGTTGCCGGGCCCCGCGTGCGAACCAATTCCACTCGGCCTGTGACAACAGCGCGTTCACGCTATGGCGAAGGCGTGCCTCCTCGGTTGCCATCCCGGCGAAATACTCGCGGGCGCAGATCAGACCTTGAACAGGAAAGTGGTTTCGACCAGATCAGCGCCGTCATCCTTGCGACGGAATGGAATTGTCGCACCGGTACGGCCATTGATGAAATGCGGGAACACGCCATGGTAGCGCGGCGAGCTTTCCAGGAAATCCAGCATTCGCTGCAATCGGCATAATGCGGCCGTGCTATCGATCCAACCGCGTTCAACAGCAACGATGATTGCCATGATGCCGAAGCCAGAGCCGCCAATGGCTGCGAGATCGTTGGCCGGAGCACCGGTGGTCTTCTGGCGATCTCGGGCAAGACCACTGACGGGATGTGCGCCTTCCCAGAAGTACCGGGCCGTTTGCCGTTGCACGATATCCAGCAGCGCTTCATCGTCGAGCTCGCGAACGTTTGCCGGGAAGTCGGGTGCTTGGAGCGTGCTGGGAATCATCGAGCCGGTGTTCCTGAAATGGGCATACAGACCGCCGGTCAATATGTCGTACCGGCTTTGCGGCATATTGAAAAGTTTTTAGAGTTTCTCCGCCGGGCCGCTGGCGCCAAAGCCCGTTATACCGATGAAAGTGCCAGCGGCGCCTTCTTGTCGAGCATGGCTTTGGCGGTCATCAGATCGTCACTTCGCTTTTATTAGTCCGCAGCCTAAATATACCAGCACCGAGCACAGCCCAAGTCACTGCAAACGCGCCAATGACGTTGCCGATCTTCTCGGGCAGTCCGCAAGGGCTAGCTGCTTCGTGGGCCACTACATCTCAATCAGGACGTAGGCGACACCAAAGACAATGCTCATTAGAACACCAAACCATGCCCACCCCTTCAATGCGGCGCGCACGTCCTCAGGCTCAGCGCCTTTCTGGTTATCGTAGTCGTCCATAATCAGATCCCAGGTTTGTCGATCGTTACTTGGTACAAAATCAATAGAGGATGAGCAACCCCAACCCTGCACGCTAAGCGTTCGCGGGATTCGCGCTCCTATCTTTCCTCGGAGAACGGCAACGGCCCTTTACATCGCATCTTATAATTTGACGCGGTCAGGGCAAAACCACACTTGCATACGCGCAAGCTAGAGAAGCTCGAGAATTTCTCTCACAAGGTCCGTCTGGTCTGTTGACGATGCCGCAATATCTATCCAGCCTGAGACGTCCTTGCCTCCGGCTCGGCTAGACGCCGGAGGCCTGCTCTGCATTGTCGAAAACTCATGATTGTAGCAGGAGTCCGCCGGCCGGTACGATCGCAAGGGTTCCTTCTCCTACTCGAACATGATCCGAGCGGCACCTCTTTTGGCGAGCAACATTCTCCGAGCTTCCTGGATCCGCTGAGCCTGTTGTTTGGTATATGGACCCATCGGCCGGGTCTTTTCATCGCCGCGACGAACACGGCAATACCAGCGGCCGCTGTCCGAGAAGATTTCAACCAGGGTCGGTGCATCGTTAGCCGCCTGCTTGGCGACCTCGTCGACGAATTTCACGATCTTCGAATAACGCTGGACGGGCGCACCCGTATCCAAGCCACTGGTGACACCTAGTTCCTGCTGCTCTGTGGACATAGTCGAACTCCTTTCAGTCACAACCACATTCCGCTTCGCCATTCTGACTCTGACTTCCGCTTTTCGGAAGCCGAAGCTAGCTTGCCATTTGGCGCTCCATTTCCACCTCGGCCTCCAGACTTTCAACGTCGCGAAAGATTGAGGCGACAGCCAGCGTGCGCCCTTCTCGTTTGAAGCGGAGCAGGCAATCTTTTGCGGCAATGTCACCGTCCACCGCGATCTCCTCCCATCGCTCGGCGTGGCCGACATAGTTGATGGGAACATCGTAGTGCTGGCTCCAGAAGAATGGCACGGCCTCGAATTTCTCACGATGGCCGAGCATGTTGAGCGCGGCTGCTTGCCCCTGCCTCTCTGCAACCACCCAATGCTCGACCCGAATGTTCTCGCCACTGTGAGGATCTGGCCACCGCGCAATGTCGCCGGCGGCGAATATGTCTGGTGCGCTCGTCTCCAGAAAGGCGTTCACGAGAACCCCGCGGTCAAGGATGAGCCCGGCCTTTTCCGCGAGGCCGATCCGCGGTCGCACGCCTATGCCGGCGACGACGAAGTCGGCTGCTAACGTGCCACCGCTGCTGAGCTTCACCTTATTGCCGTCGATGCTGCTCGCCGTGTCCTGAAGGTGGAAAACAACGCCGTTCTGCTCATGGATGGTGCGGATGGAGTCGCCCATTTGCGGACCTAGGACCCGCTCCATGGGCCGCTTATCCGGCGCCACGACATGAACTTCGATCTTGCGCGAGCGCAGGGCCGCAGCTACTTCCAGCCCAATGAAACTGGCACCAATCACGACAGCGATATGCGCCGTGGTGGCTCGCTCAATGATCGCCTTGCAATCTGCGAACGAGCGCAGAGCGTGAACATGCGGCTGGTCTGCCCCGGGTATGGTCAAGCGAATCGGTTCGGCCCCGGTCGCAAGAAGCAGCTTGTCGTAAGGAGTCGAGGTCCCGTCCGCGAGCACAACCTCGCGAGAACGTACGTCGATCCGAGCGACATTCGCATTAAGACGCAGGTCGATATTATTCTTTGCGTAGAAGCTTTCGCCACGCAACGGAATCCAGTCCTGCGGTGCCTTGCCGGCGAGGTAGTCCTTGGAAAGGTTGGGGCGATCAACCGGCGGTGCTTCATCATTGCTGAGCATGGCGATACTGCCTTGATAGTGTTCGCGCCGCAATTTTTCGACCGCCGCGAAACCGGCTGCGCCGCCGCCGACGATGACGATCTTCTCCGGAACGGGGCCGGAGCCTCCATCGCGCGGCTTGGGTGCGGTCCGTTTGCGCTTTTCGCCCACGAATATCCGATCATCGCGTTGTTCCACCGACCAGCACGCGAGTGGCCTGAAGGCAGGCGTTCGCAAGGCTTCGCCTGTACGCAAATCAAAGCACGCGTGATGCCACGGACACCGGACCGTGTCTTCCACCACAAGACCGTCGACGAGCGGCCCGCCGTAATGTGTGCAAGTCGCCCCGACGGCGAAGATCTCGGCCCCGCGGCGCACCAGCAGCACCTGCTCATTGCCGCAATGGCCGACCAGCTTTCCACCGTCGGGAAGATCGGCGAACGCGATGCCCTGGACCAGGTCTGGCCCGATCACTTCGGTAGGGTGCACAGCCATTTTCTTCTCCTTGGCGATTTCGACAAAATCGCATCCAGGGGAGCGGCGACAGGCACATCAGCCTCTCAGCGCACAAAGCCAGCGCGTCTTCGAATTCTCGATTTCGGTTTCGCCCGACTAGAGCGAAACTCGCGCCCCACGGCTCAATTTCCCGCCATTCCCGGCATCATGCAAACGAATTTAATCGGCAATTGAGTGCAAGTTTTATGATAGCTCTCTGCAACCCCTCGCCCGGGCAATTACAGGATCGTTTGCCCCGCCTTCTCCCAGTCGGCAAGAAAGGACTCGAGGCCCTTGTCGGTGAGCGGGTGTTTGGCGAGGTTTCTGAGTACTGCGGGCGGTACGGTTGCGATATCGGCGCCCGCCATTGCCGCCAGTTTGACATGCAGAGGCGTGCGAATAGAGGACGCCAGGATTTCCGTCGTGAACGCTTGATCGTTGTCATAGATCGTGCGGATTTCTCGGATCACCTCCATGCCATCCAGACCGAGATCGTCAAGTCTGCCGACGAATGGTGAAATGAAGGTCGCGCCTGCCTTTGCCGCGAGCAGTGCCTGGTTGGCCGAAAAGCACAGGGTGACATTGACCTTGTGTCCGAGCTGACTGAGCGCCCGGCAAGCCCTGAATCCATCCCAGGTGGACGGCACCTTGACAGCCACATTGGTCGCAATGCCGGCCAAGCGCTGTCCCTCGGCGACCATACCGTCAAAGTCGATGGCCGTGACTTCCGCTGAAACCGGGCCCTCGATCGTCTGGCCAATCTCCTGGATCACATCTCTGATCGGTCGGCCAGTCTTTGCGATAAGGGACGGGTTTGTGGTTACCCCGTCGAGAATTCCAGCGGCAGCAAGCTCTCGAATTTCAGATATATCGGCGGTATCGACAAAGAATTTCATTGTCTTTCTCCTCAACTGAGCCCGCCCATCGATGATTGGATGAATTTTCCTTGGTTTGGTTCCGGGAGACGGGTTTGTTGTCGCTGTCGAGACCGCACGCCTACGTCTTTGGCAACGGAGGAGCGATGCGGCGTCTTCATCGCTGTCTCAGCAAAAGCTCTCTAAGGACGACGGCATCGTTGTGGGTCTCGTCATGAGCCGAGTAGACGAGTGTGACGGTGCCCTCCCGTATCATCTCGCGCAGCCGGTCAAGCTCACCGCGATGCTCCTGGATTTCCGCCGCATACCGCCGGCGGAATTCCGACCAGCGGGCTGGATCGTGTCCGAACCATTTCCGAAGCTCGGTGCTTGGCGCGAGGTCCTTCACCCAATGGTCGATGGCCGCTTCGGTCTTCTTGACCCCACGCGGCCAAAGCCGGTCAATCAATACGCGCTTGCCATCGCCGGCAGCAGGCCTCTCATATGCCCTCTTCAATCTTACTCTCTCGTTGAAGATTTCTTCGCTCATCGAGATCCTGTCCCGTCCATGTCTGTGTCGTTGACGGCATCGAGAAGGCTGGCGAATTTGCTCCTCAGGATTTCTTCGTCGACCGCATCCGACACGAATACGAAGATGTCGCCGCGATATCGCTCGATCCAGTGATGGCCGGCGCCGCGGCTACGCAGGTAGCTGCCGATCTGTTGGATCGTGGAATCCCCCAGACCCTTGTGCAGGAGAAATTTCATCAAGGTTGCACTTTGCCCAGGGACAGCTTCCCGTCTGGTCAGGGGCCGACCTTCTGGCCCCGAGCGTTGAACTGTTTCAGATAGGCGATGACGTCGGCGATCTCCTGGTCCTTGCTGAGACCGGCAAACGCCATCTTTGTGCCGGGCACCAGTTTGCGCGGCGCCCTGAGATAGGTCGTTAGCGTCGGTTCATCCCAGGTCAGACCCGAATTCTTGTTCGCCGAGGAATAGCTGTAATCGGGATACTCACCGGCCGTTCGGCCGACGACGCCATTCAAGACCGGGCCCACTCCGTTCTTTGCCTCAAGGCCGACCTTGTGGCAGGCCATGCATCTCTTGAAGACGACGGCGCCGGCTTCGGCATTGCCGGAAGATGTGTCCTGCGCATGGGCCGAGCCGACTGCAGTGAGAATCGCGGTTGCCAATCCAGGCATGGTCCATTTCATGTTTGCTGCTTTCAACGAGCACGGGTTGGTTCTGGCCGAACTGGCCGGGGCAATATGGTACGAAACATCCCTGGAGTCCCGGATCCGGACCCAAACCGCCGGATCCGCATCCGATTGATGTCGCCTCAGGAGGGAACAAGTGGGCCGGGACTCTTCAGATACTGGTTCTTGATCGCATCCACCGCCCAGTAGGCAAGAGCGCCTACGGGTCCGGTCGGGTTCTTCCCCGCGTTCTGGGGAAACACGCAAGCGCCGGTGACGAACACGTTCGGGACATCCCAGACCTGAAGGTATTTGTTCAGAACACTGGTGCTCGGGTCGGCTCCGAAGACTGCCCCGCCTGTGTTGTGTGTGCTCTGGTAAGGCACGATCGAATAAGGCACCGGGGGAATGCTCCGATCGACCTTGGTCGCACCCATCTCCTTGGCGATCGTCACGCAGATGTCGGCCTGAGCGTTCATCTGCTTTACCTCGTTGTCCTGGAAATCGAACGTCATCCTCATCAGCGGACGTCCGAAAACGTCGGTGTAGGTCGGATCGAGGCTCAAATAGTTCTGCCGGTACGCCATTACCGCGCCTTGGTTGCCAATGCTGGCCGCGTGGTCATAATTGTCGACCACTGCCTCCTTCCAGTCGGAGCCCCAGCGCGGCGTGCCCCGCGGCGTGGGATGCGACTGGATCGGCCTGGCGCCCGAGTTGCTGCAGCTGATGCCGCCGCCACCGATGTAGCCGGCCTTCTCGAAATCGTAGTTGTCGCCGTTGAAATCATCCATGCAGGTGCCGAGCGCGCCGGCCCCCATGAAGCGATTCAGGATGGTTTTTTTGTCGAAGAAGGCGGTAGCCCCGCCACCGCACTGATAGGCATAGTTGCGGCCGACCACGCCCTTGCCCGTTGCCGGATCATAAGGCACGCCAATGCCCGATTGCAGCAGCAGGTTGACGTTGCCGAGCGCATAGGCCGACAGGATGATGAGGTCGGCAGGCTGTTCGAACTCCCGCCCTCGTGCGTCGAGATAGGTGACGCTGACTGCCTTCTTGCGGGTCGAGTCGAGATTGACCTTCAGCACGATCGAGTTGGTGCGCAACTCGAAATTGGGGTTCTCCAGCGCCAGTGGAATGACGGTGAAATGCGGGCTCGCCTTGGCATTCGCCTCGCAGCCGAAGCGCTCGCAGAAGCCACAATAGTGACACTGGCCGAAGGCCACGCCATCGGGATTGACATAGTCCCGCGACGCGTTTGAGGAAGGATTGGGGAAAGGGTGATAGCCAAGATTGCGGGCCGCTTTCTCGAACATCACCATGCTTTGCGCCGCAATCATAGGCGGATTGGGGTACTCGTGCTTGCGCGATCCCTCGAAGATGTTGCCCCCGTCGATCTTCCGGCCGTTGATATTGCCGGCCTTGCCGGAGGTGCCGCAGGTCTTTTCGAACTTGTCGTAATAGGGCTCGAGATCGTCATAGGTGATCGGCCAGTCCTGCAGCTGCATATCTGAAGAGATGATCTTTTCGCCGTATTTTTCGATCGTGCGGGCGCGCGCCTGATGATCCCATTCGAGCCAGCGCCAGGTGACGCCGTTCCAGTGCACGCCGGCGCCGCCAACGCCCTGGCCGGGCAGGAACGAGCCGAGCTGGCGCATCGGCAGCGCCGTTTGCGCTTCACTGTTGCGGAAGGTGATGGTTTCCCGCCGCACGTTCTGCATGAGGTCGTGTCGAGCGGCGTAGCGCAGTTCGTCATGGATCTGCGGGTCGATGAAGTCCGGATTGGTGTCACGCGGGCCTCCCCTTTCTAGAGAGACGATTTTCAGCTTGGTCGATGCAAGCTCCTTGGCAATGATGCCGCCCGTCCAGCCAAGACCGACAATCAGGACATCGACTGCGTTGAGTTTGGTAGCCATGCTACAGTCTCCTTCGTCTTCTTTCGTCGATTAAACGAGATCCTGAATTCCCTTAGGTTCAGCCGCATAGCCCTTGTTCCGAAATGGTTCTATCTTGTCCATGTACATGGCGTCGGCGCCTGGGAAACCGATCATCTTCCAGGCCGCCCTGTCCTTGTTTCCCCCATACATCGGGTCAGCGAAGTAACCCTCGATCGTGAGCTGGAGCAGAAGCCCGAAGAAGGTTTCGGTTGGCACTGTTGGAAGCTCGACGTTCTTGCCCTCGAGTTGGCTCATCACCGCGACTCGATCTTTTGCCGAAAGGATCTCGAAAGCGCTCTTGTGGTTTTTCTGCACGTAGGCGCTGACGTCGGCGATGCCGGCCCGGATCAGTTCCGATGGCGTCATCGGCAATTGATAACCTTGCTCGCGCGTACCTTCCCCAAATGGCCCTTCCAGATACAGCCGGTCGCCCTTGCCGTACCCGCCGGCCATCTGTCTATCGATGTAGATCGCAACGCCGAGTTCCTTGGCGCCGGGGCCGGTTGAATCGCTCGGAATCAGTGTGTCGACCGCGGCCTCGATGAAGGCGGACTCGTCGACATTGAAGAATTCATAAGCCGAGCCGCCTGCATCGGATTTCGAGGCGTCGCTTGTGTGATGATGCGGCTGTCCGGTCGCCGCGGCCATCATTTCGGTCGCCGATGCGGACCCACCCAGCGGCAGGGTACTCGCCGCCGCTCCTGCCGCACCGAAGAGCTTCAGAAAGTCGCGACGCCCCACGTCTTCTTGGTTCTTGTCTTTCGTCGACATGATTTCTCCTGTGACGCTGCTGGCAAAACGATGGGTGAGGATGGAGAGAGCTTGCGCCCGCTCCAACCGGCGCTGGGCAGCATCCAGCGCTAGGCTTGGTGGAACTCTTCGAGCGTAATACTCACACTAACTATGTGGCAAACGAAATTGATTGACATTTAAACGCAAATTTTATGCTATATCCGTGATGGACATCGAACTCGCCCGCACCTTTATCGAGATCGTATCGACCGGCAGTTTCATTCGGGCCTCCGAGCGCTTGAATGTTGCGCAGACGACGGTAAGCGCACGAATCCGCAACCTCGAGCAGCAACTGGGCCGGGCCCTTTTTGTCCGCCACAAAGGCGGAGCTTCGCTGACCCCGGCCGGCGAGCAATTTCTGCGCCACGCCCCCATGTTCGTCCAACTATGGCAACGTACACTTCACCAGGTTGCCGTGCCGCCGGGACGCCGGGCTGTTCTGACGGTGGGCAGCGAAGTCAGCCTTGCGCAACCTCTGCTGCTTGATTGGGTCCGATGGATGCGCGGCTCGCTTCAGGATATTGCGCTTCGAGTGCACGTTGATGTGCCGCAGGATTTGATCAATCAGGTCGCGTCGGGAATGGTCGACTTAGCCATCATGTACGCGCCCCCGCACAGACCGGGTTTGAAGATCGATCTGCTTCTGGAAGAAAAACTTGTTCTCGTGACTACGAATTCCGAAGCACGCCTCCTGGACGAATCCGACTATGTTTACATGGATTGGGGGCCGGATTTTGGGCTTCACCACGGGATGAATTTCCCAAGCGCTGCGCCGGATCTTTCTTTCGATCTCGGTCCGCTCGCACTGAACTATGTTCTAGCAACCGGCGGTTCCGGATATTTCAGGATGAGTTCTGTGCAGCCTCACATAGAAGCCGGCCGGCTGCATCTTGTGCCTGAGATGCCGCAGTTCTCCTATCCGGTCTATGCGGTGCAATCCGCAAGTGCGGACGAGAGCGTAGTTGGTCCAGCGCTGACGGGATTGCATTCCGTCGCAAGCGGCGACATCAAATTGTGAGAGTTCTAGTTGGGCGTCTAAATGTCCGACGGGACTGACGGGAACAGAAGGTCGACCGTCGTTCCAATGCCTGGTTCACTCTTTATCCGGATCCGACCACCAACCATCTGGGTCAGTGCCTGCACCTGTGGCATCCCTATCCCGGTACCCTTCTCACCCTTCGTCGTGAAGAATGGATCAAACACCTTCCGCAAGACTTCAGGAGCCATACCGCAACCGTGGTCTTTGACGCGAACGCATGCGTAGGTTCCAGGACCGGGCGGGTCAGGTGTCGCGGTTGTCTGCACCAATCGCTCGGTGATGACGCGGATCTCCCCGCCACTTGGCATCGCATCTCGTGCGTTCATGACGAGATTAAGCACTGTGCTGTCGAAAAGTGCGTGATCGATCAAACAGTCTGGGACACCGGAACCAAGCTCCAGCCTGACGCGGACATCGGCTCCCGCGCCATACCTCAGGAAAGGCTCGAAAGACGTGAGGAACTCATTCAAATTGCCAGCGTGGATATCGAGTTCTTGATGCTTCGCGAAGGTCAATAGCTGTGACGTTAGCTCGATCCCTCGATCGATTCCTTCCCGCGCTGCCGCAATGTAGGCACGAACCCTTTCGGGCTCGTCGGCTCTTCGCTCAGCGAGCCCGAGCCCGGATTCTATTACTGCCAAGAGGTTTCTGAAGTCATGGGCAATACCGCCAGTCATCTCGCCCAAGGCGGCAAGCCGGTGCGTTGCACGCCCGCGTTGCTCGGCAGCAGTTCGGGCATCGAGAGGCGCGTCCGGCACTTGGGTGCGCGCGTCGCGTCCGGCCTGAGATGATGGTTGAGTTTCACACGGAAACACGCAGCCTGTCATGAAAGTCCCCTCACTCACGACACCAAAGGAGCTCTCGCCCCGTTTGGCATCTTCGGTCGCTTTTGTTGCGGAGGGCCGCGCCTTTCATGCGCATGATCTAAACGCGCCGGACGACCCTTTTCGTCATGATGTCTTCGACAGTCGGGAATGCCTTTAGGGCCTCCTCCGGTAGGTCGCCATTTGCTCCGACCATTTCAGCCCAGCCATGTGCCTCTGGTTCGCCGACGATAACACGGCCGACCATTCCAGCATGCTCATGCGGGATACAGTAATAGTCGTAGACCCCCCGCTCGGTGAAGGTAACCGAAAAGCTTTCCTTGGGCAGGAGGTAGTCGGAATCCCACGATTTTGCCGTCTTGGGCATGCGAAGCGGTCGCCCGAAGTTTGCCGGATTGTAAGCCGTCGTCGTGTGCGAATTGCCAGGATTGAGGTTGGTCCATCGGACCGTCTGCCCTGGCTTGATCAGAATGCCGATCGGGTCGAACCAGACTTGCGAACCGTCGTCGCGCCCTTGCATCCCGATTTGGATCGCCTCGCCGGCCCATACTGCCACACAAGAGAGCGAGCGGGGGGCGCCAGGGCCCCCCCCCGCGCTTAGTATCTCACGACGCGTGAGTGTCATTTGGCGACCTGGGCCTCGTCAGCGGCCGAGACATGCCACAGCACGACGTGGACATGCGGCTCTTCGACTCCCGGATGGCCGGCATTGTAGTAGACGTCGACATGGTCGACATTGCCTCCGGGTGAAGCGAGATCGTCAAAACGCTTGTCTGGATTGAGGTCCTTGGTCGGCAGCATATAAATCGTGCTGACAAGCTTGCCGTCGTGGTCATAGGCAAGGAATGGTCCGGCCGGCAATGTCGTCGGATCGACGAAGAGTTGGCCCATGCCCGGCAGAAAGTCGGGCAGCTTCACAAGCTTGCTGACCTGCTGGTAAGGCGCGGCTGGCGGAGATTTGGTAACCTCACCCGCCGCCATGGCGCAAAGCGAACTCCCCGTCGTCAGGGCAACTGCGAGGACGAGTTTCTTCATCACGGATCTCCTTGTTGAAATAAAGCCGCGCTGGCCGAAGATCTGGAAGGCTGTTTGACAAAGCGATTTCCATTTTCGACACGACCTGTTCGCGTCCGCCCAGCAAGCAGCAGACTGTTTCGCTCGTCAAACGAAATTAACTGGCATTTCAATGCATTATTTCTGCTGCTCGGGTGCGCACTGTTTGCTTGATTTCAAAAAAACCTTCACTACCTCTGAATTGCCATGAATATTTTCAGCCTCGATTTCCGGCGGGAGCCGAAGCGCTTAAAAACGGGCCTTTAGCCCGGACGCGAGAAGGCCCTGGCTTCGCGTCCGGGGGTAGCCAGGATTTCCACTTATCCCACGGTGCATTCTGCCTGCCTAAGCAGTGCGGCTGCACTCCCATTTTGCGATTCCGGTTGGGATCGACATTGAGGTTGACCCCGATGATCTGCCCCATCTTGTCAGAAGAAGACATTTCCCTTGATCTTGTGACAAAGGGAAAGCAATCAGCCCTGTCAAAAATTGCGATCAGGATTGCGCGAAGGACCGGGCTGGACGAGCAGATGGTTCTTCGTGGCCTTTTCGACCGCGAGTATCGCGGCTCGACGGGCTTAGGTCGTGGGGTCGCGATCCCTCACGCTCTACTTGGCACAATCTCTTCGCCTGCCGCGTCTTTGACACGTCTGGCCAAGCCCATCGATTTCGACGGCCCCGACGACGATCCTGTTGATCTCATTTACACGGTACTCTGGCCGCGCTCTGCCACTTCCGCCTTCCTCCCTGCCCTTTCGCAAATTTGTCGTCTCCTCCAGGCATCTCAGGTTCGGGAGCGACTCCGATCGGCACGCTCATCCGATGAGGCGTTGGCCTTTCTCGAAAATGGGTCACATCGGAGAATTTCCGCCAATTTGCCTACTGCCCGGGTCGGGGCTAGCGTGATGATGTCCACGCAGTTCAGCAATGCCCAGGTCGGACAGGCCTACCTTTGGTCCGAACCCTCCGTCGGAGAATAACATAGATTGACAATCTATCTTTTATAGAGGATGCCTCAAGGAGCGAACCCAACGGCTTGAACCGGCTTGCATGGGAGAAAAAGCAGGAGCTGCAGATGAGCGAGGATGGTCGAAGCACGAGAACGATCGTAGTCGATGGCGTTCCGCTGCCGGACCTGCTCGACGAGACAATGATCCGCGGCGTGGTGCATGGTTTTTATGATGAAATTCGTCGCGATGACCTTCTCGGCCCCATTTTCCACGATCAGATCGAGCCGGACCGATGGCCACAACATCTTGCGAAGATGTGCGACTTCTGGTCTGCGACGTTACTTCGAACGTCCCGATATGAAGGCCGGCCACTGCCACCACATCTGGCCATAGCCGGCCTCGGCTCAGCGCATTTCCGTCGCTGGCTGCAGTTGTTTCGCACAACGGTGCGCCGCATCTGCCCGCCCGAGGTGGCAGCGCTTTTTATGGAGCGCGCGCTGCGCATCGCTCACAGTTTCCGTCTCGCGATCGCCTTCAATCGCGGCGAGACCACGATCGGCATCGAACCCATCGTTGAGAAGGACCTGTGATGATTGGTTTGTGAGGGTTTCCACAAACGCGCAGCGATCAAGGAGATATCCATGCGGCTTACAGCTTTCTCGGACTATGCATTGCGGCTGCTGATGTACACGGCCTCTGCCGGTGGCCGGGTCATAACGATCGAGGAAGCTGCGCGTAGCTTTACCGTGTCGAAGACGCATCTCAACAAGGTCGCCAACACGCTGACCCGCAGCGGTTATCTGAAGGCGATCCGTGGCCGTTCCGGTGGTCTCGTTCTGGGGCGCCGGCCCGAGTTGATCCGGATCGGCGATGTCGTGCGATTGACCGAGCCGGATTTCGCACTGGTTGAGTGTTTCTCCACCGCAAACCAGTGCGTATTGACCGGCTCTTGCAAGCTTTCAAGCATGTTTGGCGAAGCGATAGCATCCTTCCAGAACACTCTTGACCGCTATACGCTGGCCGACATCACGCTGATGCCGAAAGACTTCATTGGCAGCCCAATACTATCGGTGCGCACAGGGGTGGCACGCAACGGGGCGTAATATTACGTGGTTTAGAGGCTTGCTGCTTTACTCGGATGGAGATGAGTCATGGCCGAATCAAAGAAGAACGACAAGCCGCTAACGAAGGAGATTGATTCTGGTATCGACCCTGACAACAGTCTGATGCCAATGCTTATCGGTGGGCTTGTCCTGATAGTCCTCGGCGCGATCCTCGTTATGATGTTTGTCTAGTTTCGCAACGACGGCGTGTGGCGCTGTCGAAAACGTTTATTCCTGCAGGCTAAGTGCCCACATGCGTGTTTTGTGGAACGATCAAGGGCCGACACTCTCGTGATAGTTCTCGCCAGCGGTAGAGCGGTAAGGAATCCCTGGCGCTATCGAATGTTCCTCATGCCAACTTGAGCTTCGACGCACCGCGAGCAGCGGAACGAGGCCGCCCGTCGGTCGAAACCCCTGAGCAGCAGCAGGGCCGTATGGGCTTGCTGCATTTAGCCCCCGAAATGCCAAGCTTGAAAGGTAGAGAAATTTCGGCTTCTGTCGCTCCTTAGGGGCTACAATGAAGCGTTCTTTACTTGCGATGCTAGTGGGACTTACGATCTTTACTGCTGACGCCCGAGCAGCAGTGGATCCCAGGTGCAAGGCAGAACGGAGCGCCCTGATTAATGCAACCTGTTGTGGTCGGCAAAGCTATCAGTTCAGCCCGGCGATCCGTACTCGTTAGCCAGAAAGGCGCAGCAATATGCCGGCGATAGTTACGAGCCAAAACTGCCGCGCCGATGAGCGCTCACAGCCCCAGTCCCCGCCTTCTGCCGAAGCTCCAGTCGATACCGCCGCTGCTTTGCACGACCCCGCTGATGTGCTGGCCGATGCGCTTGTCGAGCATTGGCTGCCACGGCACCAGTTGAAACCCGAGACCATCGTCCAGCATGGCGAAGCGCCCGCTGGCAAGGCGGACTGAGCCAAGCAGCGTGCCGCCGACATGGTTGCCGGGCTGGACGGGCGCGAAGATGAGGCCGCGCGCAGCGGCCATTTGCTTGCCGACGCGCGCGACTTCCTGGCCCTCCAGCGTAGCAACAAGATCGCGCGAGAAGGTGATGGTCCCCCTCGTCAAGTCGCGTTCGGCATGGCCCATCGTGACGAGCTGGGCAGCGCGTCTGTCGAGCGCGTTGTCAACGTCGAGACCAAAGCCTGACTGGACCAGCGGCACGGGGTTTTTGGCCGTGAGCTCCCGATCGAGCCAGGTGGCGCCATCGCTGCCGACCTGCGCGTCAAGATCGAACGTCGAGAGCACACGCAGGGAGAAGTCCTTCCCGGCGTTGCGGCCATCATAGGCGATGCCGCGCTCGGACAGGTCTTTTGGAATGCGCCAGTGGTCTTCGTCGAGGCGTTCGACATGGCCTGCCCGGCGCAGCGCTTCGAGACGGCGGACATGGAAACGGACGAAGGCATCCGGGTCCTTGCCCTGCCCCAAAAATGTCTCGCGGATCGCCTCCAGGTGCTGGCTCGGGCGATAGATGCCACCCTCGCCGGCTACGACGCTGATGTTGCGGTCGGCCGCACGCGGCTCCTGCTTCGGCAGGATCGGATCGAGCGCCACGATATGGCCGCGCTGAACGTCGTCTAATTTTGCCGCATCGGCAGTCTCGACATAGTGGGTGCGCCCGTCGACGCCGTCGATGACGAGCGACAGCCGGTCGCTCATCTCGTCGCCGGCAAGGCCCTTGGCGAGCACACGGCCGAGGATCGGTTCGGTGATGGTTCGCCGATGCATGACATATTGCGCGGCCCCCCGCTCGTGGGCGAGCCCGTGTTCCTCCAGCGCCCTGTGCATGGTCTTGATGATGTCGTTGCGCTCGCCAAGTGCCCGTAGCGTGCTTTCGGCTCTGTCGGAGATGACCCATCGGCCGGGCTCGATCTCGCTCGCCAGGCCGAAGTGCTGCAGTCTCTTTGCCCGATCGATCAGCAGATAGCGGTTGCTGGAAATGGTGTAGCTGTCGCTGGCATTGGGACGGAGGTCGACCAGATCGTGCGCCTGCTGTTCGGCGATCAGCATGCGGTCGAGCCGGGTCAGCCGTTCGGCGTCCACCTCGTTGGCCAGCTTGCGGGCGACCTCGATCTCGCTTTGCAGCCCGAGTTCCCGTTCCACCAGCTCGCCTGCCCGGTGGCGGATGCCGTGGGCGATGTAGTCGCCGGCGATGTTCAGGATCTTGCCGTCATCGGTAACGCCGCGCACCAGGATGTGGGTGTGCGGATGACCGGTGTTGTGGTGGTCGACAGCAATCCAGTCGAGGCGCGTGTTGAGGTCGGTCTCCATCTGCCGCATGAGATCGCGGGTGAAGGAGCGCAGGTCTTCCATCTCGGCGGCATCCTCGGGCGCGACGATGAAGCGGAACTGATGCCGGTCGCCGCGGCCACGCTCGACGAAGGCCTTGCCGTCGGCCTCGTCCTCGACGGCCGAGTACACCCTGCCCTTCTCGCCGTCCCTGGTGACGCCATCGCGCTGGAGATAGCGCAGATGCGCATCGACGGCCTTGCTCGTCGTCACGAATTTTTGGGCGCGCCCAGCGGTCTCCTTGCCTCGTCCCGGCAGCTTGACGACACGCGCCTTCACCACGACGCGGCGGGAACGAAAGCGCACGCGATTGCCATCCTGCTTCCAACCGCCGCCGTCCTTTGGCAACGCTGACACCACCTTGCCGCCGCGGCCGCGGGCATTGAAGCGGCCGCTCCCCTTCCCGGCGTTCCTGCTTGCGCCGAGGCGATTGGGGTTGCCGCCCTGCTTGCGGATGGCGATCTCGACCTGGCGCACGAAAGGCAGCGTGCGCGAATTGACCGGCGTGCTGCTGCTCCGCATCCGGCCGGTGCGAACCTGGAACCTGTTGCTGTCACGATCTGCCATGACGGACAGCATCGAGACTCAGATTCCGCGCTTCAAGATGGCCGGCGCGCAGAGCGTGCTACGGCGCGCAAAGACTTGCTGGGGCGTAGACCGGCGGATTGCACATCGCTAGGGCACGACAGTTTTGCTTTTGAGATCAACAATATAGCCATAGACCGTCAGCCCCGCACCTCGCGTCATTTTGCGATGGGTCGGCACGAGCACAAAAAACAATGTGCAGACAAGCACTTAGAGCGAAGCGAGGGCGAGCGCCAGCTCGCTTTATCTTGCTGTCCTAATCGGTTGTGCTTCCGGTACTCTTTTCACCATCGTCGTCTCTCCTCTTTTCTACTCAAAAACACTTTTCGGCTTTCCGCAACATGCTTATCCGCGAAGCGGAGATCCGGTGCGCCGTGCAGTCCTAATCGGTTGTGCTTCCGGTACTCTTTTCACCATCGTCGTCTCTCCTCTTTTCTACTCAAAAACACTTTGCGGCTTTCCGCAACATGCTTGTCCGCCAAGCGGCGGAGATCCGGTGCGCCGTGCAGTCCTCCGCACTCGCCGAGGGCGTTTTCGGGCTGCATGCTGGCAGCGCTTTTGCCGTCGGGGTGCAACTTTCCATCGGATTCACGGGGCATCATCACAGGCAGTCCAACCCGGTCCGGCCGTCTTTCGATCGGTCGGCCGCAAGCAAGATAGCGTGCGTCCCGTCGTTCCTGGTCTGCACCGGTCCTCATCCGGTTCACAGCGGAGCTCGTGTGTTCAGTTTGCGTCTGTCATGCTGCGCAGTCGTCGCACGTCAAGCGTCGTCGCGCCGTTCATCGGGCTGCGCCAAGCGTTTTCCAGGCCTTGACCCGGGCGCGCGCAACAAGGTCGGTTTCGCGCGCCGCCGGGTCGCCGACATAGCACGTCCCGTCCGTCCACATGGCATGCATGATCACCGCCAGCTTGCGCGCCACCGCCACCGTCGCCTTGCGGTGATTGCCCCGCTTCGCGAGCATCGTTCCCCAGCTCCTGAGCTTGTCCTTGCCGCGGAAGCGCGTCATCAGCGCCGACGCCGCCTCATAGAGGGCGCGCCGCACGTCCGCGTCGCCGGCCTTCGATATACGTCCCTGCGAGTCGATCGAGGTGCCCGACTGCCAACGCCGCGACGTCAGGCCAAAATAGGCTGCCACGTCGCGCGAGCGGCGGAAGCGGGACGGGTCCTCGACCGCCGTCATGAAGCTCAGCGGTCACCGGGCCGACGCCGGGGATCGCCATGAAGCGGCGGCATAGGTCTCGCGGGCGACGAACCTCACGACCAGCTCGTGCAGCCGGCAGTACTGCTTCCACAGCGCGGCGCGTGCCGTCAGCATGGCGTCCATCAGCTCTGACGTCAGCGCATCGCCAGTCGTCACATCGCGCACAGCCTGATCGAAAGCCTTCCGCCCGGCCTTGCTCAGGCGAATGCCGAAGCTCTTGAGCGAATGGCGGATGGCGTCCAGATCGAGGAACTTGCGCTTCAGATTGCGCCTGTGCGTCAGCAGCAACCGCATCCGATAACAGGCTTGCGACTTGACGTGCGCGTGCCGGAACCAGCCGGTGCGCATGATGTGGGCAATGCCCAGCGCATCGGCCGCGTCGGTCTTGTTGCGTTGCGCCGACATCGCCGCGCGCACGTGCTGCGTCTCCAGACAGACCGCCGGAAACCCGAGCTTCAGCAGTTCCGGATGCAGCCAGGGCGACAGCGAACCGGCCTCGTGACGGACCCTTCTCAGCCGCGGCAGGAAAGGCTTCAACGCGGCCAGCAGCGCGTCGGGATCGGTCAGAGCCGTCGCCTGCAGATGCACCGCGCCGCGATCGTCGACGACGCACACCGCCGTCTCATCCATCGCAACATCCAGTCCACAAAAGAATTCCATTGTTCGCCTCCTGCGTTGCTTCACAGGCGCAGATCTTGCCGCCGAGTCGCCAGCCACCACCAGTCGCGCCGCGGCCGACGCACAGCTTTGCCGTCCCGCCACGCGCCCGCCCCGATTACGGGCGGCCGTCCTAATCCACCCTCGCTGTCCTAATCCACCCTCGGTAAGCGTCCGGTCCCTGCACCTATTCGGCTAGTGCAATTGAGCTTCATGTGGGGTTCCTTCGTCATATGGAGGATCTCCGATGGCGGCTCGCCGCTCCTGGGCCAAGGCCAACAGTCCTTACTGGTCGTCGCATGTTGCGAGCTGGTATCGCGGCAACCAGGATGCACTGGAATACTGTCGCCGACGCGATCTCTCGATCACCACATTCGAGCTGTGGATGCGCCATCTGGTGAGCGCGGATGATCTGCGCAAGCGTGCGGAAAGGCTGCAGAACTTGCACCGGAAGAAGGCAGCACGTTCGCGCAAGGAGGTGCCGCCGAAGCGGCCCAAAAGGCCTCCGCGCTATCGCTACGGCAGGCGTACGGACAGCGGCCCGATCGCTCTGCGGGCATTCTGGAGCATGCATGTCAAGGCGATGAACTGGAGCGGCATGGGGCACGCGGAGTATGCCGCTGCACTTGGTCTGTCGCCGCATGCGTTGCGGATCTGGCGCAATCGCCTGGAAGAATCCGGCGACGAAACCGAGTGGCGATCCCTGCTTCACCCGAGTGCCCGAGCCCAATCAAGCAGCGCTGCTAATTGCGCGCGACGCAAATACCGCTTGACGCCGGACGCGGTCGACGGGCGATCGAACCGGCGCCGCTTCAGCGACAACCAGAAGCGGGCGATCGTGCAGGAGACGGAGAAGCCCGGCGTCGCCGTGGCGCAGGTCTGTCGCCGCCATGGCGTCGCCACCAGCATGGTGTTCCGCTGGCGGGTCGAGTTCGGCCTGACCGCTCGCAAGGCGCCGCAACTGGCAACGGTGGTGCTTGCCGATGGCGCAGCAAAAGAGCTGCCCGCGCTCGGCGCCTTGCGCGATCTGGTGCAGCCGCCCGACGGCATGGTGGCGATTGAGCTGGCTGATGGACGGCGCGTGTTTGCACCGGCCGGCAGTACTCCGGCTGCGGTAAAGCGGCAGCTCACTGGGAAGGAGAAGGCGTCATGATCGTCGTTCCGGCCGGCGTGAAAGTGCACCTGGCGCTCGGTCACACCGACATGCGAAAGGGGCTCGATGGCCTCGCCACGCTGATCCAGGAACATCCGAAGAAGGACCCGTTCTCGGGACATCTGTTCGTGTTCCGCGGCAGGAATGCGTCGCTCCTGAAGATCCTGTTCTGGGACGGAACGGGCTTTGTCTGTTCACTAAGTGCATCGACCGCGGCAACTTTTGGTGGCGGCGTCTGGCCGAGCCAGGTGGGTCGGTGATGCTGTCGCCAGCACAACTCGCGATGCTCATCGAAGGAATAGACGCACGCCGGAACGCTTCTGGCGACGCTTTTGGCCGGCTGAAAAGCGTAGCAAAATCGCACCAAATCGAGCGAAGTTGCTTCTTCGAATCAGCCGATTCGGGTAGATTCGGACATGCTGGTCGACCTCGACAATCTGCCCAGCGAACCGGCTCTTCTGCAGCATCTTGTGCGTGACATAGCGACGGTTGTCGAGCACCGCGAGGGTGAGATCGAGCGCCTTAAATCCATCATAAAGCAGCTGCAGCGCGCGCAGTTCGGCCGCCGTTCGAGCGGCTCGATCCTGATCAACTGGCGCTCGGACTGGAAGAGCCCGACGGTGATCTCGCCCGCGAAGAGGAGCGCCGTCCGCGTGTCGCGAGACAGCAGATCGAACAGCCGTCCCGCCGCAAGCCGCTGCCCCATCATCTGCCGCGCGAGGAGGTCCTGGTCGATGTCGACGGGACCGTCTGCGCCGGCTGCGGTGGCGCGCTGAATCTTATCCGCGAAAGCGTGAGCGAGATGCTGGACTGGGTGCCAGCGCAGCTGCGCGTGATCCGCACCACGCGCCCCAAATACGCCTGCCGGACCTGCGAGAAGGTGGTGCAGGCGCCGGCTGCGGAGCGGCGGGTTGGCGACGCCGGCGTTGCTCGCGCAGGTTCTGGTCAGCAAATATTCCGATCACACGCCGCTCTATTGGCAGTCGCAGATCTTCGCAGGAACGGTGTTGATCTTCCACGTTCGACGCTCGCCGGCTGGGTTGGCGGCTCCTGCTGGTGGCTGGAAGCCCCGCACGAGCGACTGGCGAAAAACGTCTTCGCCTCCGATCATCTTTTTGCCTATGACACACCGGTTCCGGTGCTCGATCCAGGCCGTGGCCGCACCAAGACGGGACCGCTGTGGGTGTAAGCCCGCGAGCAACACCCCTGGGGCGGACCGGAGCCGCCGCGGCAATCTATCTGTTTGAACCAGACCGCAAGGCCGAACGCCCGGCCTCGCATCTCGAGCACTTCAAGGGCGTGCTGCACGTCGATGGCTATGCCGGCTTCGAGCAACTCACCAGCAAGGGAGATATCGTTCTCGCCGCTTGCTGGAGCCATAGGGTGTGGGCCCCCTCCCGCGCAGAAGGCGAGCGGAAAGATTCGCTTCTCCGACGCGATCAGTAACATTGACTGCAGCCGGGCCGAACGATGGAAGCGAAGCATGCCCGCTTGATATTTGCAACGAATGAGGTTTGTTGGCGGAAATAACGAATTGTTTGCCTGATTGGCAATAAACAGCTCATCCGTTTCAACGCGCGCCATTAGACAAGAGGAAAACTCGATGACCGTTCCTGCAGACCGAAACTACAACGATGATCTCGTAGCAATTACCGCCGACATCGTTTCCGCCTACGTGTCGAACAATCCGCTGCCGGTCGGCGAGGTGTCGAAGCTGATTGGGGATACCTATGTCGCTTTGCAAGGGATCGGCACACCTGTGGCTCCGGCCGCAGTCAAGCTGGAGCCGGCGGTGTCGATCAAGAAATCAGTGACACCTGATTTCATCATCTGCCTGGAAGATGGAAAGAAATTCAAATCCTTGAAGCGACATATCGGGACGCATTACAATCTGAGCCCTGACCAATACCGGCAGAAATGGAGCCTGCCCTCGGATTACCCGATGGTGGCGCCGAACTACGCAGCTACCCGCTCGGCTCTGGCAAAATCAATCGGCCTCGGACGCAAGGCGGTGGCGCCCACTCCTGCCGCGGCGGAAAAACCAAAACGGGCTGCCCGTGCGGCAGCAGCGACAGCAACCGCAACGGCAATCAAGTCGCCGACTAGGAAGGCGCGCAAGGCACTCGTCAAAGCGTAGCGTGCTGCACCTAACAGGAGTGCCAACGAGTGGCGGACCCGAACTTGGCGAAGCCCCGCCGAGCGGCGGGGCTTCGTGTTAGCTCGGATCATTCTGCGGCGCGGCGAGACCAGATCAGCGAGAACTCGCCCCCGGTGTCGGTCTCAACCAGGCTTGCATAGATCGGAGCGGGAAAACTTGGATCGTCGAGCTTGACGGAGTGGTGGTCGCGGCCCTCACGCGAGGTCTTCTTCCATGCCGCTCCGAATTCGGTGGCTCCGGCAAAGATGCGGAAATCCGGACCTTTTTCGTTGTCGCCTTCGGCCGGTGTCAAGGTCACCGTCTTGACGTTGAGGTTCAGGGTCTTGACCGAGCCGGAGAAGCCGTTCGCGGTGCGGGAGAAAGTGCCGATCGTAGCCATTGTGGTCGTTCCTTCTGTTATCTCGGGCCGCGCCTATCGCGGCCTCGATGGTGGTCGTGAGACCGGGGACGATCCGGCCGCACCCCAAAGTGGCTGAAACGAAGTGGAAGACGGCGGCGCGAGGCTTTCTTGGGCCGCGAGGAATGGACGCAAACCGGGGTCCCCGCCATGCGTGCGTGGTGGGGTGGTACGGCCAGGGGAAGAAAACGAGAGCGCCGCCGTTGCGGGAAGACGATCGAGCCTGAGCGAAGCGAAGACGGTCTTCGGTCAGACCCAATCCATTCGAGGACGCCTTGGGCTTAGGATGAACAGACAGGAGTGAACGCGGGGACGGCGATCAGTCACGCGCTTGCCCATCCGTGTTATGAGCGCGGCGATGACGCGTATGGTTGTGACGCCGCGCGAGGCTCCCGTAGCGAACGAAGAACTCAGGGTCAAACGCTCAAGTGAGTATTCCTACGGTGGAAGCCGGCTGAGCAAGTGATTTTCTGAGCAGTAGCGACTATGTCAGGAATGGGGCCGGAAGTTGACGGTCTGCTTTTGGTACTGGCTTGTCAGAAGCAGCCATTACGCTGCCGACCCAATGTGGATCGTATAGAGTGTCATACACACCGCCGAAATACGACCTATGTCCAAAAACCCTCATCCGACTACTTCGGCTGACATCCAGTCAGCCCGCTTCTGCACTCGGCTCCACCGACAGGGAAACCTTTGCGCGGGTTGACTGTTGTAGCTACAAGATGCGTCTGCTCATGGTCATGTCGCGTTCCGCCACCGACGACAGATTTCTGCCGTCTTTGATCAAAAGCGGACGAGCCGGAATCCACCCCGGCGACGGTGTTCGACACGGAGTCCCGACCAATTGAGCGTAGCATTTGCCAAGGAGGAAAGCGCCGAGACAGCATCGGAAACCATCCTGCCGGCTCGCCCTATCTCCGGTCGGATCAACCTCGTCACGGACGCGGGCCTCAAGATGCTGCAGGATGAATTGGCTCGCGCTCAGCAGGCCCTCGAGGCCGCTAACGCGCTGGAAGATGTCAACGAGAGGCGACGGCAGTCGGCGGTTCCGGTTCGAGATATGCGCTATTATGCCGAACGCGTCCGTACGGCTCAGCTTATGTCGGTGCCGACGTCTAATGAAGTGATCGCCTTCGGCCACACCGTTACCTTCGAGCGTGATGATGGCCGCACTCAGACCTTCCGCATCGTCGGTGAGGATGAGGCCAACCCGTCTCAAGCTTCCATATCGCACGGTTCATCGGTTGCCATCGCATTGATTGGCAAAACCGTTGGCGACGTTGTCCAGCTAGGGCAGCGCGAACTCGAGATCCTGTCCATTTCTTAGTTGGGCATCGGGCTACGACGCACGACCGAATTGCAGGCATGTTCTGTGACTTCGTCACGGTCAACCGCCACCGTCACGTTTGGTACACCGTCAGGTGACGCGCGCGAGTTACACCCGCCGCCGTAACATGGAGGTTGCCAGCTTGCCGCGAGCCACCCATTCTGCGCTTAATAGCGGCAACTCAGGGGCGAGTAATGGGCCGATTGCTTACTGTCGGGTTTCAGTCGCGCTCGACGGATAGCATAATGACAGCGCAGCCGACTGCCGTCGCGTTGGCACTTAAATTGATCGACGAAGGGGTGCGTGACGGCGACTGTGAGTCCGCCTCCCGGATATCGACCGTTCTGACAACAGGCAGTCATAACCGATTGAGCATGCTCGTAAGGTCGGCTAACTTACAAACGACAGGCAATAAAATTATTCATTGGGGGCAATCATGAATTCGATCGGGTCGGCGATCGCAAAGGGACTGTTTTTGGCTGGTCTGTTCATATCGGCGGGATCAGCGCTGGCGGCGAAGAGCGATGACGGATTCGCAGCCTTCTGGACAAAATTCAAGGCTGCCGTCAGCAAGAGCGACCAAAAAGCCGTATCGCAGATGATCAAATATCCCATCTATTACAATGACCAACGGCAAGTAGATGACTTCCCTTTGATCTGGAAGGGTGCTTTCACAATAGCGCAGCGGAATTGTCTTGCCAAGGAGAAGCCCGTCAAAGACACCAATGAAGGTAATGTCACGTATTCCGCTTTCTGCGGCTCGCTTATCTATGTCTTTGGCAAAGATGGAGCCAGCTGGAAATTGACGGACTTTGCTGAAGACGATTGATCGCCCCACTCAGACCCGCCAGCGGTTCTTAGCTTGCTGGGCCGGGCGGTGCCGCTAGCGGATCGCATTCTCTGTGCCGGGCTGGGCCTGCCGCCCACGTCGTCTCCGTAAAGGCAGACCGGACCGGTCCCTTTCGGCGGGGTGTATCTCGGAGAAGAGGTCTTCGCAGGTAAATACACTGTGCCCGCTGCGAGGTAACACGCCGCGACTCGCGCCATGACTGGACAGGTCTCGGCTGTTCAGGGACGGCTTGTCAATGATGGCCATGATCACACGGCTAAGGCTCTCAGGACTGATCGGCTTCCCGCACTGGACAATGCTGCCGAAACGCGATGGATCGCACTCCTTGCTGCAAGGCTGAACAGCGCCTTCGCGCTCGGCGTTGTGGACGCTCTTTCCATTGTTACGCAATTTGATAGCCGGATTCGTGCGCAACGTCTGCTTTCTGGCAGTCCCTAATTGCGCTTAAATGTCCGACTTTAGGCGCCAAGCGGTTATGCGCGGCTTCATCTGCGATTGTTTGCTTCGAGCCAAAAGGGGCGACCACCTATGGTTTGGAGTTCTGCCCAATTTGCGGCCAGACATTCGACAAGCGAAACCTTGTCGAAGTGCTGCATCATCACCTTCCCGAGCATGAGCCGTTCGCGATGGATAGGTGACGGAGGTCGAAGCCGACTCGGTTTTCCGCGAATTGGATAAAAAGTCCCGGCGCACATGCCAGGACGGCGGGATCCGATCAAGTGGCTTGCACCACGCTGGGGATGCGGGATGGGCCTGCCCGGTGCACGCGGACCGTCAGGGACTTTAGGCGCATCAGCTGCAATGCGTCCACCAACCGACGGTTGGAACGAAATTCGGCCACCGACGGATCGGTCATCCCGGATCGCTGTGGCCAGCAACTCGTGCCAGTGACGGCATCTCGTGTGAAAGCCTTTGTTGAAGAAACTAAGGAACGGCTCACGCGCATGGCCGAGGAAGGCGGCAAGGTGACAATCGACCTTGGAACGCTTATGACGATTGATATCGACCAGGTCAGGCTGGTCGAGAAGTACAGGGCGCCGAAGCGCAAAAAGCCCCTGCGGGCCATGCAGGATTAGCTCTTTGTATGTAAAAAAGAGACATTGAACATTTTCCGGCAATCCTGGTTAGGATTGATGCCGCGCTATTTCTTCGACTTGTCCAGCAATGGAGAGACCCTCCCAGACCCTGAAGGTTCAGAGCTTCCGAACCTGGAATCTGCGGAGGACGAGGCAGCAAAAACGCTGCTTGAAATCGCAAGAGAAAAGCTGCCCGATGGCACCTATCACGAGGCTGGCATTCAAGTCGGCGATGAAGCAGGCAACCAGCTAGCCCAGATCGTGGTCAAATTCGAACTGAACCGCATAGTCCGCATCAGACAATGAATCGATGGGAACCTGATCGTCTTCACCTTGGTCACTCGAGCCACTTGTCCGATCACCCGCTCAGAAATTTCTATCAAGCATTCTGGTCTACCATTCCAGACGAAATCGTCGAGAGAACAAAGCAGAGGTCAGATGCGGCCTGCAGCTACCTTCGAAAGCTGCTTAGTCTATCATTAAAACGAACGCTGACGGATGAGCAAAAGTTGCTTAGGGGGCTTAAGAGGCGGCAAGGGCGGCAAGGAGTGACCCTTATGCCAAATCACTGGTTCTCCCCTCCGGTCCCTGTCGGGACTGAGTCTCCAAGTATGACGAACCACGTCAACAACGCCGATGCAGCGGCTAAGGAACTCCTGAAGTGGACCAAACGTGGCCCTCAGTGGAATCTCGCGGTGCACGTCTGCGTCGCTGTGCTTGCCGACGAGATGGAGCCTGAGGAGGCCCGCAAGGCATTCCTGGCTGCCGCCAAGGAGCAGGGGATATTAGTCCCTCCATAAGGCGGGCCCGCCACTCGTGAGAAAGCCGGCGGACCCAACAGCGGCTGCATCCACGAAGAATTGACCGCTGCGATTTCTAAACTACCGAGGACCTGCGTTGTTCCATTATCGCGGACTACCACTGGGTGGTCGGCAGGCTCGTCCCGCCCTACATTCCCATCATGCCAACCCATTGGTTCGTCCCTCCGGTGTTCGTAAGGACTGAAGCCGGTGATCGGCGTAGCTGCAACAATGCGAGGGCAGCCCTTGAGCAGCTCAAGACGTGGACCCGGCGAGGACCTCGCTGGCACAAGGCTGTGACCCTCTGCCTGTCGGCTGTGGAGGGCGATCCGATTGACCCTCACGTGATACGAAAGGCATTTGAGGCTGCCGCTAAGGAGGCCAAAATGTACCTCTCCCCTGAGAATTAGGTACACGGTCAAGGGAGTGCGGGTGGATATAGTGGCAGCCGCCGAAGGGCTGCCCGTGCGGTTATGCCGGCTGGCATGAACGCGCTCTGGTGACTATCGTCCCACTGAGGGGAAACCATGCGCGCGGGCTCATTTGTGGCCTGTTTCCCTCGGGATGGGTCGCGCCTAGGCACGCGCGTCCTATGGCAGCTCGGCGTGGAAATGCCTCCTTGCAAGCCTTTGGCTCGCCCATGGCGTGCGTGGCATAGATCAGGCAGCGAATAGCGTGGCGCGGCGACGACCAAAGTAATCGGCCCCAAGCGTCGCCACCAAATTGGCGACTTGCAGAACAATGAGTACTGTGATGGCGGTTTTCACGGTCTTTCCCCCCGGGCCGGCGCGGCCCAGATTCAGTGCATCAATCCCACGAAATGCCCGCCACCGCCACTGGCACCCCCTACGTATACGCGCGGAGCTATGATTATGGGACGGAAGGCGACCCGAGCAGCAGGACGTGAAGGAAACGAAGGGGGCACGGGGGGCGCAAGTTGAACATCAACCGCGAGCAATCGGCCTTCATGTTCTCCATTGTATGGCTTAGACTCGCCGCATGGGACTATTGACTTTCAGCATCAACGTCACCCTGGACGGCTGCGTCGACCACCAGGAGGGAATTGCCGACGACGAGACGCACGCCTTCTTCACCCGCCTTATGGATGAGGGCGGAGCAATGCTGTGGGGTCGCGTCACCTACGAGATGATGGAGAGCTACTGGCCGGCAGTCGCCCGCGGCGACGAGGAGGCGCCGCCGGCGATACGCGAGTGGGCGGTCAAGCTGGAGGCCAAGCCGAAGTACGTAGTGTCATCGACGCGAAAGGCCTTCCCGTGGACCAACAGCCACCACATCGGCGGCGAACTGCGCAAGGGCGTGCAGAGGCTCAAGGACGCGACCCCGGCCGGCGTGCTCCTCGGTAGCGGCAAGCTCGCGACCGAGCTGGACCGGCTGGATCTAATCGACGAGTACAAGCTCCTCGTGCACCCGAGAATCGCGGGCCACGGCCCGACCCTCTACCAAAGCGGGCTGCCCAGCACGCGACGGCTCGAGCTGATCTCGGCCAAGCCGCTCCGCAGCGGCGCGGTCGCCATGCATTACCGGCGCGCGCGCTGACTCGGAGCAGGCTCAACGCGCCCAGGTCGGGGGCTTGCGCGTCGCAGGAGCGCCGCCGATTCAGTCGGCTTTGGTCGCCTGGCGTCCTGGATGAGAACAGATGCACCCAAGCGCAAGAAGCCCCTGCGGGACATGGTGGACTAGTATGGAAACGGGCCTTTGCTCTCGCAGCAAACATGAGGCACCGCTCCTGTGCCGCGACGGCAGCGCGTAGGCTTTGGCGCCGGCCACTTTCAGCCCCCTCGTTCAAAAGTTGGCTTCCAGCCGCGATTGCGCGCACGCTGCTGGCCTTCGTAGTCAGGAATGCATGTGAAGAACACCGGCCGGCGGTCACGGCCGGCAGCCCTGCAATCTGAGCAAACAAAAGCCCGACTAGGTCGTTATGCATTGAGCCGTGGTCACGGCCGAGCCTGTCACTCAGCGCCGGATATCGAGCCTCGTCGATTTGCAGCACATCGGATGGCCGCAATTGACATAGGCCGTCTCGCGGGCGGCCAGAGTGTCGGCAAGTGTTTTCTGAGGCATGCATGGCGATCTGTTGAAGGTGTCGCCGCACCGAATTTCACTGTCCGGTCTGTCGGCCGGATGCTAGTCGCTTCAGATCATTTCCACCATGCCGCCTTCACGATGCAGCATGGCGTCGAAAATGACGTCGAAAACGTTCCCGACCTCCTCTTCGATCTCATGTGCCTTGATGCCGCTCTCCTCAGCCGCTTTGAGAGCCTGGTCGGCAAGATCCCTAATGGCGAACGGATCGTTTGACCTTGCGTTAGGCAGATGCTCTGCCATCCATTTGTCGAAGAAGTTGATGCCGCGTGTGCTCATCCAGCCATAAGCTGGCGAATGGGATTAAGTTCCTTCTTCCCGAAAATCCTGCAGCGAGGCGTGCCAAAGGTCCTCCTCGCCCCTGAGACAGGTGTACGCCCTCGGCAAAGTTGCCGCGCAATCCGGGGCAGTCTTCGGTTATGTTTCCCTTTGACCCAACCCGGGTCGCGAGATCGACTGCCCGGAATTCAATGGAACTCCCCGCCCGCCTTGAGACAAACTTGCAAAACTGCGGCTCTTGCGGATGGATGATATGAGGTCGTCGACTCGGTCCACCGGCTCGGCCACCGGCTTTCTCGCATGCGATCGAGCCTCCAGCCGGTTGTCATAAATGCGCTTCAGCAAATCGCAGGCCACTTTGGCGCGCTGCCATGTCCGACCGACAAGTGAGCAGCCTCCTAAGCTTGCCGGGGCATTGTCGACCTCATCCCACACCATCCACGTGCCGGACGGCTCGGGGTGACAACGGAATCTAGATTGATCGTCTTCCATAGACGACTAACGAGAAAGCCACCTCTAGGTTCGATGTAAGGCGATAACGTGGTTAACGTGGCGCCGACCTTTTCTTCTACCCTTGGCTGCTTTCGGCTTTTCTTTGTTCCCGGTCCGCCGAGCGAACTCTTGGTCGGGGTTGCTTCTGACCTGCCACTGAATTTTCATCCGCCTGCAGTTAGAGCCTCGGCGGGTTTTACGCCGTATGGCGCGGGTTGAGCAACGGGTGATCGGCGGAACTGGTCGGGTTGCGCAGCCGATCGTCCGTTGCGGTGAGATTGGCGGCATAGGCCGCAGGCGTGAGGTATCCGAGCGCCGAATGTGGGCGCGATCGGTTGTAGTCGTCTGCCCATTCGGCGATGGTTGTTCGGGCATGGTCGAGGCCGAGGAACACGGTTTCGTTCAGCAACTCGTCCCGCATCCGCCCGTTGAAGCTTTCGCAGAAGCCGTTCTGCATCGGCTTGCCCGGCGCGATGAAGTGCCATTCCACCTGATGATCCTTCGACCAGGCGAGGATCGCGTTCGAGGTGAACTCGGTGCCGTGGTCAGAGAC